>DASQIB010000218.1:0-8476 GCA_035631795.1 Gemmatimonadales bacterium | reverse complement strand
CTGCAACCTACGTCACGGCCTCGGCGTGCATTTCGCGACAAGTTAGCTTGACAACGGCACTTACGACCGCTTACGTTCGCGCCGCTATGACGTCACGCCGCGTCATCCTTCTCGCCGCCTGCGTACTCCCGAGCGCGGCGCGGGCTCAAAGCGTCGCTGAAGTCCAGGTGGCCCCGCCCTCGATCACCATCAAAATCGGAGAACGCAGCGGTCTGCTTGCGACCGCGTTCGACCGCGCCGGCAACGTCATTCCCACGGTGCGGGTGATCTGGTCGTCGAACAACGTCGCGGTCGCCAAGGTCGACAACCAGGGCACGGTGACCGGGGTCGGCGGCGGCGTGGCCATCATCGAAGCGCACGTCGGCGCGCGCAAGGGGCAAGCCGCGGTGCAGGTGGTGGGCAACGCCGCGCCGGCGGCAGGCGCGGCGACGCAGCCTCCCGCGACCCCAGCTGCGGGACGCCCCGCCGAAGCCGGCGGCGCGCCTCCCGCGACGGGGCCCGATCCCCTCGCCGGCCAACCGGCCGGGACGGGCCCGGCGTCGGTCCTCCGCATCGAGCCACCCACCGTCTATCTGCTGCCTTCCGAGAACACGCGCGTGTCTCCGCGCGCGCTCAAGGACGACGGCGCGCCCGCCGCGCCGGTGGCCGTGACCTGGAAGTCCCTGCGGCCGGACATCGCCAGCGTAGACCAGAACGGCGTCATCGTGGCGCTTGCGCCGGGCCAGGGCACGGTGCAGGTCACGAGCACGAGCGGCCTCACGGCCACGGCGCCGATCGTCGTCCAACCGAGCGACATCGCGATCCAGGAGGCGGTGCCCGTCGTCATGTCGCCGGGCGACGTGGACACGCTGCATGTCGTCGTGCCCGCGCAGGGCGGGCGCGTGGTGAGCCCCCTGGCGCTGCAGTGGTCGGCCGCCGATCCCGCGGTGGCACGCGTGAGCCTCACCGGCGTCGTGGCCGCCGTGGCTCCGGGCCACACGTCACTCACCGTCTCCGGGCTGCTCCAGTCGAAGACGCTCGACATCGTCGTGCACAAGACGGTCGAGGCCCTGGCCGTGCTCCCGACCTCGAAGAGCGAAGTGCCGCTCCCGATCCAGGGGTCCGCCAAGTTCCAGGTGCAGGCGCTGGCCGCCGACAAGAGCGTCGTGACGGAAGCCCAGATGCGGTGGACCGTCGGCGACACATCGCTCGCCGCCTTCGATCCGGCGACCGGTGTCCTGACTGGTAAGAAAGCGGGCCGTACGACCCTGGCCGTGAAGGGACCGGGTCCGGGACTCGTGGTCACCTGGCAGATCCGCGTGATCGCCGCGGGCCTGAAGCTCTCCGCCAGCCGCGTGGGTGAGCCGCTGGGTCGCCGGTTCACGCTGAAGGCGAGTTTCGCCGACGAGACCGGAGCCGTGATCGGCCCCGCCACCGGCGTCACATGGATGTCCGACAATCCGCAGGTGGCCGCCGTGGCCGAAGACGGCGCGGTGGCGACCGCCGCATACGGGCACACGCGGGTGACGGCGACGGCGCCCGGTGGGCGGCGCGCGACGGCCGAAGTGTTCGTGCAGGGAGAGATCGTGCTCGCCAGCTCGCGCAGCGGCCGGTTCCAGCTGTACGCCGCCGAGCGCTCCAACCTGGCCCAGCTCCGCAAGGTGATGGACGATACGGCCCTCGCCACCGAGCCCGCGTTCTCCCCCGACGGATCGCGGATCGCGTTCACGACAACGCGCGACGGTCAGCCCGAGGTCTACCTCATGGACGCCGATGGGACGAGCGTCTCGCGGCTCACCAACTCCCCCGGATTGGATGGCGACGCGTCCTTCACGGCCGACGGCCAGGCGGTCGTGTTCCATTCCCAACGTACCGGGCACCGCCAGATCTTCGTGCAGCCGATCACGAGCTCCGACGCCGTCCAGCTCACGCAGGAGCCCGCCGACAACTCCCAGCCCAGCACGTCGCCAGACGGGGAGTTGATCGCGTTCGTGTCGAACCGCGAGGGCAATAATCACATCTGGCTCATGGCGAAGGACGGCTCGAACCAGCGCGCGCTGATCAAGGGGCCACAGAGCAAGGAGAGCGCGCCGCATTTCCTGCGCGACGGGACGCTGACGTACCTCGTGGAGCAGAAGGAAAGCGGCCGGACCGTGACGCAGGTCGTCAAGACGGACCTGGCGAGCGGCAAAACGACCCCGCTCTCCGGCACCGACCTCGTGATCAGCGATTTCTCCGTGTCACCGGGCGGCGATCTCCTCGGCCTCGTCGTCGCGGTGCAGAAGAACGTGTTCCGGGTGTACGTCCAGCCGGTGGGCGCGAATGGAGCGGGAGCGCCTGTGGCCATTCCGACCACCGGCGCCGAGCAGATGGTGA
Source organism: Gemmatimonadales bacterium (assembly GCA_035631795.1). Classification (GTDB taxonomy): domain Bacteria; phylum Gemmatimonadota; class Gemmatimonadetes; order Gemmatimonadales; family GWC2-71-9; genus AG41. The sequence goes on along the minus strand of DASQIB010000218.1, from coordinate 6,121 downwards.
CGCCCGCGTTCATGCCCTAGCGGGCCATCTCCCCCCGTCATGCGCGCCTGGGTGATCCGCGGTACCGGGGGCCTCGAGCGCGTCGAGCTCGCCCAGCTCCCCGATCCGCCGGCGCCGTTGCGCCCCGGCGACGTGCGCGTCGCGCTGCGAGCGGCGGCGCTCAACCATCTCGATCTCCACGTCGTGCGCGGGCTCCCGCACGAGTACCACTTCCCGCACGTCCTCGGGGGGGACGGGGCGGGCGTCGTCGCGGCCGTGGGCTCCGCGGTCCGCTCGGTGAAGACCGGCGACCGGGTGATGATCAATCCTGGAATCCCCGATTACACATGCGAGTACTGCCGCGCCGGCGAGCACCCGCTGTGCGTCAATTACCAGCTCCTGGGGGAGCACCTGCCCGGGACGCTCGCCGAGTCGGTCGTCGTCCCCGAGGCGAATGTCGCCGTCATCCCCATGTTGCCCAACCCGCTCTCATGGGCCGAGGCGGCGGCCTTCTCGCTCGTCACGCTCACCGCGTGGCGCATGGTAGTCACCCGCGCGCGCGTTCAAGCGGGCGAAACGGTACTCGTGTGGGGGATCGGCGGAGGTGCGTCGCTCGCGGCGATGCGGATCGCGAAGCTCAAGGGCGCGCGCGTCATCGTCACTTCGTCCTCCGATGCGAAGCTCGAGCGCGCGAAGCGGCTCGGCGCGGACGTGACGCTCAATCACCGAGCACAGAAAGTCTCTCAAGAGGTCCGTACGCTCACCGATAAGCGGGGCGCGGACGTCGTGATCGAAAACGTCGGGGAAGCGACGTGGGACGAGTCATTGCGATCGTTGCGGCGCGGAGGACGGCTGGTGAGCTGCGGCGCGACGACGGGTCCGAAGGTGGGGCTCGACCTGCGCCGGCTCTTCTGGTATCAATGGACCATCATGGGTTCGACCATGGGCAACCTCGCGGAGTACCACGAGATCGTGCGGGTTCTCGGGACCGGGGAGCTCCGGCCGGTCGTGGATCGCGTGTTTCCCTTCACGGAGGCCCGCGCGGCGCTCGAGCGATTGGATCGGGCGGAGCAGCTGGGGAAGATCGTGGTGGAGATTGGACCGTGAGGCGCGTCCTGGGGCTGCTGGTCCTCCTGGCTGCCGCGGGTTGCGCCGGACGCTGGATGAGCGTCGATCAGCCGATTCGTCCGTTGCCTACTCCACCACCGCGGGATTATCGCGTGGTCCTTCGAAACGACTCCATCTTGATTCTGCACGATGCTGTACTGCGCAACGACAGCCTGGTGGAGCTGCCGCGCCAGCCGAACGACAGCGGAGTGCAACCTTCGTGCGGCGTTGACATGTTGGATGTCGTACGCGTTGAGGTGTGGCAGAGCCGGGGCGAGCGCATGACTGGAACCATTGTCTTAGGGACCCTTGCCGTCCTGGCCGCCTCGGCGTGGTGGATCTTTCACAGCCTCAGCGGCCCCGGCAGTTAGGGTCCCCCGGGTGTCGTGGCGGATGGACGGTGCGGGCGTCAGCCTGGGAAGTCGACTTCTACTATCGCGGAAGGACACGCCCGCTCATGGACTCCGCTTCGCTCAACGTGCTTCAGCGCAGTGTTGGCCGAACCCAGGCTGGGCCCGACAGCGAAGGTGCTGCGCTTCAATCAACTCCTCATCAACGCGACTCATAAACCCCGCCGGTTGCCCAAGTTAGCCAACGGGTTCGCGTTGCCTTTCACTGTCTAAGTGATTATTTTTTAGTAACTTAGGCCGCCTGCGGCCTCCCGAAAACCCGACACCCGACACCTGCCTCTTTCATGACCGGACCGAACGCCCGCGAACGCATTTTGCCACGCCTCATCGAAGACGAGATGAGGGAGTCGTTCCTCGACTACTCGATGAGCGTGATCGTGCAGCGCGCGCTGCCCGACGTGCGCGACGGCTTGAAGCCCGTGCACCGCCGGATCCTGTACGCGATGCACGAGCTCGGCCTCGTGCCGGGCCGGCCGTACAAGAAGAGCGCGACGGTCGTCGGGGACGTGCTCGGCAAGTATCACCCGCATGGCGACGTGGCGGTCTACGACTCGCTGGTGCGCATGGTGCAGGCCTTCTCGCTGCGCTACCCGCTCGTAGACGGGCAGGGGAATTTCGGATCGGTGGACGGCGATCCGCCGGCGGCCTACCGCTACACCGAAGCCCGCCTCACGCGCATCGCGATGACGATGCTCGAAGACATCGACAAGAACACCGTCGATTTCGTCCCGAACTTCGACGACCGGCTGCAGGAGCCGACCGTGCTGCCGGCGCGGCTGCCCAACCTGATCGTGAACGGCACGGCCGGCATCGCGGTCGGGATGGCGACGAACATCCCGCCCCACAACCTGGCCGAGACCGTCGAGGCCATCAATCACTTGGTGGACCACCCCACCGCGACGATCAAGGATCTGCGGAAGTTCATCAAGGGTCCGGATTTCCCGACAGGCGCGATCATCTATGGGCGCGAGGGCATCAAGGAGTGCTACGAGAAAGGCCGCGGCCGGATGGTGCTCCGCGCGCGCGCCGTCGTGGAGGAGAAGGAGTCGACCGGGAAGCAGCAGATCGTCGTCACCGAGATCCCCTACCAGGTGAACAAGGCGAATCTCATCGCGCAGATCGCCGAGCTCGCCACCGACAAGAAGATCGACGGCATCGCGGACATCCAGGATTACTCGGACCGCGAGGGGATGCGCGTCGTCATCGACCTGAAGCGCGACGCCGTGCCTGCCGTGGTGTTGAACCAGCTCTACAAGCACTCGCAGATGCAGACCACCTTCGGCGCGATCATGCTCGCGCTCGTCGACGGCGCGCCGAAGGAGATGAACCTGAAGGAGCTGCTCGAGCACTTCATCGAGCATCGCCACACCGTCATCGTGCGCCGGACCGAGTTCGAGCTGAAGCGCGCGCAGGACCGGGAGCACATCCTCGAAGGCTTGAAGATCGCCGTCGACAACATCGACGAGGTCATCCGCATCATCAAGAAGTCGAAGGACACGCCCACCGCCGACGCGGCGCTGCGCAAGCGGTTCAAGCTGTCCGAGAAGCAATCGGCCGAAATCCTCAACATGCGGCTCGCCCGGCTCACCGCCCTCGAGATCACGAAGCTCGAGGAGGAGCTCAAGGAGGTCCGCAAGTTCATCAAGGAATGCAAGGAGATCCTCGCCTCCAAGCCGCGCCGCCTCAAGATCCTGAAGGAAGAGCTCTCGGAGCTCGCCCACGGGTTCGGCGACGAGCGGCGTACGGAGATCGTGGCCGATCAGGGCGAGTTCTCGATCGAAGACCTGATCGCGGAAGAAGACATGGTGATCACCGTGTCCCACGCGGGCTACATCAAGCGGCTGCCGGTCTCGGCCTACCGGCGGCAGCGGCGCGGGGGACGCGGCGTCATCTCCGCGCATACCAAGGAAGACGATTGGGTCGAACACCTCTTCATCGCCTCGACCCACGACTACGTGATGTTCTTCACCCAACAGGGGCAGTGCTACTGGCTGAAGGTGCACGAGGTCCCGCAGGCGGCCCGGGCGGCGCGTGGCAAGCCGATCTTGTCGTGCATCGCCATGAAGCAGGACGAACGCCTCGCGTCGCTCGTGCCCGTGCGGGAGTTCTCGGAGGACCAGTACCTGCTGTTCGCCACCAAGCACGGCGTGGTCAAGAAGACCCGTCTCTCGGAGTTCGGCAATCCCCGCTCGGTTGGTATCCGCGCCATCAATATCGAGAAGGGCGACGAGCTCATCGACGTCCAGGTGACGGACGGCAAGAACGACATCGTGCTCGCCACGCACCACGGCATGAGCATCCGGTTCCACGAGAAGGACGTGCGCGACATGGGGCGCACGGCCACCGGTGTGAAAGGGATCGAGCTCGACAAGAAGGACCAGGTGATCGACATGGTGGTCGTGCGCCGCAAGTCCACGCTGCTCACCGTCACCGAGAAGGGCATGGGGAAGCGCTCCGAGCTGGACGAGTACCGGGTGCAGCACCGCGGCGGCCGAGGCATCATCACCTTGAAGCGTGCGGACAAGACCGGCGACATCGTCGCGCTCAAGGAAGTGCTGCCCGACGACGAGCTGATGATGATCACCAAGAAGGGCATCATGATCCGCGTGCCGGTGGAGGGGATCCGCATTTCGGGCCGGAACACCCAGGGCGTGAAGATCATGAACCTGACCGCTGGCGACCTGGTGGTGGACGTGGCCCGCGTCGTGAAGGAAGATGAAGGGGACAACGGAGAGGACGAGGACGGAGACGAGGGTGCGAAGAAGCCTGCGGCCAAGCCGAAGGCGAGCGCCAAGGCGAAGGCCGGCGCCAAGAAGAAAAAGTAGCGTGGTCAGCGCACAGGACGTGCGGGAAGCCGCCGCGGGGCTCGCCGGCGTGGCGGTACGCACACCCCTCCGCTTCGTCGAGCCGCTGAACGCCTACCTGAAGCTCGAGAGCATGCAGCCGATGGGCGCGTTCAAGCTGCGGGGAGCCTACAACGCGATCAGACGACTGCCGCAAGCTGCCAGACGCCAGGGTGTCATCACGTACTCGAGCGGCAACCATGGGCAGGCCGTCGCGTACGCCGCGCAGTTGGTGGGCGTGCGGGCGGTGATCGTGATGCCCGAGACGGCGCCGCCGGTGAAGGTCGCCGGAGTGAAGAAATGGGGTGGCGAGGTGGTGTTCGCGGGGCGCACGTCGGAAGATCGTCAGCGCAAGGCCGAGGAGATCGCGGCGCAGCAAAGCCTGGCGATCGTCCCGCCGTTCGATCACCCGGACATCGTCGCCGGTCAGGCGACCGTAGGACTCGAGATCGCCGAGCAGCTGCCGGACGTGCGGACGGTGGTCGTTCCGGTCGGGGGTGGCGGCCTCATCGCGGGCGTCGTGACCGGGCTCGCGGCGGCGAACAGCCGCGCCTCCGTGTGGGGCGTCGAGCCCAGCGGGGCGCCCAAGCTCAAGCGCTCACTCGAAGCCGGGCATCCGGTGCGGCTCGATCGTACCGCGAGCCTCGCCGATGGGCTGATCACGCTCAGCGTGGGCGCCATTCCGTTCGCCCAGCTCGTGGCGCAGCGCGACCGGTTGAAAGGCGTGGCCCTCGTGGAGGACGACGCGCTCCGGGAGGCGGTGCAGTTTCTCTGGCGCGAATGCCAGCTGACGGTCGAACCGTCCGGCGCCGCTACCACGGCGGCGGTGCGCTCGGGCGCGCTTCACCCCGTTCCCCCCACGGTGCTGGTGGTGAGCGGCGGCAACGTCGACCCGGCGCTGCTCGAGGACTGAGAGACGATGGCCACCCTCGAGCCCGGCCTCGCGAAGATCCTCGTCGCCGACGACGACCAGTCGCTCGTCCGCACCCTGAGCTGGATCCTGAAGGAAAACGGCTACGAGGTGGTCACGGCACCCGGCGGCGAAGACCTGATCGGGAAGCTCGAGGAGGAGCGGCCCAATCTGCTGCTCCTCGACATCATGATGCCGAAGGTCGATGGGCTGCAGCTGCTTGCCAAAATGAAGTCCGACGAGCGATTCCGGGACGTGCCGGTCCTCATGATCTCGTCGATGCCTCCCGAGGAAGCCACCGTCAAGGCGCTCGGCCTGGGCGCCGCCGATTTCATCTCCAAGCCGTTCCGGGTCCGCGAGCTGCTCGCGCGGGTCAAGGCCCACATCCGCTCCGCACAGGAGCTGGCCCGGGCGCGCGACGAGGCGCAGAGCCGCGCCGCCATCGTCGACATCCTGCACGAGGTGACCGATTCACTCAAGCCGGACGAGATCTATCACATCCTCGTGCGGCGCGTCGCGCGGGTGCTGCAGATCTCGAAATGCTCCATGGTGCTCGCCAAGCCGGGAGACCAGCTGGGTGTGGTGGTGGCGGCGTACGAGAACCCGATGCTCCGAAACCTGCAGATCGAGCTGGCACGCTACCCGGAGATCCAGCGCGCCATCACGACGGGCCGATCAGTGCTGGTCGAGGACGTGAACTCCGATCCGCTGTACCACGACGAACGCTTGCGTTGGCAGCGCGAGCAGATCTCCGTGCCCACCCGCTCCGCCGTGGCGCTGCCGTTCTCCATGAAGGACCAGCAGCTCGGCGTGTTCTTCCTCCGCACCACAGGCGAGGATCCGCCGCTCACGCGGGCCGACGCACAGTTCTC
>DASQIB010000217.1:0-7245 GCA_035631795.1 Gemmatimonadales bacterium | reverse complement strand
CAGCCGCCCCCCCCGCCCCCGCCCCCGCCCCCCCCGCCCCCTCCCCCGCCTCCGCCGCCGCCCCCACCGCCCCCACCGCCGACGTGCGGTCAGGCGACCGGAGGTACGGGCACGGCCAGCGTCACGGGGCAGGTTTTCCAGGACGTCGCTCCGAATTTCCCGGGCCTCGTGGGCTGGTGCGTCGATCTGACGGGTAGCGACGCAGCCGGTAATCCCATCACTGGAAGCGTTCTCAGTGACGCGTCCGGTAACTTCGTGTTCTCCGGTCTCCCGGCGGGCACGTACACCGTATGCGAAGAGGTACAGTCGGGATGGACGCAGGACTTCCCGCCGAGTCCGCAAAACGGGGCGGTGTGCGCGACCGGATTTGGATATCAGTTCTCGGTGATGGACGGTGCCGAGGCCGGGTTCAACGACTTCGGTAACGTGCCCATTCCGTAGCATGAGCTGAGTGACATGATCAATCGGGCCCCGGGCGGTTCTCGCCGGGGCCCTGTTCTTGGTACGATGGAGCGCTACTATTGGCTCCTCAGGCGTCGATCATGGCCACCCACGAGAAATGCCGCACCCGTCTTGTGATCCTCGTCGGCCTGCTCGTGTCTCTCGCGAGCGGCTACGGGGATGCCCAGCAACCCGTCGAGACTCCTGCGCGGGGGGAGACCTTCTTCGAGGCTGTCGTAGACGTGAAGCCCGCCATCGTCTTCCTTCCTTCGCCCGAGTATCCTGTGCCGCTGCGCGTAAAGGGAGTGGGAGGGCGCGTGCTCGTAGAATGCATCGTCGATACGATGGGGATCGTCGAGCCGAACTCGGTCAAGATCCTGCAGACCCCCGACACGGCGTTCAGCCGTGCCACGATCGAGGCGCTCCTCCGGGCTCGGTTCACGCCCGCGCGGGTCAAAGGCAAGGCTGTGCGCGCGCTGGTCAACGTGCCCATCGATTTCAACGTGAAGCCCAAGTAGGTAGCGCGAGTGCCCTCCGAATTGCACCACTGATCCAGATGCTATAGTCGAACAGACAGCACGCCGGTGCGTGAGACTGCCGCGTGTCAACACCCGCTGGTGGCATCACGTACTCTCAGTGGCGTGGTGCCGTCGTTCAGGCCGCAAGCCTATTATCCGGTTCTGTCCCCACCGGGAGTCCGGGCCACGCCACTTCCCCGCCCCAGTGGTGGTAACGAACAAGCCCGGCTCGGAGCCGAATCCCGAGCCGGGCGTTCCCCTTTTCACCTCGAGTGGGCCCGGGAGGAGTTGAACCTCCGACCTCACGCTTATCAGGCGTGCGCTCTAACCACCTGAGCTACAGGCCCCGCGGACCCAAGATAGCGGCGCGCTTCCGGATTCGGTACTCACTGCGGAGCCCAGTTCGCGCCGAGAAGGAACGCCCTTCATCTCCATGCGGCGCACGCAGCCCTGGAACTGCTCGGCGATCATCCGGACGTGAGGCTCGTGAAGCATCACGTCGCCCTCGCAACCGTCCGGCCCGCAATACTCCTCGACGTCGCCCGCGACCTCCCGCCAGCGCAGCATCGCATTGCCAGGGCGCAACCATGCGCTGTTCGGGAAAAACAGGGCGACCCGGCCCTCGAAATGGCGAGGGATGTACCGACGCAGCGCCGTCAGGGTGGCGGCTTCAACCTTCGTGCGTTGGATCATCAGCGGATCCGGCGGGGCGTCCTCGGGAGCGTCCCGCCGTGCCCGGCGCTGGCGCCGGCGTTCGGCCAACTTTGCGGTGATGTAGAGGCGACGTTCCCTGTTCGAGAGCGACGCCAGCGTTCGGACGTGGTGGCTGAGCCAGTCCGCCTGATGCGCGAGGCGCTCCAGGAGCTGCGGCGCGCGCCGGAACCAGGTCGGATACGGGCTGCTGAACACGGCCAGGAACGTGATGGCCGCCCCTTGCTCCGCGAGTCGTCGCGCCAGCTCGAACGCGATCGTGCCACCGGCGCAGTGGCCGGCGATGATGTAGGGACCCTCGGCCCGGAATGCCCGGATCCGCTCGGCAAAGTAGGTCGCCAGCTCCTCGACGCGTGTCAGGGGCTCGCACTCGCCATCTACGCCGGGAGGCTGCAGCCCGAAGAACGGCTGATCCTCGCCCAACTGCTGCGCCAGGAAGCGGAATGAGAACACGTTGCCATTGTGTCCGGGCACGGCAAACACCGGGACGCGCCGGCCGCGTGGCTGAAGCGGCACGATGGCCCGCTCCCGCCGAGCCAGCGCCTCCGCCGAACGGAGGAATTGGACGATGGCGCTCTTTTCCTGGCGCAGCTGATCGCGCAGTGCCGGCGTCAAGACGCCGGTCGGCGCAGCGCAGCGCAGCTGGTCGCCTTCCGCCCAGACCTGGATCTTGCGGCTGCGCAATTCCTCGAGAAAGGCTGACACGATCACAGGACGATCTCCTCGCGCTCGCCGGCTTCGTGCGCCAGGGAGGGCGCCTGCGCCCGCGCCACCCACGACAGCCCATCGATCGCCTCCGCCAGCCCCGCGAGGGTCGGGCGCTCGAAGAGATCACGGAGCGGCACATCCACCCCGAAGACCTCCCGGATCCGCGACACGGCCCTGATCGCCACCAGCGACTCCCCCCCCAAGTCGAAGAAATCGTCCTCGACACCGACGTGCTCCACCTTGAGCAGCTCGGTCCAGATGCGCGCGAGCCGCGCTTCGGTCTCCGTCAACGGCCGGCGACCATCTGTCTCGGAGGCGGCACCGGCAGTGGGCGGGGGGGCGGAGGGCGTCCCCTCGAATGAGACGGCCGGCAGCGCGTGGCGATCGATCTTGCCGTTCGTGGTGAGAGGCAACGCGTCCATGAGCACGAACGCCGCCGGCACCATGTAGTGCGGCAACCGCGCCTTCAGATGGGCGCGCAACGTCGCGGGGGCCAGGATGGCGCCGTCCGCCGGCAGCGTCACCGGGACATAGGGCCTCGCCGAATCGTGCCGAACCAGGCGGCCCGCATCGCCGGCCGACGGGCGAATCGCGTACACGTAGCACAACTCGGTCTGTCTCAGCAACGGGTCCTGCTCGACGAGTACCTCAAACCCGTGTCCTTCGAGCAGCGCCGTGATCGGCGCCAGGTTTTCGCGCAGGTCGACCTCGATCACGAGCTGGCGAATCTTGGGCCAGTCCTCGGGCCTGAGTCCCCGCAACACGTTCAGCTCGCTCTTCTCGACGTTGATCTTGAGCAGGTCGATTCGCTCGAGGCGCTGCTCCGCGATGACGCTCGAGAGCGTACGGAGCTGCGCGGAGACTGTCTTGGAGCGGAGCCGGCTGTCGATGAGATCGTCGACCGCCGCGGCGAATTCCTCGCTGGGCTGCGTCTCGGGCTCCTGGTTGAACACGTAATGCTTCACGACCTCGCGCTCCGTCGCTGCGTCGGCGTAGAACCCCGAAAGGAGGGACAGTCCCTCGAAGAATGTGAGGTCGGCTGAGCCGTTCTCGCTGGACAGTCCCAGCGGCAGGCACCGCACCACGCCGCCACGCCCCCAGGCGGCGGCGTTCGCCTGCAGACATTCAAACGCCGCGGGATTGGGCTCGAAGGAAACGATCCGCAGGTTTCGCGCGAGACGGCTCGCGAACACCGTGAACAGGCCGATGTTGGCTCCCGCATCCACGATGCAATCGCCGTCGCGAATCGTGATGCCGTGGCGGAGGTAGGCTTGTAGAACGAAGATCTCGTTATAGATGTAGTCGGTTTCGTGCTTGTTGAGGTGCGCTACCAACGAGCCATCGGGCAGGAGGTAGAGCCCCTTCCTCGCCCACAGCGGCTGATGTGGTTGCTTCGGCACCACGTACGCGGCCAAGCGCTTGCCGCCAGACTCGTCCTCACACAGCCGAACGACGGCGTCCCGGACCCCGGCGTGCTCGCGCAGCATGCCCTCGATTTCGCCGAGCTCGATGCGGTAGCCGTGCAACTTGACCTGGTCGTCCAGCCGGCCGCAGAACTCGATATTGCCGTCGGCAAGGACGCGCGCCAGATCGCCAGTGCGGTAGAGCCGTTCAGGAGCGTCGGCGAACGGATCCGGGACGAACTTCTCGGCCGTTAGCTCCGGGCGATTCAGGTAGCCCCGCCCGACTCCGGAGCCGCCGATGCACAGCTCGCCCTGCTCGCCCACGGGCACCGCCGCGCCGGCGCCGTCCAGCACATAGACGCGAGAGTGCGGCAGGGGCGTCCCCAGCGGGAGCGTCCCCGTCCGGGTGCTGGGCAGCTCCGGTCCGACCTGATACGTCAACACCCCGACCGTGGTCTCTGTGGGACCATAGTGGTTATGGATCTCACACCCCGGCGCGAGGGCCCGCAGCCGCTCGATCCAATCCAGCCGCGAGGCCTCGCCGCCGAGGATCAAGCGGGCCTTGGGCATGACGCGCTCGGGTTTCTCACCCGCCTGCAGCGCGGCGAGATGCGACGGGACGATCTTCAGCATGTCGATCCCTTCGCGCGCGAAGTACTCCGACAGGAGCGCCTGGCTCTCCGCCCGCTGCTGCGACACTACGTGCAGGCAGCCGCCCGTGGCGAGCGCGGGGAAGATCACCGTGTTGCCGAGGTCGGCCGCGATGGTCGACACGGTAGCGTGATTCATCCCAGGCTCGAATCGCAGCCGCTCGCAGATCGCCTGCACGTAGCCGACGATGTTGCGGTGCTCGATACAGACCCCTTTGGGGCGGCCCGTCGAGCCGCTGGTGTAGATCACGTAGGCGAGGTGGTCCGGCCGAACACCCACATCCGGCCGCTCGGGTCCCGCCGCGGCGGTCCAGTCGAACGTGTCGAGGCACACGGTCTCGGGCGCGTCGCCGGGCAGACGCGGCTGCAGGCGCTCCTGTGTCAAAAGGCAGGTGACCTTGGCGTCGGCCAGCACGTAGGCGATCCGCTCCGCCGGGTACGCCGCGTCGATCGGCACGTAAGCCGCCCCGGCCTTGAGGATGCCCAGAATCCCGACCACCATCTCGAGCGACCGCTCCACCAGCAGTCCGACCAGGGTATCGGGTCCGACGTCGAAATCGCGCAGGCGCTGCGCCAGCAAATCGGCGCGACGGTCGAGCTCGCGGTAGGTCAACCGTTCCCCCTCGAACACGACCGCCACGCGATCAGGCGTGCGCCTGGCCTGGTCAGCGATCAGCTCGTGCAGGCAGACGTCCTCTAGAGGGAACATGCGATCAGCTCCTTCATGATCTCATTCGAACCAGCATAGATGCGCTGGACGCGGCTGTCGGTCCACATGCGGGCGATCGGATACTCCGTCATGTACCCATAGCCACCGTGCAGCTGCAAGCATTCGTCGACGATGCGGCACTGCGATTCGGTGAGCCAATACTTCGCCATGGCGGCCGTGATGTCGTCGAGCTGCCCGGCGAGGAAGCGCTCGATACAGCTGTCGACGAACACCCGGCCGACCTGCGCGGCCGTCTTGCACTCGGCCAGCTTGAAGCGGGTGTTCTGGAATTCGATGAGCGGTTTGCCGAACGCCGTCCGCTCCTTCACGTAGCTCGTGGTGACCGCCACCGCGCGCTCCGCCACGGCGACCGCGCTCACCGCGACGCCGAGCCGCTCATACACCAACCGGTCCATCATCTGAGAGAAGCCCTTGCCCTCCGCGGGCCCGAGCAGATTCGCGACCGGCACCCGCACGTCGTCGAAGAAGAGCTCGCAGGTGTCCTGCGCGTGCATACCGACCTTGTCGAGCGAGCGGCCGACCCGGTAGCCCGCGAGACCGGCCGTTTCGACGATGATCAGCGAGATGCCCTTCAAGCCCGTCACCTTCGGGTCGGTCTTCGCGGCCAGGCAGACGAGGCCGGCCTGCCCACCGTTCGTGATGAACGTCTTCGAGCCGTTGATGACGTAGCGGTCGCCGTCGCGGCCGGCGGTGGTCCGAATCCCTTGCAGGTCGGAGCCGGCGGCAGGCTCGCTCATCGCGATCGCGCCCACCAGCTCGCCCCGGGCCAGGGGGGGGAGCCATGCGCGCTTCTGCTCCTCGCTCCCGTACGCGAGGATGTAATGCGCCACGATGCTCTGAATGACCGACCCGAAATGGACTCCCGCGAGCGCCAGCTCTTCCAACACGACGGCTTCGTGCGCGAAGTTGCCGCCACCGCCGCCGTATTCCTCGGGCACGTCCGTGAGCAGAATGCCGGCCCGGCCCGCCGCCGTCCACGCCGCAGCGTCGCAGCCATGCTGCTCGCGCCAGCGGTCTTGAGCCGGCACGAACTCCTTCTGGACGAACTGACGGACCGTCGCACGGAACATCCGCACATCGTCGTTCACCCACCGCGATTCGTAGACGCAGGACGGCATCAGCGCTCCTCCGCGACGACGGCCGCCACGAATCCCGGGGCGGGGAAAAAGCTCGCCAGGCGCCAGCCACGGTCGTCTCCCGGCACGGGCTCGACCCGAAGGAGCTCCGCCGGCGCCCCCGGCGCGAGCGACACATCGAAGCTGTCGAGCGGATGAGAGAGACCGTCGCCCAATGCCTTGATGAAGGCCTCCTTGCGCGTCCAGCACTGGAAGAATCCCAGGGGCCGGTCGCACGGGTCGAGGGTCCGGTAGGCAGCGTGCTCGCGGCGAGAGAAGAACCGTGCGGCGACGGCGTCGGCGTCGGGGAGAGGACGGATCACCTCGACATCGATGCCCACCTCGCATCCCCACGACAGGGCGTACACGGCGAGGTCGTCGCGGTGCGATAGGTTGAAGCGCAGGGAGTTCCTCCCAGAATCCGCGAGCGCCGGCTTGCCGCGTGCGCCGTACACCAGTTCGACGGATGCAGGCCGCACGCCTAATCGCGCTCCGAGCAGCTGTCGCAGTCGCGCGCGAGCGACGATGAACCGACGGGCGTCGCGGGCAAACGCGAATCGCCTCGCCCGCTCTCGCTCCGCCGCCGAGAGGAGCGACGCGGACGCGCGAACGGCCGCGGGCTCCAGGGCGAGGCCGACCACCACGGTCTCGACGGCGTCGTCCCGGGCCACCGTTGCGAGCCGGAACGTCTCGCCTTCGGATGGCTCCAAACCAGAAAGCGCGGTTTCGGTGCGCACGGCTGGCCTTCCCTGCTCGAGGTCGACTCCCATTTGGCCTCGGGAGTGGCCGTCTGTAACGCAGGGCCGGTGCCAGGGAGGCCAGGCCGCCGCCCCCGGTCATGACCTCCAGGGCGAAGCGCAGCCTCGACAGGTGGGGGAGTACTGTGTGGTACGGCCGCAACGCCCTGCCCTGCAGCGGGCCTATGCGCTGCTCATGTTTTTGCTTGAACCCTTGGTGGTCTGACAGGTC
>DASQIB010000216.1:0-2262 GCA_035631795.1 Gemmatimonadales bacterium | reverse complement strand
CCGGCTGACGCGCTACTCGCACGGCGCGGGCTGAGCCTGCAAACTCGGCTCAGCCGAGTTGGCGCAGGTCTTGCGCCACGTGCCGGTCGCGACGGATCCCCGGATCCTCGTCGACGCCGCGAGCCGCGACGACGCCGCCGTGTTCCAGGTGGCCCCCGATCGCGCGATCGTGGCGACGGTGGACTTTTTTACGCCGATCGTGGACGATCCGTACGACTTTGGGCGCATCGCCGCGACGAACGCTTTCTCGGATCTCTACGCCATGGGCGCGACGCCACTCTTCGCGCTGAACCTGGTGGGCTGGCCACGAGAGGGACTCTCGTTCGAGCTGTTGGGCGAGGTGATCCGGGGCGGCGCCGATGTCGCGCGCGCGGCCGGCGCGTTCATCCTCGGCGGTCACTCGGTCGACGACCCCGAGCCGAAGTACGGCCTGGCCGCCGTGGGCGAAGCGCGACCCGACCGGATCGTGACGAATGCCGGCGCCACAGCGGGTGACGTCCTGGTGCTCACGAAACCGCTCGGCACCGGCGTCTTGACCACGGCGCTCAAGCGCGATCTCGTAAGGGACGTGGACCTCGCCGAGGCGGTGGCGACGATGACGACGCTGAACGCCGGCGCCGCGCGCGCGATGCTCGGGCTGGGCGACGCGGTGCACGCAGCCACCGATGTCACCGGATTTGGTCTCCTCGGCCACCTCGGGACCTTGCTGGAGGCGAGTCATGTCGCAGCCGAGGTCGACTCGTCCACGGTGCCGCTGCTGGCGCGGGCTCGGGAGCTCGCGGAGAGGGGGGCCCTCCCCGGGGGCACGACGCGCAACATCGAGCATGCGGCGACGACCGTCACGTTCGCGAGCGGCATCGACCACGCCCTCCGCGCGCTGCTGTCGGACGCGCAGACGTCGGGCGGCCTGCTCATCGCCGTCGCGCCCCAGCGGGCCGACGCGCTCGTGACGGCGCTCGAGCGCGAAGCCACACCGGTGGCGGCCGTCATCGGACGTGCCGTCGCCGGGCCGTCGGGTCACATTCGCGTCAGGTGAGACATGATGAGCGCGATTCTCGAGTTTACGAGTCTCACGCCGGACGCCCTCGACGCACTCGAGCGCGCGGTGCGGGAACGCCGCCGCGTGGCGCTGCGACGGCGGGGCACGGAGTACGTCGTCGTCGCCGAACGGCTGGACACGCTCGAGCGTGACGAGGCGCTCCAGGGGAGGCTGCCGATGACCGGAGAGCTGCTGGCATTTCCGCTCCGCGACCTCGAATCCTTCGCCGTCCTGCCCTAGCGATGTTCACGCGCCTGCTCGTGGGACTCGATGGCAGCCCGAGGGCGGACTCGGCGTTCGAGCAGGCCGTGTTTCTCGGCAAGCGCTTCGGCAGCACCGTCATCGTGGCGTACGTGAAAGAGCCCGACGGGCGGGAGACCGACGGTCCCGCGATGCTCGAGCGGGCGCGCGAACGGGTGATGGCGGCCGGCCTCGCGGTCGAGGTTACGGCGCTCACCGGGCAGGCCGACGTGGAGCTCGCCGAGCTCGCCAAGGCCGCGGACGCGGTGCTCGTGGGTCGCCGCGGCGTCACGACGAAGGGCGACGCCCTCGGTCCGACCGTCGCCTCGCTGATCAAGATCGCGGAGCGCTGCGTGATCGTGTGCGGCGGGCTGCCCTCGCCGATGCGGTCGATCGCGATCGCCTTCGACGGGCGCGACACGAGTCGCCGCGCGCTGGAGCTCGCGATGCAGTTCGCGACCGTCGCCGAGAGCACCGTCCACATCGTGCATGCGAACGACGACCGGGAGGCCGGCTTGAAGGTGGTGGGCGTCGCCGAGGCCACGCTTTCCATGCAGCGGGTCCCGTTCGTCACGCACGTCGAGCCGGGGAAGCCCGGTGTAGTCGTGGCCAACGTCGTCAAGCGCACGCGGTGCGACGCGCTGTTCGCGGGCGCCCACATGAGTCACCGGGAGGGCCGCCCCAGCGCGGTGGTCGTCTCACACGCCGAGGAGATTCTCCGCCACACCGACATCCCGGTGGTCATTCAGCCCTGACATGGCCGGTGCGCCCACCACCCAGGTCCTGGTCCACGCCGACGAGAGCTGTCTCGGAAACGACAGCTCCAAGCCGAGTCCCGGCGGCAATGCCGCGCTGATCGAGGCGCCCGCGGGCGACAGCGTGGCGCGGTGGGACTTCTACGAGTACTCTCCCCAAACGACCAACAACAAGATGGCCCTCGCGGGCGCGATCGCCGCGCTCGAGTGGATCCGCCGGCAGTGGCA
>DASQIB010000215.1:0-13121 GCA_035631795.1 Gemmatimonadales bacterium | reverse complement strand
CCGGTTGATCCAGCTGCCGCAGCTCGTCACGCGCGCGCTCGAGATCGAGCCGCAGGTGAAGGCGCTGGCGCGCCGGTTCGCCTCGGCGCCGAACTTTCTGTATCTCGGGCGCGGCGTGAACTTCCCGGTCGCGCTCGAAGGGGCCTTGAAGCTCAAAGAGATCAGCTATATCCACGCCGAGGGCTATCCTGCGGCGGAAATGAAGCACGGTCCCATCGCGCTGATCGACGAGAACATGCCGGTGCTCTTCGTCGCGCCCAAGGACCACGTCTACGGGAAGGTGTGCTCCAACATGCAGGAAGTGCGCGCGCGTCAGGGCCGCATTATCGCGGTGACGAGCGAAGGCAACGGCGATCTGGGCGCGCTGGCGGAAGAACAGCTGCGCGTGCCCGCCACGCTGCCGCTGCTCTCGCCGATTCTCACCATCATCCCCTTACAACTCCTGGCCTATCACATCGCGGTGCTGCGTGGCTGCGACGTGGACCGCCCGCGCAACCTCGCAAAAAGTGTCACGGTGGAATGATCATGCGCACATCGTCGGCGTTCGCTGTTCTCGGTCTGGTGATGCTCACGCTGCCATCGCCCGGCGCGAGCCAGTCCGTCATCCCCCAGGCCGACTCCGCCGCGCGGCGGCTCATGGCCCGGCGCGACGAGCTGAACGCGCTGGCCCAGATCCTGGACAGCGTGGCCGAGGCTCCGTCCACCGGCGTGGGCGACCGCAACGCGGCGCGCCCGCTCGCCGCGCGGATCCGGGCGCGGCTCGAGGCGGGGGATTTCCAGGCGGGGGACCGCGTGGTGGTGCGCGCGCCCACGGGCGTGGGCGACACGTTCGCGACCACGAACGCGCCGGCCCGCACCGCGGGCGACCTCGGCATCGCCGATACGTTCCCCGTGCAGTTCGGCCCCGCGCTCGTCCTGCCCTCGATCGGCGAGATCCCGCTGCGCGGCATCCTGCGCAGCGAGCTCGAAGACCAGGTGACCCGCTATGTGAGCCGGCTGGTGCGCGATCCCGAAGTGCACGCGCGCGCGTTGATGCGATTGTCGGTGCAGGGGGAGGTGGCCAAGCCCGGCTACTACAGCGTCTTGCCCGAGGCGCCGCTCGCCGACCTCGTCACGGCGGCCGGGGGCTACACGACCAATGCAAAGCTCGATCAGATCAAGATTCTGCGCGGCGACGCGACGATTCTGGAGAAGGAGCGGTTGCGCCTGTTGATGGCGCAGGGCACGACGCTCGACGCCGCGGGCATCCGGCCCGGTGACGAGCTCATAGTCCCGAAGAAGAAAAACACCGACGTGCTCGAGGGATTCCGCCTGGCGGCGGTGCTGCTCGGGATTCCGCTGTCGGTCTACGCATTGACGCATCTGCACAACTGAGGCATAAGGGGAGCAGGCGGCGGGGAGCGGGAACCCTCCGAGACACCAGTACCGCGAGCCGAAGTCTGCTCCCTCAACCTTCGGAATGTCCAATCTCCAATGTAGAATCCTCAATGATCATTGATCATTGAGCATTGGACATTCTACATTCTACATTTCCCTACCCCTTCCGGAGTGTAAAGACCGCCAGCTCGGGCGGACAGAATAACCGGGCATCGACCAACACCGTTCCGATTCCCCTCGACACATACAGCGGCGCGAGCGTGTCCCGGTACCACCCCGCCACGAACCGGCCGCTGCCCGACGGCGTGTACGGCGTGTAGAACGGCAGCCGCACCTGGCCGCCGTGCGTGTGGCCCGCGAGGATCGCGGCGGGGCGGGGGAAGCGGTCGCGCGGGATCCCGTCTACATACCCCGGGGCGTGCACGAGCCACAGGTTGGCGTCGGCGGCGTCGACGTCGCGAACCGCTAACGCCACGTCGGGCTCGCCGAGTACGGGGTCGTCGATGCCGACGATCGTGAGTGCCGATGGACCCGCGGCCACGCGGGCGCTCGAGTTGTAGAGCAATTCGACCCCCACCTGCCCGTAAGCGCGCTCCGCGGTCGCGCGATCGATGCCCGCGTCGTGCTCCCAGTTCCCCAGAGTGGCGAACGTGGCGCGGGTGCCGCGCGCGTCCCGGGCCCACGCGGCGAGCGTGGCGAGGTCGGAGCGGCGGTTGCAGATGTCGCCGATCAGGACGACGACGTCGGGGCGCTCACGTCCCAGCAGCTCGAGAGCAGCGTGGGCCGCCCGCGGTACGCCGCCATGCAGATGGACGTCCGAAAGGCAGGCGATGCGCACGTTCTCGAGCTCCGGGCCCAGCCCGGGCATGACGAGGTCGTGGCGCGAGACCTGAATGGCGGTCGGCTCGATGAGGAAGCCGTCGCCGAGAGCCGCGGCGCCCACCACGCCCAACGTCCCCGCGACGAATTGACGGCGGGAGATGGAAAGAGGCATGCACAAAAGTAAATGGGAGTGGGGAGTGGGGAGAGGTTTGAAACCAAAACGCGAGCGGGGAGAGGGGAGGGGTTCGCGACGGTGTGCTGCGGGCCTCGTCATTTCAGGCGCGCACCGGATAGGACCTCTCCCCTCTCCCCTCTCCCATTTTGCCGTCGGGTTGGGTGGTACCGACGGCCGTGCAACGGTGTTCCGCGCCCGCGCCCCACGCCAGTGTGGAGGTCGCGCATCACGCGTTGGGTCACATGTCACGCGCGCGCAGATAATTGAGGCGCCGCGCGACTTTTTCGTGGAGGAGCACGACGCTTGCAGGCTACCGGCACGGGAAGAACCTACTGGAGGGTGCGTGCAGCTCCCGCCCATCACCCGTCACGGTGTCGACCGACGGCAAGGCGCCGGTCGCCGCATTAATCGCGACCGACGTCGCGAGGCGCTGCCCGTCCAGGAGGAGCGCCGCCGTGGCGTCGACCGTCGCTCTCCGGTGCCCCGGCGGTCGGGTGAGCACCGCCGCGGGGCCGCATGACGGGGCTTCAGGTCAGTCCCCACCCCGGCTGGGTCGACGCGTTGAATTTGGCCCTCGAGCCGTTGCAGCAGGCGATCCTCCGGACGCCCGTGGTCGAGCACGCGGCCGCGAATCGGCTCGAGCCCCATCGCATACAGGAATTCCTCGTCGCCTTCTATCCGATCGTTCGGGACTTCCCTTCCTGGCTCGAGATCCTGCTCGAGCGCGCTCCGGACGACGGCCACGAATTCTTCCGGAACAACATTCGTGTCGAGCGACGTCATGCGGCGATGTGGCGCGCGATGGGCGAGGGGTTCGGCGTCCCGCGCGAGCGGTTTCACGAGGCGGAGGCGCCCGTGTTACACGTGGAGCTCTTTCATGAGTTCCTGACCGCGACGTGCCACGAGGCGCCCTTCGGATGGGCGGTCTCGGCGACCAATTACGCCGTCGAGGGGATGGCGCAGAAGATCTCCGAGAAGGCCCTGCGGGGCTTGAGCAAGAACGAAAAGATCGGGCCGAAGGGGCGGTGGTGGCTCGAGGAGCACGCCAAGTACGACGACGAGCATCCCGTGCAGGCCCTCGAGATCGTGAAGCGCTGCGTCGAGCGCGGCGAGTCCCCGGATGCGGTGACGCACGCCGCGTTCCAGAGTCTCGCGCTCATGCGCGAAGCGATGGTGGCCGCCTACGGCGATGGCGGCGGGACGTAACCCCATGCGACCCGTTGCGCATACGCTCATCGACTCCGTGCACGCGCCGATGGCGCAGGTCTTCGCCTTCCTCACGAGCCCCGGCCACATGCCCGACTGGTGGCCGGACTGCACGGGCGTCGAGTACGAGGCGCCGCTCAAGCGCGGCGCGCGGTTCACCGCGACATTCGGCGGGCGTGCCACTGAGTTCGAAGTGGTCGACTACGCGCCTCCCGCGACGTTCGGCTGGGCGGAGCGCGGCGAGCGAACGGGGTGCAAGACGTTCTTCCGGCTCGACGGGCGCGGCGGATCCACGGCGCTGACGATCCGGGAGGTGTGGATGCCCCGCTCGCTGGTCGGCTGGCTCCGCGGGCGCTTGCGGGAGAAGCGCGCCCCGCGGCGCCGCTTGAGCGGTGTGCTCGATCGCCTGCGGACGATGGAAGCGGGATGCAAACCGCCGGAGCGGAACCTCTAGCCCCGAAACGCCTGAATCCAGTTGGGCGCCCCCATTCCCTTCGCCGCGCGGAGCGCGCTGGTGGCACGCGTGAGCAGGTTGCGCGGCTCGACGGCCGCGTAGCGCGCGTTCGCGACCGCGTCGTAGCCGGCGCGCAGGCTGGGCCGCTCGTCGCCCGCGGCGGTGACGATGCCGCGCGCCAACCGCTCGGCACAGAGCACCGCGCCCACACGATCGGTGCCGGGCGCGATGACCGCGAACTCGCCGGGACCCACCCGCCCGATCGCATCCGAGCGGCGCCCGATGGCGCGCAGCACGTGCGCCACCAGATCCACGGCGCGCGCGTTTCGCTCGTCGAACGTCACCGGCGCGATCGCCAGGCAGGCCACCGGCTCCGCATGGTGAAACGCCTGCAGCGTCAACTCATGCGCGCGGAGCGCGAGCCCGTGCGCCGTATACAGCCCCTCCTCGTCCACCACCGAATCGGTGCGCCGGGCGCGATCGCCATCGAGCTTGAGCAGCACGTACGTGTCGAGCTTGGCCGCCATCTCTTCCGCATGGAACGGGTGGAACAGGTACTCCCACACGCCCGCCCGCAGCGCGGCATGATGCTCGGCCGGGGAGCGCTCGCCCCCCGTTAAGAGCAGCACCGGCGTGCTCGGGCTGAGCTGCGGATCGTCCCGGAGCGCGCGGCTCGTGTCCAGCACGTCGACATCGGGGAGCGACTCGTCGAGCACCACGACGTCCGGCGCCACGGTATGCGCCAGCTCGAGCGCATGCGTGCCGGTGAACGCCCGGCGCACCGCGTAGCCCCGGCGCTCGGCCACCTGTGCGAGCTCGGTAGCCGGCGCCGCATGATGACTCGCGACGAGGAGCTGGGGAGAACGAGACGGGGCCATGCGGAAATGTTGCGGCAACCGGGTGGGCGATGGGTGATGAGGGTCACGAAGAACTGCAAAGACAGAAACAGAAAGGGAGAGGGGAGAGGGGAGAGGTTCGATCCGGTGCACACCCGACGTGACGAGGCGCAGGCAACACCGTCGTGAACCTCTCCCCTCTCCCCTCTCCCATTTTTGTTTTAGAAACAATGCGCCGCCGCCAGGCGTGCGGTCCTGGACGGCGGTCGCAAAGTTCGGCGCCGGTCCGACGGCTCGACCAAGCGCTTCGATATCAATGATGGTCTTGAAATCGAATCGGGACAAGATGCACACTGCGCATTTCGTGCCGTCCCTGTGGCGTCTACGCAACAGCCAACTTTTGAAACAAGTCTGACTTTTGAAACAAATCGTTACAACGCCAGCCGCACCCCGGCCTCGAGCGGCCAGAGCGTGCCCACGTGCCCGACGCCGCTATCGGTCAGCCATTGGCGCTCGAATCGCAGCTCCAGCGTTACACTGGGAGACAGCCGCACGTCGAGCCCGCCACCCGCCGACCAGAAGGTGTTGGTGTGGTAAAACGTCTGCCCATTATCACCGCTCTTCACGCGATACCCGCCCGCACCGAGTGAAGCCACCGGGCTGAGCGGGCCGCGCGGCAAGAGGGACAGCTCCACGCGCCCGTATCCTTCGAGCAGCGTGGCCGACGTGGAGCCCGTCGTCTGGTCGATCGTGAGGGAGCCCACCGCACCGCCCACGGCGAGCGAGATCCCCGGTGTCAGCACGCGGCGCCCGAACACGCTGAAGTCCGCTCCCGAGATTCCCGTGAGGTTGGGGACGTCGATCCACGGAGTGTTCACGCCGAGCGCGCCCGCTCGCGCGCCGATCGCCCACGCGCCTCCGGCGGCGGGCGGCAGCTGCACGTCCACGGCCACACGTGCCCGCAGTCCCGACGCCGAGACGTCCACGGTCCCCGCGCCGTCGCGTCGAGGGTCGAGCTTCACGATCCCGACCGAGTCGCGGGCCTCGGCGGAGCGCAGCGCGATCGCTCGCCCGCTCGTCGTCGCCGAGAAGTCTTCGAGGGTCGTGCGGTTGTCGAACGCGTCGCGCGCCACGACGCGCAACATGACCGTGTCCCGGGAGCGAATCGCCACGCCGCCGAGGACGGGCTCGTCGCCATGGAGGACCACGAGCGCGCGCGGCGGACCGGGATCAGCGTAGACCGTTGCGGTCCGGATCAGCGTGCCCACGTTCGCCGTGATCACCACCGGTCCCGCGTGCCCACCCAGCTTGACGCCCACCCGGATCATGCCGCTCGAGTCGCTCGCGGCAATGCCGGGCGTCACCGCGCCGCTCGTGGTCGCGAACGTCACCGCCTCTCCCACCATCGGCTTCCCCGTCTGGTCACGCACCTCCAGAACGAGTGGCTCCGCGAGCGCGGCGCCCACGGCCCCGTGCTGGCCCGTGCCGTGGCTCCACTGCGTGAATTGCACGGATGGCACGGGGGAAGGTGGGGGCGGGGGCTCGGGTGCGGGTGCGGGAGCCTCCGCGCGGGCGATCGCCGCCGGCATCGTCACGAACTGGATTTCGGCCCCCGCCCCCCCTCCGTAGCCCGGCCGCAGCGGAGCACCGCGCTGCGGCGCGACGGTCAAGGAGTACGTGCCCGGCATCGTGCCCGCGAGGACGTGGAACGTCGCGGCCCCGGACTGATCCGTGAGCGCCACCGGGTCCTGCGTGAGGCCGCCCGGAATCGCGCTCGCGCCTCGCAGCACGAGCCCGACGCCCGCCTGCGGAACCGTTCCACGAAACAGCTGCACCACCACCTCGGTCTCCGAACCGGCCACGCCCGAGACCTGCTGGGGAGCCACGACGCGCAGCGGAGACCTCACGGGCACGGCAGGGGCGGGGGCGGCGGGGGCGGCGGGGGCGGCGTGGGGCGTCGGAGTGGGGCTCGGTGCGGTCGCCCGTGCGCGGAGGCACTCGTCGATCGCGGCGAACACGGCGTCGTCGGCGCCGGCCAGACGAAGGTCGGCGCGATCGCGGGCGGTAGGCCGGAAGGTGACGCAGTTCCGGCGCACCAGCGCCGCGACGTCCCGCTTGGCGAGCTTCCGCGCGCCGAGCAGGCGGACCAGCTCGACCTTGCGGAGCGGCTTCGTCCCCCCTCCCCCTCCTTGGGCTGGCGCGGGAGGGGTCGCGCCGCAGAGGCACGAGAGGGCGAGAAGCAGTGCCGCGGCGCGGTGCCGCGTCAGGTCACGGGCGGGGACAGCCGGAGCGCTCGAAATCGGATTCCACCTCGTCTACGTCCGCGGCCAGGCGTCCCTGGGGCGTGGCCGTGGTCGTATCTTCTGGCGCCGTCTGCGGCGCCGCCAGGGTGTAGTGGAGCCACTGTTCGTCCACGTCGGCGAATGCGCGCGCCAGGTCGTCGCAGGTGGTCTGGTGACTGCCGAACAGCTTGGCCCGCGCCCGGTACCCGTCGATCGCGCGCCGCACCGGATCCATCGCCGCGGCGTCGGGCGAGCGAGCCGGCGTCGTGTCGGCCGCCCCCACCGGCGCCGCGGGGGTCGCCGTCGGTGCCGACGCCGTTCCTAATCCGATGCGGATGCCGAGCAGCACGGCGCCGACCACCGCCGCCAGCGCAACGACCGCCGCTGCCCCCCACTGCCAAGGGATGCGCGGGAGCCCGCGCCATCGGGGTCCGCTGTCGTCTCGCTCGTCGCCGGGCAGGACCGCGGGTCCGCTCCGTCTGCTACCCGGCGGCGTCTGGAATGGCGTCAGTCGCGCGGGACGCGGCGTCGTGGCGCGGGTGACGCGCCACACCGCGGGATCGGGCGACCAGTAGTTGATCCAAAACAGCCGCGGCTGCTTCCACCCGTCCCGGAACGTCTCGGCGTCGAGCAGCTCGTAAAACGACAGGTAGGGCGTGGACGAGCCGGGATCGCCGGTGGGCCGGAACAGGCCGCCGCGGCTCGACTGAGGAGGGCCGGGGGTCACAACCAGCGCCACCTGCCAGGGCTCGTGGAAGTGGCGCACGTGCGCGGCGTGATCCTGTGGCGAGAGCTCCACGGTTCCGCCGGGGTCGCTCTTGTACCATCCCACCACGACGCCGTCCTCGGGCCTGATCACCCGTTGCGCGGCCGCGAGCGACGGCGCCACGACGCTCTCGGTGGCGCCCCCGACGATCACTTGCGGCACGCGGATCGCCCCGTGCACGACCAGGTAGGGTTGTCCTGCGTCCTCGAACACCCGCCCCACCAGAAACCCGAGCAGCGCCTGGCGGGGCGCGGAATGCAGATGGTCTTCCACGGCGGCGAGGGCGCGCTGCGCGATGAAGATCGGGCTCAGGTCGGTGTCGGGGCGTGCCAGCTCCTGGATCGCCGGCCGCCACAGCACCGATTGGGCCGTGGGCATGGCCTGCTGCGGGAATCCCGGTTGGGAGCGCTCCATAGCGGTATCAGAGTGGGGCAAGCCGAGTCACCGCACAAGGAGGTTACGGATCGAAATGGGCGAGTGGAGATCAAGAAAAGGGAGTGGGGGGTGGGGAGTGGTTCGCGACGGTTCAGGCCGCGCTCCGTCCCTTTGCTGCGTGCCGTCGAGTACCACTCCCCTCTCCCCTCTCCCCTCTCCCATTTTGCCTATCGTCAGGGATCTCCCGATACCCAACCGGTCCCCGTTCGCTATTCTGCCTCGTGCGCCCGGACTGGGTGAAAAAAGTGGAGCAGCGACTGATCGATCGGGGCTGGCCACCGTTGGGGGCCGAGTCAGCCGCGGACGAGGTTGGCGAGCTCCATTACCGGGGCACCGATCCGTGGACCGTCCGATATGCGGAACCGCGGGAGCCCGGCGCATTCGGCCTGTATCACGTATCCCGCCGCGTCCACGACCGGGCGGTCTACGAGTCGAAGTCCCAGCTGCGCGCGACCGATGTCGCCGACGTGCTCAATGAAATGGACGAATCGGGAAGTGGGGAGAGGGGAGTGGGACCATCGGGTGGCGTCTGAGGCTCCGGAGTAAGGGCGGCGTCCTCCCGGGTCGCCAGCGGCACGCCGCGAGAGTCCGTTACCGCCACGGCGATCTGGTACGGTCCCTGAGGAAGCGCGCTCGCCGGGATTCCCACTTCGAGGGTGCGAGCAGGGCTTCCGTCGCCCTGGTCCTCCAGCGAGAAGATGCAGCGGCTCGAGAATAGCACGGCGCCTCCCCCTGGTCGCTTGAGCGCCACGAGCAGGGCGAACGCTCCGGGACCGGTGCGTACGCGGCACCGCACGTCGATGCGCTCTCCCGCGCCTGGCAGCACCCGTTGCACCTCCACGCTCTCGATGACCACGGTAGCGGTCGGGCCGGCCTCGGCGCTCGGCGCGGTGAACACGGCGATGGCCGTGTCGAGATCCGTGTCCGCGATGAGGCGCCCCCGCTCGAGCAGCAGTGCGCGGCTACACAACGCGCGGGCGCAGAGCAGGTCCTGACCCGCCAGGATCACCGCCGCACCCTCATCGGCGCGTCGCCGCAGAAACGCGATGGCCGCCGCGCGGTATGCCGGATCGCAGAGCGACAATCCCTCGTCAAGGAGATAGATGTCGGCGGGCACCGCCAGGCCGGGCGCGAGCGCCAGACGGGCTTGCTCCCCGGCGGAGAGCAACCGAACCGGACGCCGCGCCACCGCGTCCAACCCGGCCCGAAGGATCACGTCGTAGACGTCCAGCGGCACGCCCGCGACCATTCCATAGGCGCGGACATGCTCACGCGGCGTGAGCTCGGGCGAGAAGAGCGGCGTCCAGCCGATCACGGGACCCACGCGCCCGCGCGCGCTGATGACGCCGCCCTGGGGGCGATACACGCCGGCGAGGAGCCGCAGCAACGTCGTCTTGCCCGCGCCGTTCTGCCCGAGCAGCGCCACGGTTGCGCCGGGCGCGACGGAGAACGAGATGTCCTTGAGCTCGAATCCCGGGGCTCCCCGGCCTCCCCCGAGGCCCAGGGGCGGGCGAAGCGTGGTGGCGAGTGCCCGGGCTTGGAGCAGCGCCGGCCGCCCGGGACTCACAGCACCTCCCGCAGCCGCGGGTCGCAGAGTCGGAGCGCCGCCCACCCCGCACCGAGCAGCCCGAGCGCGACGAGCGACGCGAGCCCAACACCCTCGAGCGATGGAGGCACGCCGCCGAGCAGGGCGGCCCGGTAGGCTTCGATCGCGGCCGCCATCGGGTTCGCGAGGAACAACGGGCGCAGGGGCAGGGGCACGACCGACGTCGGGTAGACGACCGGAGCGGCGAACATGAGGATGTAGAGCAGGGGTCCGATCGCGAGCCCGACGTCTCGGTAGAACGCGTTGCCCACCGCGACGAGCCACCCCAGGCCGAGCGTGGCGGCGATCTGGAGCGCGAGCGCGATCGGGAGCCACAGCGCCAACGCGGCGGGCTCGGGCCATCCACGCAGCACCACGACACCCGCGGCGAGGAGCGGCAGGGCGATCCCCGCATCGAGGAACGCGGCCAGCACCGCGCTCGTCGGCACGACGCCGGCGTGGAGGGGGACCTGCCGCAGCAGCGGAGCGGCCCGGACCAGGGAGCCGGCGGCGGCGCTCACACCGCGGGCAAACGTGCGCCACGCGAGCACACCGACATACACGAACAGCAGATAGGAGACCGGAGCCACCCGAGGACGGACGAACAACGTGAAGACGAGCGTGAACGCACCACTCTCGAGCAGCGGCAGCCCCAGTGCCCAATAGCGGCCGACGAGCGTCTGCCGCAGCCGCGCCGCCCGTTCGTCGAGCGCGAGGCGCAGAACGACGCGGCTCACCACACGATCCCCGCCCGCGGCCGCAGCGCATCGAGACAGCGCAACAGGTCGGACGGCCGGCGAAACGTGTCGAGCCCGAGCTCGAGGCGGTACGACCCGCCTCCCACCGCTCGCGCGAGCAGCGCGAACACGCGCGGCGCGGCGCGGGGGCAGGCGAGGAGCCAGGGGGACTGCCGCACCAGCCCCGCGAGCCCATCCGCCGCGGGCAGCGGCACGAGCCGCGTGGGCTGCGCGGGGACCACCATTGGCAGAATCACGCCGGCGAGCGGCGCGCCGCGTCGCCAGCGCGTGAGCCCGAGCTCCGCGGGCAGCACTTCGTGCCGCTCGCCCGTCGGCTCGCGTCCCGGGGCGGCGGTATCCAGATGAAAGGGACGCAGCCACCCACTGACCCGCACGCCGTCCGCCCCCCCCCCGCCCGCCGCCAGGACGACCTGATCGTCCGAGAGGTACTCCCATCCGGCGGACGCGAGCGTCACGCACGTCGTGGACTTTCCCGAGCGCGCGTCGCCCGCCAGAATCCACGCGGCGCCGTCCGGGTCCACCACCGCGGCCGCGTGCACCAGCGCCCGGCCGAGCGACGTGAGCAGCAGCGCGGCCGAGACCGTGAGCATCGAGTAGACGTCCGCGGCGGCCTCGGGACTCTGCGCGGGGTCCGCATAGAGGCGTGCCCGACCCACGTCGAGGCTCACGACGCCGCCGCTGGCGGGCAAGCCGCCTCGCAGCAGCGTGCCCCCTCCCCGCCGGTCGTCCGGCCAGGCGCGCACCCGGTCGAGCGTGAGCAGCGGCTCCGCGGTGGGGTGGCGAAGGGGCGTGCCGGCCGCGCGCAGCTCGATCGTCGCGCCCGCGGCCCTTGCCGGCTGCTCGAGCCCGAGCGGCATCCAGCGCTCGACGAGCGGCCACAACGGGGCCTCGAGGGTCAGCTCGAGGGCGTCGTCTTCCACCAGGCTGCGCGTGATCATCGCAACACGACGAGCGACGTGGGAGCCTCGGCGAGGGACTCGGTGCCTCGCAGGGACCACGCGTGAGCGCGAATCGGGGATTCATCGCCCGGCCGTGCCACGCCCAGCCGCACGCGGCTCGGGATGCCGTAATAGCGGAGCACCAGGCATTCGGCCACGGCGCGGTACAGGCAGGTGTTCCGCCACCAGGGCAGGCGCGCGCGCGCGAGGATCCGCAGCGCGCGGTGCGCCGCTCGGAGCGCGTCAGTCGGATCGCCACGCTCTCGTCCGAGCGGGGGCACGCCGCGGATGAGCCTCGCGATGCCCGAGCCCCGGAGTCGCAGCGGGACGGCGAGCGCGGAGATGGCGCCGATCACCTGGGCCGTGAGCGGTATCACGTGACGAGTCCCCGGGCGCGCAGGTGGCCGAGCGCCCGGTCCAGCTCCATCCGAGCGAGGGCGGGATCGACGTCGAACTCGTCCACCAGCGTCTTCGTGATCTGGTCCGGCGCGAGCGACTGCTCGAGGCCTTTCCAGATGCACGCGGCCGTCGAGTTCAGCCGATAGTAGCGCTTGGTGTCGAGATCGAGCAGCACGGCCTCGCCCTGGAGGTGGGCCGTGAGCACATGCGCTCGGATCGTGGCGGTCGGCCGGTCGGGCATGTCAGTTCTGGATCGTCACGGCCACGCCCGCCGAGGTCGTGGCATGGCCGGAGGTGTCGCGGGCGGTGGCGGTGAGCGTATAGGCCCCGTTCGGCAGGGTGGTCGAGTCCCACGACAACGTGTACTTCGTGAGAGGCGACGGGGTGGTGAGCTCCACACCGATGTTCTGCCCGTTGATGGCGAACTGGACGCCGCCCACCGCCCAGTCGTCTGCCGCGGTCGCCGTCAAGCTCACGGTGCCGGTGAGCGTGGTGCTCCCCACGATGCCCGGCGAGAAGAGCGAGACCACCGGCGGGGCGATGTCGGGCAACAGGTTCGGGTGATCGGCGCGCCACTGGGCGACGGCGGCGTTCCAATAGTCGAGCCCGGCCTGTCCGGTCATGACCGTGTAGCACGTGCGGCCGTTGAACGTGAGCGGCAGCGGCTCCGGGAACGCTCCCGTGCCGAGCCAGACCATGACGTTATTGGCGCAATCGACGAGCCTGCCGGGGGGCGGCGCCAGGTACGGCTCGGCTGAATTCTGATCGACCCGGAACACGTTGTTGTAGATGGCGAGAAATGGACTCGCGGTGTCCGAGGGCGTGCCCCACTCGAAGATGCCCACCGTGCCCGGGATCGACCCCTTGAACACGCCATCCATCGGCTGCAGGTGGATGAGTGAATTCTTGAGCGTCACGAGATGGCTGCTGCCGCTGACGTTGAAGCCGCCGGCATCGGCAATCGGGTCGTAGCATTCCATGTACACATCATCGATGGTGCCATTCTGCCGGTAGTCGTTCTCGACGCAGCCGTCCCGATCGTAGATGTAGTAGGCGCTCCGCACCGTGTAGTTCGGGGCAAACTGCTG
>DASQIB010000214.1:0-2938 GCA_035631795.1 Gemmatimonadales bacterium | reverse complement strand
CTCGACAAGTCTTGTCCCGCCGATTCGAGCGCCGCCGCGCCGTCCTGATCGCGCGTGGAGGCTCTGTTCGGCGGCTCGTTCGATCCCGTGCACGTCGGTCACCTGGTGGTGGCGGAAGCGGCGGGCGAAGCGCTGGGTGCCAGGGTGCGGTTCCTGCCGGCGCGCGAGCAGCCGTTCAAGCACGCCGCGCACGTGGCGACCGCGGAGCAACGGGCTTGCATGCTCGAGCTGGCGGTCGCCGGGAACCCGCGGCTCGGAGTCGAGCGCATCGAGCTTGGCCTGCCCGCCCCTTCGTACACGGTACGTACGCTCCGCGCCCTCGCCACGCGGGATCCGGGGGGGGGAGGGGGGAGAGGGGGGGGAGGGGCGGGGAACCGCTACACGTTGTTGCTGGGGGCGGATGCCGCCCGGGACCTGGGCGCGTGGTACGAGGTGGAGGCCCTTCCGGAGCTCGCGGATGTAGTCGTATTCGCCCGACCCGGGATGGGGGCGACGCTGCCGCGGCACCCCGCCATCCGGCGTGTGGTGGAAGTGCCGGCGATCGACGTCTCGGCGACGATGATCCGAGAGCGCCTGCGGCAGGGACGCTCCATCCGCTATTTGGTGCCAGACGCGGTGCGCGAGTACATCGCCGCGCACGGGCTGTACCGCGAATAGAGGGTTGATGGCTTACAAGGATTGGTTCGCCAAGATCTTCGGCACCCGATTCCAGCGCGAGCTGAAGCGGATCCGCCCCGTCGTGGACGCGATTCATCGCCACGAGGAGCGGCTCAAGCGGGTGTCCGACGACGAGCTGCGCGCCCAGACGCCCAAGCTCCGCGGGCTCGTGGCCGAGCGCACGGGATCGCTGGCGGCGGAGGTCGAGCGCCTGAAAAAGGAAAAGCACGACTGCCCGGACGCCGAGCAGCGCAAGGAGCTGAGCTCCCAGCTCTCCCAGGCGGAGGCGGCGTACGTGAAGGCGCTGCAGGCGGCGCTCAGCGACGTCCTGCCCGAAGCCTTCGCCACCGTTCGCGAAGCGTGCCGCCGCCTCATGGGCACCGAAGTCGTGGTCACGGGCCACGCGCTCAAGTGGGACATGGTGCCCTACGATGTCCAGCTCATCGGCGGCATCGTGCTCCATCAGGGGAAGATCGCCGAGATGGCGACCGGCGAGGGCAAGACGCTCGTCGCCACGCTGCCGCTGTACTTGAACGCCCTGGCGGGGCGGGGCGCCCATCTGGTGACCGTCAACAACTACCTGGCGCGTCGGGATTCACAGTGGATGGGCCACCTGTTTACCTGGCTGGGCCTGACGGTCGGCTGCATCGACGACACCGAGCCGCAGACCCCCGAGCGGCGGGCCGCGTACCTCTGCGATATCACGTACGGGACCAACAACGAGTTCGGTTTCGATTACCTGCGCGACAATATGGTGTTCACGCTCGAGCAGCGCACGCAACGGGCGCACGCCTATGCGATCATCGACGAAGTGGACTCCATTCTGATCGACGAGGCTCGAACCCCACTCATCATCTCCGGCCCGGTGGGCAGCGAGTCGGACGAGAAGTACGCGCAGTTCAACGCGCAGGTGGTGCAGCTCGTGCGCAAGCAGACCGCCGTGACGAACGACCTCATCGCCAAGGCGGAGCCGCTCCTCGGGAATGAAAAGACCGCCTACGACGGCGCGACGCTCCTGTACCAGGCGCAGCTCGGCACGCCGAAGAACAAGAAGCTGCTCAAGCTACTCCAGGAGCCGGGTGTCAAGGTCCTGGTGCAACGGGTGGAGCTCGACGTCCTGGCGGACCGCAAGCTCCCGGCCCGCGACCAGAAGATGCGCCACATCGAAGACGAGCTGTATTTCGTGCTCGACGAGCGGGGCCACTCCGTCCACCTCACGGACAAGGGCGTGGAGACCATGTCTCCGCAGGACCCCAACTTGTTCGTGGTACCGGATATCTCCCACGCGGTACACGAGATCGAGCACGACGACACCCTCTCGCCCAAGGAGAAGGTGGAGCGCCGGCGGGAGGTCGAGGGAGAGTACGCACTGAAGAGCGAGACGCTCCATATCATCCACGCCCTCCTTCGGGCGCACGCGCTCTACGAGAAGGACGTGGACTACGTGGTCCAGGAAGGAAAGGTGCTGATCGTCGACGAGTTCACCGGACGGCTGATGCATGGGCGCCGGTGGTCGGAGGGGTTGCACCAGGCGGTCGAAGCCAAGGAAGGCGTCGCCGTACAGGAGGAGACGCAGACGCTCGCGACCATCACCATCCAGAACTACTTCCGGATGTACGACAAGCTCGCCGGCATGACGGGGACCGCCGAGACCGAGGAGACCGAGTTCTTCCAGATCTACGGACTCGACGTGGTCGTTATTCCGACGAACCGGCCGGTGCGGCGCGTCGACAAGCACGACCTCATCTACAAGACCCGGCGTGAGAAGTACAACGCGCTCCTCGACGAGGTGGAGCGACAGCACGGACGCGGGCTCCCCGTGCTCGTCGGCACCGTCAATGTGGACGTGTCGGAGACGTTGTCCCGGATGCTCAAGCGGCGCGGCCTGCGGCACGAGGTGCTGAACGCCAAGTATCACCAGCGCGAAGCGGAAATCGTGGCGCAGGCGGGCCAGCCCGCCGCCATCACGATCGCGACCAACATGGCCGGCCGCGGCACCGACATCAAACTCGGCCCGGGCGTGAAGCAGTGCCAGGTGTGCGGCATTACCGCGCACCAGGCACCCTTCGGCCAGCAGATCGAGCGCGCCGACCTCACCGCCGAAGAGATCAAGCGGCGCGCGTGCAACGACGATCCCCCATGCGGGCTCGTGATCATCGGCACCGAGCGGCACGAGGCGCGGCGAATCGACCGGCAGCTCCGCGGCCGCTCTGGACGCCAGGGCGACCCCGGGCAGAGCGTGTTCTTCCTCTCGCTCGAAGACGACCTGATGCGGCTCTTC
>DASQIB010000213.1:0-1977 GCA_035631795.1 Gemmatimonadales bacterium | reverse complement strand
CGTGCTCAAGAAGAAGGGGTTCTAGCCATGAGCGCAGTGATTGAGGCGCCGGCCGCGCAAGCGACCGCAAACGCGCCCAAGCAAGGTGAGAAGCTCGTCATCTTCGCGTGGAGCGGCGAGCTCGACAGGATTTGGCCGACTTTGATCCTCGCCACGACGGGCGCGGCAATGGGCAAGGAGACCACGGTGTTCTTCACGTTCTGGGGCCTGTTCCCGCTGGTCAAGAACGAGGTTCGCATCACCGGCGACAACTGGATGCAGAAGATGCTTTCGATGATGAATCGCGGCGGTGACGAGCACCTGAAGCTGTCGAAGATGAACTTCGTCGGAGCGGGGCCCGCGATGATGAACCACCTCGCCCAGGAGCACCACGTGGCGAGCCCGCACCAGCTGATGGAGATTGCAAAGGAGATGGGGGTGCACCTCATCCCGTGCCAGATGACGATGGACCTGATGGGCTTGAAGCGAGAGGATCTCATCGACGGCCTTGATGAGCCGGCCGGCGCGACCAAAGCGCTCGCCGACGCGGAAGGGGCCATCACGCTGTTCATCTGATGATCACAGTCACCTACGAGGGCGGCGACAGGCTGCGCATCCAGGCGCGCAGCCACGTCCTGGTGGCGGACCAACCGGTTGCGGATGGCGGCGCGGACGAGGGGCCCACGCCGACCGAGCTCTTCGTGGCCAGCCTCGCCGCATGCGTAGCCCACTACGCGCAGCGCTTTCTTCGCCGGCACGGCCTGAGCTCGGACGGTCTGCGGGTCACCTCCAACTACAGGTGGGCGGAGAATCCGCACCGGGTCGGCGCGATCGATCTCGAGGTCAGCGCGCCAGGCCTGCCGGACGGAAAGCGTCAGGCTTTCGCGCGCGTGATCGAGCGCTGCACCGTGCACAGCTCGATCACTCACGAACCGTCGATAAGGATCAACCTTGTGGAGGGCAGAACCGCAGCGGCGTGAAGGCGCTGAGCCATGTCAACGGGTGACCCACCGCGGGAAGGCCTGCAGGAGATGTCCGGCGCGGACTGCCTGAAGATGCTTCGCGGCAACGACCTGGGTCGGATCGCTGTCGTCGACCACGCCGGGCATCCGCTCATCTTTCCCATCAACTACTTCTTCGACGAAGGAGTGGTCGTCTTCCGGACGGCCCCAGGCACGAAGCTCGACGTGGCCCCGGGGGCGTACGTGTGCTTCGAGATCGACGGCTGGGACCGGGCGGCGGGTACCGGTTGGAGCGTCATGGTGAAGGGAATCGCCCACGACGTCACCAACCCGCGCAGCGCGCCCACTGGGCGCATGAAGCTGTGGCCGGTCCATCCCGCCGTGCCCGGTTCGCGGGAGAACTGGATAGGCATCTGGGCGAACGAGATCACGGGCCGGAAGTTTCAGCCGGCGCAGGCGACGTGACGGTGTTGGACCCCGGCCGGACGGGCCTTTAGGCACTGGAACGCGCGCCCTGCGCGAACCGAGACTGAGCGCATGAAGGTCCGCAGGTTCTATCGCCCGGGAGCCGTTTGCGCACGCCCGAACGAGTCTCTGCGCGAGGCCGCCCGCAAGATGCGCCGCGGCGGCTTGAGCTGCCTGCCCGTAGTGGATGGCGAAAGGGTGGTCGGCATCGTCACGGAACGGGACCTCGTCGAAGCCGTCGCCAGGGGAGCGGCACCGGCGGGCGCGCTGGTGACCGATTACATGGGCGACGACGGCTCGGTGTCGGTGGGCCTCGACGACGACAGCACGGCCGCCGAGCTCAAGATGCTTGCCATCGGCTGCCGGCATCTTCCGGTGGTCGACCGAGAAAGGCTCGTCGGCATGGTTTCCGCGCGCGACCTCTATCTGATGCACGCGCGGACGCACGAGCTTGAGCCGAGCCTGGCCGCCGCGACTCTTAATCGAGACCGGGGCGACTGGCCGGATGAGGCGCCGCCGGACGTCGACTCGGAAAGCTAGGCCGCTGCCCGGCGCACGGTGCGCCGCCGCA
>DASQIB010000212.1:0-12746 GCA_035631795.1 Gemmatimonadales bacterium | reverse complement strand
ACGGATTTCCTCTTCAGTTCAGCGATATCCACGTGTGTCGTGCCTCGTAGCTCTACGGCGGGCGAAACCCCGGGGTGGGGGAGTGAGCGCGTTGAAAATGGAATCTGGGAAGTCGAAGGAATGCGAGAGAACTATAGTAGGCTTGCCGAAACGCCCCGTCAAGGGCGCGCCGTGAATCTCAGCGCATACCTGCTCGCCTGGCGGACCACGAGCCTGCCCGATCGGGAAGTCATTGACGCGCTTGTACATCCGGCGCACACCGGCCCGTCGCC
Source organism: Gemmatimonadales bacterium (assembly GCA_035631795.1). Lineage (GTDB taxonomy): Bacteria > Gemmatimonadota > Gemmatimonadetes > Gemmatimonadales > GWC2-71-9 > AG41. The sequence continues at coordinate 12,474 of DASQIB010000212.1, read as the reverse complement.
GGCGCTCGGGGGCGCGCTCAGTCAATGGCCCGGGAGCTACTACTGGTCCGATGAGCCCGATGGACGCCATCTCGTGCTCACCCGCCCTCATGGCCGGCGCCCGGAGCGGTGGGGGGTGCATGTCGCGCTGTTCCTCGCGACTCTTCTCACGACCACCTTCGCGGGCGCGGTCGTTACCGGAGCCATCCCGCTCGGCGATCCTCTGTCGCTCTTCACCGCCTCATACCCGCTGCCATCGCACCTCTTACGTGCGTGGTCGACGGGGCTCTCGTTCTCCCTCCCGCTCCTAGCTATTCTGCTGTGTCACGAGCTCGGTCACTACATAGCCGCTCGTCGCTACCAGGTGGACGTTTCGCCCCCCCTACTTCATTCCGGTGCCACTCTTTCCAACCTTCATCGGGACAATGGGCGCATTCATCCGTTTGCGCTCGGTGCTCAACGACCGCCGACAGCTGTTCGACGTAGGCGTCTGGGGGCCGATTGCTGGCTTTGCCGTGGCACTCCCCGTGCTGATCATTGGGATATCGCAAGCCCAAGTGGCTCCTGGTCACGGTGCCGCGACGGGGCTCCTGCTGCCGTTGGGCAGCGAGACCTGGGTTTTAGGGGACTCTCTCGTGACGCTTCTTGCGCGGCGCTTGTTCTACGGCGGAACCGAGACCCTGATCATGGGACCGGTGGGATTCGCCGGTTGGGTGGGGATGTTTGTGACGATGCTGAACCTGCTGCCGATGGGCCAACTCGACGGGGGCCACATCCTTTATGCACGATTGCCACAGTGGCATCGGCGCGTGGCACTCGCGTTCTGGTTGATCGTGTTCGCGCTCGGGCGCCTGTGGTTCGGCTGGTACGTCTGGGGGGGACTCGTACTCGCGCTATCACGTGGTCGCCTGGGGCATCCTCCCGTGCTTGACTCCTTGAGGCCTCTACCCCCTACCCGCGGACTAGCGTGGTGGTTGGCGGTCGCCCTATTTGTGGTGACGTTTTCTCCGATTCCAGTTATTCAGACGGGGTGAAGTCCACGGCCTGCCTACCCCCAATCTTCCCCCAACCTCTCCAGCGTTCCTTATTGCGTAAGTGCGCCCTTCGTATATCTTTGCACAAACCAGCCCTAGGGCGCCGCATGCCCGCACAACCGGCACGCTACAACGCGCAGGACGCGACCGAAGCGGTCGTGCACGACCTCCCCCCCATTCGATTCGACGGCCAACTCATCCCCATTCGTCTCCAGGTGCGCCGCGCCGAGGACGCGATCTGGAGGGGCCGGGTCCTGTTCGGGGCGGCGGACACGGAGGGGGAGCGCGCCACCGCCGAGATCTTTTGCGCCGCCTCGGAGCCCGACCTGTGGCAATCCGTGCGCGATCTCCGCGACCACCACCTCCGCGATCTCTACCGCTCGCTTCTCTAAATGCCGGACGCAGAGGACCCGATCAGGAAGCTGCGGCACGATCTGTCCAACCCGTTGGCCGCCATCCTGGCCGAAACCCAAATCCTGCTCCTGAGCCCCGAGAAGTACGACGCCGAAACCGTCGCGGGTCTGAAGCAGATCGAAGCGCTCTCCCGCAAGATGCGCGGCATGCTCGAAGCCCTGGACCGATGAGGCGGTGAGCCGGCGCCATCGGCCGCTCTTCTGCCCGCCCGCGCGGTGGTGGAATCATCCGCGCCACGCGCGGCGCGCCGCTCCGAGATGGTGGCGTTGGCCTCCCACACGGCGTCGGTTCCCCTTCTAAGGAGGCGACCATGGTCCAGCTCGCGCTCCGACCCCTGTCCACGGGCGAGATACTCGACGGCGCATTCACGCTGTTGCGTCGTCATTTTGGTCTGCTGTTCGGCATCGCCATCGCGTGCGAGGGCGTGCCCACCGCCGTCGAGCTGTACATCGAGCTGGCGTCGGGGGGCCGCGTGGATCCGATGGGAGGGCTCATCATCCGGATTTTGAACGCGGTGGGGACCCTGCTCGTAACCGGCGCCACCGTCCGGGCGGTCTCCGACGCCTACCTGGGTGGGGTACCGCGATTGGGCGATGCTCTCCGGTACGCGGTGGAGAAGCTGGGCCGGGTCTTTGGCGCCACATTCCTGAGCGGCATCGTCACCTTCCTCGCCACGCTCGCGCTCATCGTGCCCGGCATCATCGTGTTCTGCGGGTATTCAGTGGCCGGTCAGGTGGCGGCGCTCGAGCCGCTCAACTCGTCCACGGACGCGCTCCGCCGCTCGTGGGATTTGACCAAGGGCTTCAGGGCCAAGGCCCTGGCGCTGTGGATCGTATCGTTCGCGCTCCTGGTCGTGGTCATCGTGGGCGCGGGCGCCCTCGGGGCCGCCGCGGGCGCACTGGCGGGCGGGCTCGATGCCACGGTCACGGTGCTGGTCGCGCTCGTGAGCCTCCTCATCTATCCGCTCATCACGTGTGTGTTCACCTTGTTCTACTACGACCTCCGCGTACGCAAGGAAGGGTTCGATCTCGAGGTCTTGAGCAGCCAACTGGGATCGCGCTCGGCACCCTAGGCCGGCCTGATGGGCGCTGGGCCGTCGGCTCCCTGCTGTGTCCAGCCGCTGACGAAGTAGATGCCCAAGAAGACCACCGATAGCGCGCTCGTCGCGTACTTGTAGACGGCGGGCGCATCGCTCGCCGAGAGCAATCCTTCGATCGTCCCGGCGATGGCGAGGAGCGTGACGACTGCCCCTATCATCCGCGCGGCGATCCTCCCCTCGACGATCAGGGCGTCCCGCCGGGTCCGGTCACCAGGCGCGAAGAGCGCCCCGGCCACGCGAAGGCCGGCTCCCCCCGCGATGAAGATCGCCGTCAGCTCGAGGATTCCGTGACCAGCGACGAACGTGGCGAGATAGGTGCCGGCATGGTAGTTCACGAACAGCCCGAACCCGGCGCCGAGGCTCAGGCCGTTCTGCACGAGGACGAACGCCGTCAGCACCCCACCCGCCAGACCGCCCACGAACGCCCAGAAGCCGATCTTGATGTTGTTGCTGATGATGGCGGAGGCGATGAGCGGGAGTTCTTCTTGCGTCGACTGCGCGTACCCGATCCCCTGCGCCTGACGTGCCGCGGCCTCCCGGGCCCGGCTCACCATCTCTGGTGACGTGAGCTCATCCTGAAGCTCGGGATGGGTGCGGATCAGCGCGTACCCGAGCGCCGCGGGGATCGCGAACAAGAGGAACGCCGTGAGCACGTACGGCCACGATCGCACCACGCTCGCCGGAAAATCACGCACGAGGTAGCGGATCACCGGAGTGCGACGCCGACCCCGGGCCCGGTAGAGCGCGTTGTGCCCGGCGCTCACGACCCGCTCGAGATACTCGATCACGCGAGGGTCTACCCCATACGTGCGCGCCCGCGCGAGGTCGGCCGCCACCTCGCGGTACCGGGCCGCGAAGGCGGGGATCTCCGCTTCGGGGAGGTGACTCACGCCGGACCGCTCCACCTGTGTCGCGAGGCTGTGGAACTGCGCCCACGCCTCCCGCTTCCGCTCCAGGAACCGCTCGGCCGTGACGGTGGTGCGGCCGGCGACGTCGGTGCGCGCGCGCGTGGCGAACCGGCTGCGGCGCTTGCGTTGCTCCTGACTGAAGATGTCGGCGAGGTAAGTGTCGGCGTCGGACGTGCGGCGCGGTATCCGGTCTTGGAAGCGGTGCGCCAGCTCGGTCGCGAGGCGCGTCTGGGCCGCCGGCTCGAGATCCGCCGCGCGCGCCAGGAACTGATCCAGCAGTCGGAATTCCTCGTCCGTGAGCTCCGGCGGCCCGGTCTCGACCGGCTCCGCTCCCGTGGTCGACCCCGGCGGGGGGGCCATCGCCCAGTCCAGCGGAATGTCGCGCACCACGATCGTCCCGGCGACGATGTCGCCGAGGCGCTGGTTGCGACGATGGAGGAAGATCATGCCCAACCCGGGCAGGAACGGCAGCCCCGGAAAGTAGCAGTCGAGCAGCCGGAACAGGCTGCGAACCACTGCCGCCGTGGGGGTCAGGGGATGACCGCTGTCCATGACGACGCGGATGCCGAGCATCTGCTTCCCGATGGTCCGCCCGCCGTTCAAGGCCTCGAACGCGACGAAGTACCCGAGGAACACGAACGCGAGGAGTAGGATGACGAGCGCCAGCACCCACCCCACGAGCGCGTCGCCCGGCCCGGGGACGCCGACGAGCAGCGTGAGGAGCCAGAATAGGACGAGGATCCCGAGGCCCGCGACGATCGTATCGACGATGGCCGCCGCGGCGCGGGAGCCGAGCCCCGCCAGATCGACGTGCAGCGCCACGTGCTCCGGGGTTTCGATCCCGAACAGCTGGCGGAGTGAGGTGTCGGCGGGCTGCGGCTCTCGCGCGGGGGCGGGCATGTCAACATCTTATCGCGACCCCGTGCCAGGAGCGAGTCCGTCCATGGTGGACATTCGGCCCATGAATTTCGGCGAGATCCTCGACGGATCCTTGGTGATGTACCGGCGGCACTTCGGGCTCTTTTTCAAACTGGTCGCGGTCGTGCTCGCGGTGCCCGTCGTCCTGCTGGTGTACGTTTCGGCGCGCTGGCAAGGCGCGCTCCTCACCCGGACCCAGGATCCGGCTGCGGCCCTTTCGACGCTCGCTTGGTTTTTCCCGATCGCGGTCTTCTACTACCTGGCCAGCCTGGTGCTCACGGCGGGCACGGTCCGCATCATCTCCGACGCGTATCTCGGCCGGACACCCCGGCTGCACGACGCGCTGTCTCTCGGGCTCTCGAAGGTGTGGGGATTGGTAGGAGTCGGGCTCGGGAAATTCGTCATTCTCCTTCTTTGTATGGTGGGAGTCGGGATCGTCTTTGGCGTGCTGGTGGCGCTTGCCAAGGCACTCGGCGCAGTGGGTGTGCTCTTGATGATCGCGGCAGGCATGGCCGGCGTGTGGTTCGTGGTCTACGCGCTATGCGGATATGGCGTGACCACTCCGGTCGTCGTGCTCGAGGAGCTGGGGAGCGCCTTCGACGCCTTCCGCCGGTCCTGGGAGCTCACGCGCGGATTCCGTGGCAAGGTATTCGGGTTGGCTGCCGTGGCCTTTCTGCTGTTCAACGTGCTCCCGGCCTGGGTCATGCAGGTCCCCGTGATGATCACCCGGCTCACGATGCCCGGACTCTCGATCGCCCTGGGGGCGCTCGCGACGGTCGTGCCGGTGATCCTCGCCCCCGCGATCGCGGCGGTCATCACGCTGATGTATTACGACCTGAGGGTCCGTCGTGAGGCGTTCGACCTCCAGGTCCTGGGCCAACGGTTGGGGATCGTCTGACCGATGTCCTGACGCTCGTCGCCCAGGGGATCCCAGCGGACTCGGTGCGCCGGGCAGTCGCCGAGGTGTTCGCCCGGCCGACTTATCGCTGGGCGACGGGGCGGAGCCCGATCGAATGGCTGTGGGAGCAGATCGGGCGGTTCCTCGACTGGCTCGGCAGGGCCGAGTCGGCCCACCCCGCGGCCTTCCAAGCCCTCCTGGTCGTGATGATCGTCGTGCTCCTGGCCGTGCTCGTGCACATGGGCTACGTCGTCTGGAGAATCACGCGGCCTACCACGCAGACAGCCGGGCACGTCCCGGGCACGCCGGGCGTGTGGGTCGAAGACGCGCGCGCGCATCGCGAGCGCGCGGAGCAGCTGGCGCGCGCGGGCCGCTACGCGGAAGCCCTCGCGCACCGCTTCATCGCGATGCTACTGGACTTGGATCGCGACGAGGCGCTCAAGTTCCACCCGTCCAAGACCCCCGCCGAGTACGTGGGCGAGGCGCGGCTCGACGCCACCGGCCGGGCCTCGCTGGGTGAGCTCGTGGCACGCCTGTACGCCCACCTGTTCGGCGCCACGCCATGCGACGAGCAGATGTACCGCGCGTTCGCGACGCAAGCCGACCTCCTCCACGAGCATGTCGCGTCAGTCTGAAATCGGGCTCGTGCTGCTGCTGGTCGTGGCGCTCGCGCTCGCGATCTGGGCGGCCCGGCGCGCGGCCGGCGGGCCACCATCCGTCATGGACTTTCGGGCGTCCACGCTGGTCAGTGGGCCCGACGGCAGCCGCGCCTTGTACGACGTCCTCGTCCGCCTGGGCGTGCCGGTCGAGCGACGGCGGACCCCGCTCTTCGATTTCGCCACCGACGTCGCGCGCCGCCCCGCCGCGCTCGCCGTCGTCGACCCGCCGCAGGCCCTCGTGAGCGCGGAGCTCGCGCAAGTCGTGCGATTCGTGAAGGACGGTGGAGCGGTGGTCGCCGCGAATGCCGGCGGAGGCATCACCCGGTGCGCCGGCTGGGATGTGGCGTACCGCTTCGATTTCATGCAGACGGACAGTTTTCGAGTCGTCGAGACCGAGCGGAATCTCGTGCTCCCGGCCGTCACGAACTATCTGCGACCACCCGCGACGGGACAGGGCGAGCGGGACACTGCTCGCCGGCTCCGTGGAGGCGACATCGAAGACAGCCAATGCAAGACGCTCCTTCCGCTCGCGCAGGACACGCTGCTCCGGCTCGCGGATGGCCGGCCTGCGGCGGTACGGCTCCGCTACCGTGGGGGCGGGAGCGTGACGCTCGTCGCCGACGCGGGGTACTTCCGCAACCGGGCGTGGCGCGAGACCACCGTCCCCGAATTCGTCACGCCGTTGCTCGTGCCGCCGCGCCAAGGGCGGCTCGCGTGGGACGAGTATCACCAGGGATTCGGCCGGTCGGCCTCGCTTCCCCGAGAGCTCGTTGGTTGGTTGTTGCGCGCCCCGGGGGGCTGGGCCCTGCTGCAGCTCCTCGCCGTGCTCCTGATCGCGCTCGCGCTCGGCGGCGTGCGGTTCGGTCCGGCGCGTGCGGTCATCGAGCGCCGGCGCCGCTCACCGATCGAGCATCTGGAGGCCCTCGCGGCCGGGCTCGAGGGAGCGGCCGGCGTGGACACGTCGGTGGCGCTCACGGTCTCGAGCCTGCGGCGCCGGCTGGGCCGCACGGGGGTCCTGGCGCCCGGGGAGCAGCGGTCGTGGCTCTCCGCCCTGGAGCTCGCCCTGCCGACCGCCGCGGGCCGGAACGCGGTGCGGCGCCTGCAGCGCATCTTGAACCAACCTGGCGGACCCGAGCGGGCGCTCGCGGCCGCCCAAGCCGTGGAGGACGTGTGGACGGAGCTTCGCCCGCCGAAGACGCGCGCCGGATCCTAGAGACGCTCCGACGAGTCGTGCTGGGTCAGGAGGCCGCGACGCGCGAGGTGCTGATTTGCCTGCTCGCCCGCGGCCACGTGCTGCTCGAAGGCGTGCCGGGCACGGCCAAGACGCTGCTCGTCCGGACCCTCGCCTTGGCGCTGGACGTCAAATTCCAGCGTATCCAGTTCACGCCGGACCTGATGCCCGCTGACATCACGGGCGTGAGCATCCTCACGGGGTCGCACGACTTCACGTTCCGGCCCGGCCCCATCTTCGCGGACCTGGTGCTCGCGGACGAGATCAATCGCGCGCCCGCGAAGACCCAGGCCGCGCTCCTCGAGGCGATGCAGGAGCGCGTCGTGACGGTGGACGGCGTGGGCCATCCCCTGTCGGCGACGTTCGCCGTCTTCGCCACGCAGAACCCGATTGAGTTCGAGGGGACCTACCCCCTGCCCGAGGCCGAGCTCGATCGCTTCATGATGAAAGTCCTCGTCGGGTATCCCGACGCGACCCACGAGCAGGGCATCCTGGCGCGCACCGTCGCCGGGTTCGAGGCCGACCGTCCTGAGACGTACGGCGTGGCGCCCGTGACGGACGCCGCCGGTCTGGGGCGACTGCGCGCCGCCGTCGAGGCCGTGCGGGCCGAGACCCAAATCACGGCCTACGTCACGTCGGTGGTGCGCGCGACGCGCGACGCCGCGTCGCTCACGCTCGGGGCCAGCCCCAGGGCGGGGGTCGCGCTCCTGAAGGCCGCCCGCGCGGCCGCCCTCGTGGACGGGCGTGACTACGTGATCCCCGACGACGTGAAGCGTCTGGCGCCCGCGGTATTGCGACATCGGGTCAACGTGGCGCCGGAGCTCGAGCTCGAGGGCGTCACTCCCGATGTCGCGCTCAAGTCCGTTCTCGACCGGATCGAGGTACCGACCGCGTGATCGGGTTCGACGTCCTGCTGTACTGCCTCGTCGCGCTGGCCTTCTGGGCGCTGTGGTTTCTGGTGGGCGTCCTTGCCGGGGTGCTGTGGACCCCTCGCTCGCTCGCGATCGCCGCCGTGGTCCCAGCGCTCGCGCTTGTGGCAGGCGGAAGGGATGGCCTCGACGCCATGCTGCTCGCCGACCTGGCGCTCGTCGTGGCGGTCTGGGCCGACGCGGCACTCGCGCCACGACTCGACCAACGAGGGAAGGCGGTTGCCGTGTTTCGCGATGCGCCGCCGGCGTTCTCCGTTGGTCGCGCGGCCGAGGTGACGTACCGGTGGGTGAACGGCACGGCCCGCACGGCGCGGCTCGGCCTGCGCGAAGTACGCCCGGACCTGCTCGGTGGCACGCAGGTCGCGCGCCGGATCTCCGTGCCTCGGCTCGGCGAGGCCCGTGAGACCGTACCGGTCGTCCCGGTGCGTCGGGGTCGGGAACAGGGAGGCGTGTTCGTCGTCGACGCCTTCGGCCCGCTCGGACTCGGACGGCGCCGCAGCACCCTGCCGCTGCCGTGGGACGCGGCCGTGTATCCGCCCCTCGTGCCTGTACGGCTGCGCGCGGCGGTGGCCCAGGCGCGGCGGCGACGCGAGCCGGGCATCACGCCGCTGCGGCAGATTGGCGAAGGCCGGCTCTTCGAATCGTTGCGGGAGTGGGTGCCGGGGGACGACCTGCGACACATCGACTGGAAAGCGACCGCGCGGCGCCGCAAGGTGATCACCCGCCAATACGAGGCCGAACGGCGGCAGCACGTGCTGCTGGTCCTCGACACGGGCCGCCTGCTCACGGCCGACATTGCCGGAGTGTCCCGGCTCGACTACGTCGTTCAGGCGGCGCTCGAGCTCGCGTACGCCGCGGTACAGCACGACGATAATGTCGGCGTCATGGCATTCGCGGACGGGGTGCAGCACTTCGTCGCCCCCCAGCGGGGCCGGACGGCCTTGAAGCGCGTCCTCGACGTGCTCGCGGTGGTCGAGCCGACGCTCGTCGAGCCGGACTATCCGGGCGCGTTCCGCTATCTCGCGGCGCGGAACCGCAAACGGGCGCTCACCGTCCTCTTTACCGACGTGATCGACCGGTTCGCGTCGGATGCGCTGGTGGCGAACGTCGCGAGCCTGCGCCCGCGCCACCTGCCGCTCGCCGTCACCCTCAAGAACCCGGAGCTCGAGCACGCCGCGGCCCTCCGTCCGGCCGTCGCGCACGAGGCGTTCCGCAAGGCCGCGGCCGAAGAGCTGCTGGGGGCCCGCGAGCAGGCCCTGGGGCACATGCGTCGCGCGGGCGTGCTGGTGCTCGACGTGCCTCCGGACCGGGCGGCCCAGGCGGTGGTGGCCAAGTACCTGGAGTTGAAGCGGCGCGGCAAGCTGTAAGCGAGGGCGGTCCAGGCGCTGCCGGCAGGGGATTTATTACATTGACTGCCGACTCCGCCGGACTACGAGCGCATGAGACCCAGTCGCGGCCTGGCCGCGTTGGCGCTGGCGTTCAGTTCTGTAACCGTCATCACGTGCATCTATCCCACCGAGCGCGACTCCTCGGTGCATGTGAGCCTAACCCCTATTCACGTCCTGTTCAGCGGCCACGACACCGTCGCGACGGCGCGTGTGTGGCAAGTGCGCGGGCCCGGCGACTCGGTGCCGATTCCCAACGTGGTCTTCGCCTGGTCGTCCAGCAACGCGAACGCCGCCACCGTCGATAACACGGGAAAGATCGTGGGGATCGCCTCGGGGACGACGGTGATCCGGGCGGCCGCGGCGAACTTCGACAAGGGTCAAGTCGCCGCCGCCGACACCCTCCGGGTCTCGGCGCCAATCGAGGTCGACAGCATCCGTCCCCGAACGGTTCGGTACGGGGAGTTCTTGTCAGTGTATGGCGTCGGCGTCGACTCAATTCGCGTGGCGACGTTGGACAGTGCGGCGCTCATCCCGAATCCTCTTGCGGACACGGCGTATGCCGAGGGCACGCAGCGGCGCCGCTACTGGGTGCCGTTTCCCGCGCGCACCGACTCCCTCATCATTCTCGGGATCTACAACGGCAACGGAGTGTTCGGCTTTGTGCGCGGTGAGACGACCAAGGTCGTCGAGCGTGACATCTATGAGCCCGACGACACCATCCCGGCCCCGATCGATCTGGATGCACCGCCGCCCTTCGCTGCCGCGCCGGCGCTTGTTTTCTTCAATCCGGCGCTTGCGTTCGAGCGCCTGAAGCGCGGTGAGAAAACGGGGGTGGACTGGTATCATTTCACGCAAGCCGAGACGCGGGATCTCACGATCACCCTCTCGGCCCCGCAGATCGCCGGCACGTTTCTCACCTTCCTCACCGACTCCCTCGGCTGGAATAGCGCGACGCAGAACTTCGTCATCGGGCACGACTCCTGGACGTTCGGCGCAGGCTCGCACGACTGCCACGGCGCGAGGTTCTCGCCGTCGGAGGGTGTAGGGGATTCGACGATCGTCGCCTTCAAGAATCTGCAAGCAGGTTCGCTCGACGGCGTCGCCATCTACACCGCCGCGGGACGGTATGGCCTCGCCGTCGTGGCGGGGTACCAGAGCGAGCTGACGGCGGACGCCCACGAGGACGACAACTCTTGCAACGCCGCCGACCTGCGGGACACGCTGCAGCCGCCCTTCCGCGATACGTTAGCGATCGAGAATCCTCACGACGTGGACTGGCTACGCGTGCATCTCACCGCCAGCGGGCTGCTGGGCACCACGTACCAGTTTCGGCTCCACGCCTTGCCGGGTGTGCATCCGGATTCGCTCAAGGATCTGGATCTATACGTGCTGAAGGTGCCACAGTCCGGCGACACGGTCATGAAGGTCGTGGTCGCGGACACGAGCACCGGCTCGGATGCGAATCTCACGACCACGGTCACGACCACGGGCGACTATTACGTCACGGTGGTCGACTTCGCGGGCACGGCAACGATGTACGAGGTGTGCGTCGGAACGGTGCCGGTGCTGGGCACGCCCTTCTGCAACAACGCGTTCCCCTCGCTGCCGCTGGCGGCACGGGTGGCCACCCCTCCCACATCCCGCCGCAATCGTGGCCGCGTGCCGTCGACCGCGCGCCTGATGCCCAGTCGCCGATGACCAACGGCGCCATCGCGTGCTTCCGCTGCCACACACCGATTCCCGAGAACAGCCGCTTCTGTCTGTCCTGCGGCGCGGATGTCTCGGGCGGCGACGGGCCCACGAGCACGAGCAGCGTCGACGTCGTGCGCGAGCGGCTCCAGCGGATCGTCGAAGGCAAATACCGGATCGAGAAGCTGTTGGGGAAGGGAGGGATGGGGGCGGTCTTCCTGTCGCACGACTTGACGCTCGAGCGCGAGGTCGCCATCAAGGTCCTTCCGCCCGACGTCGCCCAGGACGAGCAGGTCGTGCGGCGCTTCCAGCAGGAGGCCAAGACCGCGGCCAAGCTCGACCACCCGAACATCATCCCGATCTACCGCGTCGAGAGCGAAGGCGGGCTCAACTACTTCGTCATGAAGTACATCTCGGGCACCTCGCTCGAAGAGGTGCTCGAGCGGAAAGAGCCGCTGCCGGTGCCCGAGATCCAGCGGATCCTCTGGGAGGCGGCGTGTGCCATCGGGCACGCGCACCAGCGGAGTGTGGTGCACCGCGACGTGAAGCCCGCCAACATCATGTTCGATCACGACGGCCGCGTGATGCTCACGGACTTCGGCATCTCGAAGGCGCTTCAAGCGGCGACCGGCTTCACGGCGACCGGGATGATCATCGGCACACCCCATTACATGGCGCCGGAGCAGGGCAAGGGCGCCCCGGTGGACGGGCGCGCCGATCAGTACTCGCTGGGCGTGGTGGGCTACCGCATGATCACCGCGGAGCTGCCGTTCAACGGCGACTCGGTGCACACCATCATTTACAAGCACATCTACGAGCCGCCGCCGCTCGCCAGCGCCAAGCGTCCCGGCATCCCTGGATTCCTCGCGGTCGCCATCTCGCGCGCCCTCGCCAAGGAGCCGGATCAACGCTTCCCGACCATGGAAGAGTTCGCGACCGCCGTCTGGCCCGAGCAGCCGGTTGCGGCGCCCGTGAAGGGCCGGAGCGCCCCGCGGCCCCACACCCGCGCCCCCCGCGCTGGGGCCGATGCGCCCACCGAGATCACCGGCGCGCCGACGACGCCGTTGGCCCGTGCGAAGACGCCGCCCAAACGAAGGTCACGCACGCCGGCCGTCGTCGGGCTCGTGGTGGTCGCCGCGGGTGTCGGCGGATATGTGCTCCTAGGCCGGGGGAGCGCGGAGCGGGAAGCGGCACCCTCCACGCCGCCGCCCGGTCCGACCGTCGACACTGTCCGCATTCAAGACACGGTTCGGGTACCGGCGCAGCCAAGCCCGCCGACCGCGCCCCCCTCCGCCCCGCGGGCGAAGCCCAAGCAGGTAGTCGCCCCC
>DASQIB010000211.1:0-15672 GCA_035631795.1 Gemmatimonadales bacterium | reverse complement strand
CGCGCGCGATGACTGGTGCGTAAGGTGGTGACGAGCGGCGCGAGACGAAGTCGCCATTCCCCCGCCAGCACCAAGCTCACGAGCCAGCACGCGGCGAGCAGGACGGCGTCGAGCAAGACGACGAGCGCGCCCCGCACCGCCAGCGCCCACGGGTCCCGAAGGTCCACCCGCAGGTGCACGTGCCGCACGCCGCCCAGTGTCTCGATGCGTCGTTCGCCTCGCGCCGACCAGCCGGCCCGTGTCCAGATCACGCGAGCACTCGGCTCGGGAGGCCCGTGCGACGGGAGCGACAGCGAGATCTGGTACGGCGGCGTCACGCCCGCCTCCCCCCCGAGGAACCGGGCGACGCGCGCGGCCGCGATGTACCGGGTGCGCGGACCCACGCCCACCGTCAGCACGTCGCCCGATTCCAGGGGAACGACGAGCACGTAATGCACGCCGGGCGTGCGGTCGAGACGCTCGACGCGGGCGCCCTCACGGGTCGCGGGGGAGCGGACCAGCGCCGAGACGACCGCGGGCGGCAGGTCGACGCTCGCCAGGCGAATCTCAGCTTCCGGCTCGCCCGCGGGGGTCCAGAGCGCGAGGCTCGCCGGGTAGTCATCCACGGCTAGCGGCGACGCCAGCCACCAGGCGTACAGCTCACCCGGAGTCCGTGGCGCCTCGGCGGGCGGGTCCCGCCCCAGGCGCTCGAGCAGCGACACAGCCGGTGGGTCGGCAACGCGTCCCAGTCCCTGCGCGTCCCGCTCCGCAAGGCGGAGTCGACCCTCTACCACCGCGCCCCACGTGACGAGGGCGGCCGCGGTGCCCGCGACGGTCGCGATCGCGAGCACGGCCCAGCGGCGTGGCGCTGGCACGAGCACACCCACGAGCGCCGGCAGCCACAAGAACGTGTACCACTCGGGCCAGGCGCCGTAGGGATTCCAGAGCCAAAGCCCCGCCAGCGCCGCGACGACCGCCCAACCGCACGCGGCCGGAAGGGTCCATGAGACGCGGGCGGGTTCGACCGGGCCGCGCACGAGTGCGGCGGCGCCGAGAATGAGGGCCATCGCAGCACCGGCGACCGCCGCCTCCCATCCCATCCAGAGGGCGAACCCCACACCGCTCGCCGGCGGCGCTATTCCCCGACCCAGATAGCGCACCAGATATGGGGCGGCGAGCACCAACAGCCCCGCGCCGGCGACATGCCACCAGCGCCGCTCAAGGCCCCGGCGCCAGAGCGTGCTGGCCGCAAGCAGAGCCACGACGCCGAGGACGGCGAGCGATCCTGCCGGTGCGCTGAAGGGACCGAGGGCGGACCGATAGAACACGGCGGGGGAGAAGAACTCGGCCGCCGGTCCGGGGAGGCCGAGCGGTGCCCTCGCCGTGCACCAGGCGGCGACGAGCACGACCAGCCACCGCCACGGGCCGGCCGGGGCCACGACGAGGAGCAGCAGCAGCGTGACGGCGAGCGCAACGGCCGCGCGCACCGCCGCGGCGCGCGACGCCGCGAGCTTGGCGTCGCCCTGAGCCGGGGGCACGGGCTGGACACTGAAGAGCGTGTCGCCGTTGGCGCATCCGCCCGGGCAATAATCGAACACGTCGGCTTCATGAGGCGCGAGGCCGGGTGCGGAGAATCGCAGGGCGACGCCGTGCGCCTCCTCGAAGCGCGCGCCGACGGCACGCCCGCGATCCGGGGCCGCCGGCGCCGCGTCGAGCAAGACGGTCCCGACCGCCGTCCCACCACCTTGCGTCTGGCGCCGGGCCTCGAGCGCCACGTAGAATGAAGTGATGACGGCGCGCAGCTCCGCGGTGTCGCGGGAGGGGGCGGGAACGAACCGGTGCCGGCCGGCCCAGGCGAGGGGCTCACCGTCGGCGGCCAGGATCGCGACACCTCGCTCGACGCCCGGCGTCCGCGACCCCGACCGCACGGCGTCCGCGAGCTGGTCGAATTCGACGTCGCGCGGCAACAAGGCGGCGGTCATGCCGCGCTCCGCGAGCCGGCGTGCCTCGGCGACGGCCGCGGCCAGCGCGGCCTTGAGCTCCGAAGAGTCCTGGGGAACGCGGCTCGCGCGAACCTCGGGCCAGCAGCACTCGATGCGTTTGACCTCGAGCACACCGGTTTCGAGCACGACGCCGAGCGCGAGGCACGCGATGGCGGCCCCGGCCGCGCGCAGGTCACGCGGGCGCTTGGCGAGCGCCAGCACCGCCGCCACGACCGCCGCCGCGCCGGCGACCCAGGCCGAGGCCGCCGCGGTGCCGTGCAGCCACTCCGCGGCTCCCACGCAGCCCGCGAGCGCTACATGAGCGCGCCGCTGCACCTCAAAGCCCTCGTTCCCGACGAAGTGCGCTTCATTCTCGAGCGCGATGCCCGCCTCCTCGTCCCGGTGGGAACGTGCGAGCAACACGGTCCCCACCTTCCCCTGGGGTGTGACAGCATCATCGTCGAGCACCTAGCGGACGACCTGTCGGCCGAGTTCGAGATCCTGCGCGCGCCGACCATCGAATATGGCGTCAACACCGCGACGATACGGCCGTTCCCCGGAAATGCATCCGTCCGCCGCAAGACGTTACATCGATGGATGAACGACCTGCTCGGCTCCTGGGAGCAGGCGGGTGTGGACTCTTTCATCATATTGACCGCCCATGGGCACGACCCGCACCAGGAAGCCCTATCGACCCTGCGTACGCGGAGCGCCCGGGTCTTCACCGTGGACGTGTTCGCCCTCGACTTCTCGAACGACCTGGAGGACCCCGAGGGACCCACGCACGGTGGCGAGCTCGACACCTCCCTGCTCCTCTACCTGGCCCCGGAGCTGGTGCGCATGGAGCGCGCCCAGGACTTCGCCGTGCCCGAGCGGCAGCGGAGCCGGGGACGCGTGAGCTCCCTTCCCCTGCCCAAGCGCTCACCGGGCTCCCTCGGCCGCCCGTCGATCGCTACGCGGGAGAAGGGCGAGCGGCTGTATAAGATGATTCGCGAGCGCATCGCCACGCGAGTGCTCGGGGCACCGGTGCCGTGACCGCGCTCCTGCTAGCGCTCCTCGCGCTCCAGACGCCCGTGGACGAAGGCACGCTCGTGGTCCGGGAGGACACGGTGGAGATCGCTCGCGAGGGGTTCCGATTGACGGCGTTGCGGACGGGGGCCGGCGCGGCACGCTGGACGCTCGCCACCACGGTGCGCTACGACCGCAATCGTCCCGTGATCGTGCTGGATCCGATCGTGGAGCTCGGCCCCGATTCGAATCCCGTGAGTCTCGAATACAACGTCGCGGACCCGCGCGACCCCCTGCGCATCCTCGGCCAACTCGGCCGAGGGCGATTCGCGGTCCGGATCTTGGGCCGGCGCACCGAGCGGGCGCGAGAGCTCCCGGCGCCAACGCCCGCCGCGGTGTTGGATGACTCGGTGTTCGCTCTCTACCTCCCCGCCGCGTGGCAGGCCCGACCCCAGGCGGTGACGGTCACGGGACTCTTCCCGCGGGCCGGCCGCCGGGATGTTCTGACCGTCCAGGACCTCGGGACGCAGGCCACAACCCTGAATCGCGACCCCGCATCCCTGCGGCACATCACTGTATCAGGGGGGGAGAACCGACTGGTGCACGTTTGGCTGGGGGCCGACGGGCGACTGGCGAAGGTCGAAATACCATCCCGGCGCCTCGTGATCGAGCGGGCACCCGCCTCCTGAGCCCTTCGTCTCGACCCGCACCGTAGGTTAAGATTCTCGCCGGCCCGGGCTCGGGCGGGGACCCCGAAACCCCTTGGGCCCGCGCCCCGTACGAGGGGACGTCCCAACGACTAGTCCAAGGATCACCATGAGGCCTTTGCTGTTGTCCGTCGGGCTCGTCGTCTGCCCGCTACTGGCCGTCAGCCAGCAACCGGTTCCCGCGACCCTCTCCCTCGCCGACGCGATTTCACTCGCCCGCCAGAATAACCCGGTCTACCGCCAGGCGATCCACGACCGAGCGCCGGCCGCCTGGGGCGTCCGGAACGCGTGGTCCAGCCTGTGGTTGCCGTCGGTGACCGCGTCGGGCGGAATCAGCTACGCGGGTCCCGGCGAGCAGAACTTCCTGACGTCGAGCTTCTCGCAGAGCGTTTCCACCTTGTCCTCGAGCTACAGCTTCGTGCTCGACTGGACGTTGAACGGCCAGACCCTGAGCCAGCCCGGCATGCGGAAGGCGCAGCTCAACGCGGCCGAGGCCGATGTGAACGGGGCGGAGACGAACCTCGTCACGGGCGTCAAGCAGCAGTACCTGACCGTTTTGCAGGCGCGCGACAACGCGGAGGTCGCCCGACAGCAGCTGCAGCACGATGAGGAGTTCCTGAAGCTGGCGCAGGCTCGCTACGACGTAGGACGCGCCTCGATCCTCGATGTGCGTCAGGCACAGGTCGCGCGGGGCCAGGCGGAAGTCGCGCTGCTCCGTGCCCGCACCGGCGTCGACGTGGAGAAGCTCCGCCTGTTCCAGAACATCGGCGTCTCGGCTCCGGTACCGATCGCGACCGTGCAGCTCACGGACACGTTTCCCGTGCAGACGCCCACGTGGCAGCTCAACGATCTGCTCACCATGGCCGAGCAGCAGAACCCCGCGCTCCGGGCGCTCCGCGAGCGTGAGGGCGCTGCGGGATGGGGCGTGAAGGCCGCGACGTCGAGTTACGCGCCGTCCGTGTCGCTCTCCGCGGGCTGGTCCGGGTTTACCCAGAAGCTTTCGGACGTCAATCCGACGATCGCATCCATCCGCCAGAGCGCACAGTCGGACTCCGTCACCTGCGCCTACGCGAACGCCGCGTGGTTTAACGCGGGAAGCGGACAGGCGCCGCTCAACTGCGCGGCGCTGGCCAATACGTCGGCGGCCGAGCAGGCCTTCCTCGACCAGAACGCCCGCTATCCTTTCAACTTCACGCCCCAACCGTTTCAAGCACGGCTCACGGTGACGATTCCGCTGTGGGGCAACTTCTCGCAGCCCCTTCAGGTCTCGCAGGCCAAGGCCCAGCAACAGGACCTGCAGGAGTCGGTGCGCGCTCGCGGCCTCCAGGTAGAGACGGACGTGAACAGCGCCTTCCTCACGCTCCAGACGGACTATCAGGCGATCGCCATCCAGGACACGAACCGGACCGCGGCGCGCGAGCAATTGCAGCTCGCCACCGAGCGCTATCGCGTCGGCTCCGGCACGTTTTTCGAGCTGCTCGACGCCCAGGTGGCCGCGCTGCGGGCGGAGACCGATTATATCAACGCGGTATACGACTACCACAAAGCGCTGGCCGCGCTCGAGGCTGCCGTCGGCCGGCCGCTGCGGTAACGGAAGGATCGAACAGCAATGTCGACGCGAGGCAAGGTGCTGGTGGGAGCCGGGGTCGTGGTGGTCATCGTCGGGCTCGTGGTGGTCAGCGCCGGCGCCCGCCGGGACCGGGGTCAGGAGGTACGGTTCGACAAGGTGGGCCGACGGGACCTGGTCGCCGCCGTCACCGCGAGCGGCAAGATCCAGCCCAAGAAAAAGGTCGACGTGTCGGCCGACATCACGGGCCGGATCACCAAGATCGCCGTTCGGGAAGGTGACTTCGTGAAGCAGGGGCAATTCCTCATCCAGATCGACCCCACGGTCTACGAGGCCAACCTCCAACAGGCCACCGCCACCATGGCGTCGTCCCAGGCGGCCGCTGTGCAGGCGAAGGCCAACAGCGATCAAGCCGAGCGGGCCCTCGGGCGGACCAAGGAGCTGCACACCCAGAGCCCCAACCTCGTGTCGCAGGAGCAGCTCGAGCAGGCGCAGACCGCGTTCGACGTCGCCGAGGCGAACCTGACCGCCGCGCAGCATCAGGTGGATCAGGCCCGCGCCGCGGTACAGTCGGCGCGCGACAACCTCCGGAAGACCACGCTCCTCGCGCCGATGACCGGTCGCGTGACGCGGCTGGCCGTGGAAGAGGGCGAGGTCGCCGTGCCGAGCACGTTCTCGAAGGACATCGGTCTGTTGCTGACCGTGTCGGACCTGTCGGTCATTCAGGCGAAGGTGAAGGTCGACGAGACCGACGTGGTCCGCGTCCACCTGGGGGATTCCGTGGAGGTCTCGATCGACGCGTTCCCCGACACCGCCTTCATCGGACGCGTGACCAAGGTCTCCGACTCGAGCGTGCGGGACGCGACGTCGACCGCCACGGGGCAAAACGACCGCGCCGTCGACTACGAGGTGGAGATCACGTTGGACAAGCCGCCCGCCGACATCCGGCCGGATCTCTCGGCAACCGCGAGGATCGTGACCGACACCCGGAAGCAGGCGCTCTCCATCCCGATCATCGCGCTCACGGTGCGCGAGAACAAGCCGGTGTCGACGGAGAATCGCCGGGTCGACACGACCGCCGCCAGTAAGAAGAAGGAGACCGAGGGTGTCTTCGTCGTGAAGGACGGCGTGGCGACGTTCCGCCCGGTGAAAGTCGGGATCGCCGGCGACGAGTACTTCGAGGTAACGGAAGGCCTGAAGGACGGCGAGACGATCGTGGGCGGTCCCTACCAGGCGATCCGCGACCTCAAGGAGGGCGCGCGCGTGCGGGCGATGAAGGAGCCGGCGGATTCCGCGAAGAAAAAGGCGGCGGCATGACGGCGCCCGCCTCTCTTGCCCAGCCGTTTCACACGGGCGACACGCCGCTGCCCGACATCATCATTCTCACGCACAAGCTGGCGCGTGACTACGACATGGGCGGCGAAGTGGTGCGCGCCTTGCGGGGCGTGAGCCTGCAGATCAAGCGGAATGAGTATGTCGCGGTCATGGGTCCCTCGGGCTCGGGAAAATCCACGTTGATGAACCTGATCGGGTGCCTCGACACCCCCACCGCCGGCGAATACTGGCTCAACTCCCAGAAGGTGTCAGACCTGGACGACGACGAGCTGGCCCGCATCCGCAACAAAGAGATCGGGTTCGTCTTCCAGACCTTCAACCTCCTCCCCCGCGCGACCGCGCTGCACAACGTGGAGCTGCCGCTGATCTACGCGGGTCTGGGCGCGCGGGAACGGCGGGATCGCGCGGCCCGGGCGCTCGAGCGCGTCGGGCTGGGCGATCGCATGGAGCACAAGCCGAACGAGCTGTCGGGCGGCCAGCGCCAGCGCGTGGCCATCGCGCGCGCGCTCGTGAACGAGCCGTCGATTCTCCTCGCCGACGAGCCCACGGGCAACCTCGACTCGACCACGAGCGCCGAAATCATGGCGGTGTTTCGGGACCTGCACGGCCAGGGTCAGACCATCGTCATGGTCACGCACGAGCACGACATCGCGGCCCAGGCGGCGCGCGTGGTGACCCTGCGGGACGGCGTGATCGCCACCGATCAGCGCCAGGCGGCGTAGATGCCGGTGTGGGAGTCCGTCCGGCTCGCGCTGCAGATGATCCGGGCGCAGAAACTGAAGAGCGGCTTCTCCCTGATCGGGGTCTTCATCGGCGTCACGTTCCTGATCGCCGCCTGGTCGATCGTGAACGGCATGAACCGCTACATGACCGAGAAGTTCGCGGGCACGCTCATCGGCGTGAACACGTTCCACCTGCGCAAACGCCCCAACGTCAACGTCGACGTCAGCGATTCCTTGTGGCGCGCCTGGCGCAACCGCCCCCGGATCACGTTCGAGGACGCCGACGCCGTGGAGCGGGGCCTCACCGTGCCCGTGGTGACGTCGTGGTACTCCGAGGACCGGGGCATCGTGGAATACGGGCGCAGGCAGGTCAAGGACGTCGACCTCCAAGGCGCGGGCGAGCGCTATTTCGACATCAAGAGCCTGAAGATCGAGGAAGGGCGCGCGTTCAGCACGCAAGAAGTGCGGGCGGGCGTCCCGGTCGCCGTGATGGGCCACGACTTAGCCGAGAAGCTATTCGAAGGGCAGCACGCGCTGGGTCGCTCGATCCGGATTCACGGCATACCGTACCGGGTGATCGGCGTGGTGGAGCGGCAGGGCAGCCTGTTTGGCCTGTCACTCGACAAATTCGTGGTCGCGCCCGCGACGTCGCAGATCCAGCGCGAAGTCAACCCGCCGCGCGTCGTGGACGCGCTGATCGTCAAGGCTGGCTCCATCCCGGAGATGCAGGAGGCGATGGATCAGACCGAAGCGATCATGCGGAGCCGCCGCCACCTGCGCCCCGGGAAGGACGACAACTTCACGCTCGAGACCGCGGCGGGTGTGCTCGATTTCTGGAGCAAGATCAGCCGGATCCTCTACTACGTGGGGCCGGGCCTGGTCGGTGTGGCCCTCGTGGTCGGGGGCATCGTGATCATGAACATCATGCTCATGGCGGTGGCGGAACGGACCCGGGAGATCGGGATCCGCAAATCGCTCGGCGCGCGACGCCGCGACATCCTGGGCCAATTCCTCGCCGAGGCCACGACACTCGCCACGGTGGGCGCGTCGCTCGGCATCGTCACCGGGATCGCCCTGTCGGTGCTCCTCAACGCCGCCACCCCGCTGCCGGCGTCCGTCTCACCGGCCTCCGTGGTGTTGGGCGTGGTGCTCGGGATGGCCGTAGGCATCGTCGCCGGTGTGTACCCCGCGAGCCGCGCCTCGCGCCTCGACCCGATCGACGCCCTGCGACAGGAGTGAGCGCGTGACTCCGGTATTCGAAGGTGTCGGTATCGCGCTCGAATCGCTCCGCGCGCACAAGATGCGCGCAGCGCTCACCATCCTGGGCGTGGCGATCGGCGTCATGGTCGTGATGGTGATCGGCGCGCTGATCTCGGGGTTCAACAAGGGCGTCTCGGACATGCTCGAGCAATCCGGCCCGAAAACGTTCTACGTGGCGCGCTGGTGGTCCGCCGGCGTGACCGTGTCCGACGGCTCGGACGAGACGAGCCCGTGGCGGCGCAATCCGCCCATGAAGGTCGAGGACGCGAAGGTCATCCAGACCCTGCCATCGGTGAGCTTCGTGTCGGTGGACGAAGGCACCGTCGCGGACATCCAGTTCGAGAACCGCACGATGGGCTCGGTCAGCATCCGCGGGCGGAGCGCCGCGTGGCCCAAGGTCGCCGGTGGCGATGTGTCCCCCGGGCGCTCGTTCACCGAAGTGGAGGACCAGGCGACGAACACGGTCGTCGTCATCAACGCGAAGCTCGCGGAGATGCTGTTCGGTCAGCGAGACCCGATCGGCCTGCGCATGAAGATCCAGGGCGTGCCCTTCACCGTCATCGGGATCTTCAATCCGCCGCCCATGCTGTTCGGCGAGGGCGACAATCCGGAAGCGGTCATCCCGCATCAGACGATGGTAAAGTACCTCGACTACTGGAAGGGCTGGATGGACTTCCTGGTGGGGCCCACGGAGACCGCGACCACCGCGCAAGCCATGGAGGACGCGACCGTCGCCATCCGCGAGCGCCGTGGCCTCCGGCCCGGCCAACCCGACCACTTCGCCGTGGTGAGCCAGGAGCTGTTCCTCGAGAAGTTCAACAAGACCACGCTGCTGTTTCGCCTGGTGATGTTCGCGCTCTCGAGCGTCGGCCTCATGGTGGGCGGCGTGGGGGTCGTGGCGATCATGATGATCTCGGTCACGGAGCGCACCCGGGAAATCGGCGTGCGCAAGGCGCTGGGCGCCACGCGCCGCGAGATCCTGTGGCAGTTCCTGGTCGAGGCCGCAACGCTCACGCTCGTGGGCGGCGCGGTCGGGATGCTGGTGGGAGGTCTGGTCGCCTACGCCATCGCCCATCTGACGCCCATCCCGGCGAACGTGCCCCTCGGCTCGGTGATCGTCGCGCTCGTCGCGGCCGCCCTCACCGGCATCGTGTTCGGGTTGTACCCGGCCAACAAAGCGGCGCGGCTCGATCCGGTGGAAGCGTTGAGATATGAGTAGGATGGTGGAGGATGGTGGA
The DNA here is from genome assembly GCA_035631795.1 of Gemmatimonadales bacterium. Lineage (GTDB taxonomy): Bacteria > Gemmatimonadota > Gemmatimonadetes > Gemmatimonadales > GWC2-71-9 > AG41. Next base: position 5,874 of record DASQIB010000211.1, on the reverse strand, counting down.
GGATGGTGGAGGATGGTCCGGTGACGTGATCTCATGCACTTCATCGAGGCGATCCGTCTAGCTCTCCAGACCATCCGGGCGCAGAAGCTGAAAAGCGCCTTCTCCATCATCGGCGTGTTCATCGGCGTGATGTTTCTCATCGCCGTCGTGTCGGTCGTGCAGGGGATGAACCGGTATATGACCGACAAGTTCGCCGGAACGATCCTCGGCGTGAATACGTTCCGCCTGCGCCAGTTCCCCGATGTCCAGATCGGGAACGTGACGGATTCGATGTGGCGGGTCTGGCGCCGCCGGCCGCGCGTGAGCTACGACGACGCCCAGGCGGTCATCCGCGGCGTGACGGTTCCGGTCCTCGCGGCATGGGAGTCGAGCACCCGCACCAGCCTCGTGGCTGGGCGCAAGCAGGCGAAGGATGTCCAGGTCACCGCCGCGACGGAGCTCTACTTCGACATCCGCTCGCTCGCGATCGAGCGGGGCCGGCCGTTCACGGGGCAGGAGGTTCACGCGGGCGTGCCGGTCGTCGTCCTCGGGTTCGAGCTGGCCGACAAGCTGTTCGAAGGCCAGGATCCGATCGGCCGTGAGGTGAAGATCTTCGACCTGCCCTACCGCGTGATCGGCGTGGTCGAGAAGCAGGGCAATCTCTTCGGCCTGTCGCTCGACAAGTTCGCGGTGGCGCCGGCGAGCGCCCCCCTCAAGAGCTACGTCAACCAGCCGCGCGTGGTCGAAGCCGTGGCGATGAAGGCGACCTCGCAAACCGAGATGCGCCAGGCGATGGGCCAGGCCGAGGCCATCATGCGGAACCGGCGTCACCTGCGGCCGCGACAGCCCGACGATTTCACGCTGGAAACGGCCGATGAGGTCCTCGATTTCTGGGGCAAGATCTCCTCGGTCCTGTTCGTGGCGCTGCCCGGTCTCGTGGCGGTGTCCCTCGTGGTGGGGGGCATCGTGATCATGAACATCATGTTGATGGCGGTGGCGGAACGGACCCGGGAGATCGGCATCCGGAAGTCGTTGGGTGCCCGGCGGCGCGATATCCTCCGGCAGTTCTTGGTGGAAGCCACGATGCTCGCCACCGTGGGGGCCGCCGCCGGCGTGGCGCTGGGCGTCGGGCTGGCGGGCGTGGTGAACGCGGTCACGCCGCTGCCGGCGGCGGTCGCCCCCTGGTCGATCGTGCTGGGCGTGATCCTGGGCGGCGGCGTCGGCGTGCTCGCCGGTGTATACCCGGCGAGTCGCGCCGCCCGCCTCGATCCGATCGCCGCGCTGCGGCACGAGACATGACCGGACTATTCGAGGGGGTCGGCATCGCGCTCGACTCGCTGCGCGGCAACAAGCGGCGGGCGGCCCTGACGATCCTCGGCGTCGCGATCGGCGTCATGGTCGTCATGGTGATGGCCGCGATGATCGGCGGGATCAATCAGAGCGTGTCGAACGACATCGAGGCGATCGCGCCCCGGACGTTCCTCGTGTGGCGGTTCTTCCAGGCGGGCGTGAACGTCTCGGACGGATCCGACGAATCGAGCCCCTGGAAGCGGAACCCGACGATCAGTGAGCTCGAGGCCGACCGGATTTCCCTGCTGCCCTCCGTCCGTTACGTCACGCGCCGCGATGAAAGCTCAGCGACGGTGGAATTCGGCGACCGGCGGCTCGAGTCGATCAACGTCTCTGGTGTGTCCTCCCAGTGGGTGGAGGTGAACGGTGGCGACGTCCATCCCGGGCGCACGTTCACTCGTCTCGAGGATCTGGCCAACGACGCCGTCGCAGTGATCAACACGAAGCTCGAAGACCAGCTGTTCCGCGGGCGCGATCCGATCGACCAGACGATTCACGTGGCCGGCGCATCGTTCAAGGTCATCGGCGTCTACGTGCCCCCGCCGAGTCTCTTCAGCGGTGCGACACCTCCGTGGGTCGGCATCCCGCACGGGGCGTTCGTCAAGCACGTGCCGTACACGAAGGGATGGATGCGGCTCGCGGTCGCGCCCGCCCCGGCCTACACGCAGCAGGCATCGATGGACGAAGTCGTAGCGACGCTCCGCTCGCTCCGGGGGCTCAAGCCGGGGCAGGACAACAGCTTCTCGATCGTCACCCAGGACAAGCTCCTCGACGCCTGGAACAAGGTCACGGGCATGTTCTTTCTGGTCATGCTCGTCCTGTCGTCGATCGCCCTGATGGTCGGCGGCGTGGGCGTGGTCGCGATCATGATGATCTCCGTCACGGAGCGCACCCGCGAGATCGGTGTGCGCAAGGCACTCGGCGCGACCCGGCGCGCCATCCAGTGGCAGTTCCTCGTCGAGGCCTCGACGCTAACGCTCGTCGGGGGCGCCGTGGGGATGCTCGTCGGCGGCATCGTCGCGTTCGTCGTCTCGAGCCTGACGCCGATCCCGGCGCACGTACCCCTCTGGTCCATCCTCGCGGCCCTGGCCGCGTCGGCCCTCACCGGCGTCGGATTCGGAATGTATCCGGCGAACCGGGCGGCGAGGCTCGATCCGGTAGAAGCGCTGAGGTGCGAGTAATTGCGGATTGCGGATTTCGGATTGCGGATTGAGCCCGCCGTGCCGTTCAATCCGCAATCCGCAATCGCCAATCCGCAATTAGCTTCTAGCGATGCAGCTCTCCGAAGCAATTTTTCAAGCCCTCCACACCGCCTGGAGCCATAAGCTCCGCTCGTTCTTCACGCTACTGGGGATCATCGTATCGGTGGCGTTCCTCGTGGCCGTCGTGGCCGTCATCCAGGGCATGAACGCATACGTCCGGGAGCGGATCGCCGGAGCGATCGTGGGCGTCAATGCCTTTCAGATTCGTCGGGATCCCATTCAGGTCGGGTTCATCGACGACGAGGAAGTGAGGAGGATCCAGCGCCGGCCGATCATCGGGCTCGCAGACGTCCCGTACGTCGAGCGCGCGCTGCCCGATGCGCAGGCCATCGCGCTCCAGTCCGGCTGGCCGACGCCGCTGGCGGACGTGCAGTGGGGGAATCGCACCGTCGGTGACGCGTTCATCTTCGGCGTCACACCGTCCTTTGTCGTGGTGCAGGATTACGCATTCGCGGCCGGCGAGGCCCTCAGCGAAACGGACCTGCGCCAACGCCGCTTCGTCGCCGTGCTCGGCTACGACCCGGCCGACAAGCTGTTCGGCAGTCCGGAGCGCGCGATCGGCCGCGTGATCCGCGTGCTCGGGACCCAGTTCGTGGTCAAAGGGGTGATCGCGAAGAAGGGCACGGTCCTGGGACAATCCTGGGATGGATTCGTGATGCTGCCGCTGACCACGTTCGAAACCCTGTACGGCCGGCGACAGACGACGGTGATCTCGGTGAAGATGCCGGCGGCCGCGGAGGTCGCCGACGGCATGCTCCGCGCCGAAGAAGCGATGCGGATCGCGCATCGGCTGCGTCCGGGGCAGGACGACGACTTCACCGTCGACACCGGGGAGGGTCTCATCGCGTTCTGGGGAAAGCTCACGCGGGTGATCTTCACGGTGGTGCCGGCCGTCGTGGCCATCGGGATCGTCGTCGGCGGGATCGTGATCATGAACATCATGCTGATGAGCGTGACCGAACGGACCCGCGAGATCGGCATCCGGAAGTCACTCGGGGCGTCGCGGCGGGACATCCGGCGTCAGTTCCTGGCAGAGTCGGTCATGCTGTCGCTCCTGGGAGGTGTCGCCGGTCTCCTCGCGGGTGGCGGACTCGCCGCGCTCGTGCAGGTCGCCTCACCGCTGCCCGCGCGCGTCACGCTCTGGTCCGTCGCCGTGGCGCTGGGCCTGGGCGTGTCGGTCGGCGTCGTCTTCGGCGTGTACCCCGCCCTGCGCGCGGCCCGCCTCGATCCGATCGAGGCGCTCCGCTACGAGTAGCATGGCCTTCCATTCCGTGGTCGAAGGTTGGCTGATCGCGGTCGATCAGCTTCGCGCCAATAAGCTCCGCTCGGCGCTTACCATTCTCGGCGTCGTGATCGGCATCGCCACGGTCATGGCCATGGCGTCGATTGTGGCGGGGTTCCGTGAGCAGATCGTCAACACGTTGGAGGTCGTCGGACCGACCACGTTCCGCGTCCTCCGGTTTTTCTCCTCGACCCCCGTCAATCCGGACGCCCTGCCGCGCGAAGTCCGGATCCGACCGGCGCTCAGGCCCGTGGAAGCGGAGGCAATCGCGCGGCTCCCTGAGATTCATTATGCGGCGATCTGGACGCAGGCATTCTACCGGTTCGAATACGCCGGCCTCCGGACCCAGAATTTGAGCGTCTTCGGCGCGGATGACCGCTTCATGGAGATCCTCGGCGGTGAGATCATCCGCGGCCGCGTCTTCACCACCGCCGAGCTCCGCGGAGGCGCCCCCTCGCTGATCATCGAGCAGCGCACCGTGGACCGGCTGTTTGGCGCGCGCGACCCCCTCGATCGTATCGTGCGCGTGGGAGGGTATCCATTTCGTGTGGTGGGAGTATGGCAGCGCCCGACGAACATCTTCGAGGTGCCCGGCGCCCCTGAAATCTCCGGCGTGGTCCCGTTCGAAGCGGCCCGCGCACGGTTCAGGATCGACCAGGTGAACGCGCTGATCATTCTCGTCAAACCGAAGCCCGAGGTGAGTGTCAGCCGGGCGATCGACGCCGCCACGCTCCAGCTGCGCCGCATGCGCGGCATTCGGGTTGGGCAGCCGAACACGTTCGACATCCTGACGTCGGACCAGGTTCTGGGGGTGTTCGACAGCTTGACGTTCGCGTTCTTCTTCGTGATGCTCGTGCTCTCGAGCATCGCGCTGCTCGTCGGCGGCATCGGCGTGATGGCGATCATGATGGTATCCGTGACCAGCCGCACGCGTGAGATCGGGTTGCGGAAGGCCACGGGCGCTACGCGACGAGAGATTCTGTGGCAATTCCTCGTCGAAGCAGCGACGCTCACCCTGATGGGCGGGATGATCGGAATCGTGTTGGGCATCGGGGTCGGGGAGGTCCTGAAGCGTCTGCTCGACTTCACCACGACGGTCCCGGTCTGGAGCGCGGTGGTCGCGACGGTCGTGTCCATCACCGTCGGCGTGCTCTTCGGAATCGCGCCGGCGGCGCGCGCGGCGAGACTGGATCCCGTGGAAGCGTTGAGATACGAATGAGAACGGGGGTATTGACCATGCCCGACCGACACGTCGACCTGCTCGCGATCGCAGCGCATAGAGACGACGTCGAGCTGACATGCGGCGGCACGCTCGCGAGGGCGGTCAAAGCCGGCCACCAGGTCGGCATCCTCGACCTCACGCAGGGTGAGAGCGGGACGCGCGGCGACTCGGCGACGCGCGCCCCCGCGGCCGAGCGCGCGGCCAGGCTGCTGGGCGTCACGCTGCGCCTCAACGCCGGGCTCCGCGACGCGCACCTCCAGAACGACGAGCCCTCGCGCGCGCGCCTCGTCGAGCTGATTCGGTCCACACGCCCGCGCGTGGTCATCCTCCCCTTCCCCATCGGCCGTCACCCCGATCATCGCATCGCGTCCGAGCTCGGCCGAGACGCCTGCTATCTCGCGGGACTCGCGAAATACGAGGCGCCCGGCGCGGAGCAGCCGCACCGGCCGTTCAAGGTTCTCTACGCGCTCGCGTATCGGGAGGACCCGGTGAAGCCCTCGTTCGTCGTGGACATCAGCGACGTGTTCGAGACGAAGATGGCCGCCATCCGCTGCTATGCGTCGCAGTTCGATGGGGCGAAAGCAGCGGGCGAGATCCATCCGACCGGGCAGGACCTCTACGAGCTGATCCGTGTGCAGTCGGCGCACTACGGCTCGCTCATCCGCGCCCGCTACGGCGAGCCGTTCTTCTGCTACGAGACGCTCGAAGTGCAGGACGTGGTCACGCTTGGCGTGCAGTCCCTGTAGCCTCTAGATTTCCCACATGCCCAAGCGCCTGGT
>DASQIB010000210.1:0-7082 GCA_035631795.1 Gemmatimonadales bacterium | reverse complement strand
TCCCGTGGAAATCGAGGCGCTGCACCAGTCCGGTGAGCGTCTCTCCTTCGCACGGCACGCCGTTCACCTCGATGCGGCCGCCGGCCACGCGAACCGTCACGGAGGTGTCTTTCAACAGCGACACGAGCGCGCGGAATTCGGCTTTTTGCTCGTCCTTCGCGCCCGGGTCGCGGAACAGGCTCACACAGCGTGCGAACCGCGTGGCAAAAGTCTCGAGCGTCGCCATCGGGCGGGTCAATCTAGGTGTCGGGACTCCCCCCTCGCAACGCGAGCCAGCGCTCGCGCCGCGTCTGCCGCACGAATCGGCCGGCCCGGCAGGGCAAACGCGGCGGACAGCGATGCCACGGGCGGCGGGAGCAATCCGAGCGCTTCGAGCGCCCCTCCCCCTCCCGCCCCCCTGGCCCCCACCGCCCCCTCCGCCCCCTCCGCCCCCTCGCCGAGCAGGCTCGGCAGTGAGGAATCCCGCGCCAGGTGGCCACGGTCGAGCACGAGGGCGCGGTCCAGCGACTCGGCCGCAAAGGTCAGGTCGTGGGTGATCACGAGCAGCGCCGCCCCCGCGGCCGATCGCTCGAGCAGCGCACGGGTGACGCGCTCGCGCAAGGCGCGGTCGAGCCCGGCAGTCGGTTCATCGAGCACGAGCAGGGCCGGCTCGAGCGCCAGCGCGCCGGCGAGAGCCGCCAGCTTGCGCAACGCCGGCGGCAGGTCGTACGGATGCTCGCGGGCATGCTCGCCGAGCTCGAGCGCGGCCAGAGCACGCGCCACACGCGACGCAACCTCCGCCGCTGCCAGGCCGACGGCCCGCGGGCCGAACGCCACGTCGTCTTCGAGCGTGCGGGCGAAGAGCTGTTGATCGGCGTGCTGGAACACCGACCCCACGCGTTGCGCCAATCGATCGGGAGTCGCGTCCCGGGTGTCCCAGTCGTCCACCCACACGGTGCCCATCTGCGGCCGAGCGAGGCCGGTGACGAGTCGCAATAGGGTGGATTTCCCCGCTCCGTTCCTGCCGAGGAGCGCGACGCGCTCCCCAGGAGCGAGCGCGAACGAGACGTCCGAGAGCGCCTGTACGGCGCCGTAGGAGAACGAGACGCGGTCGAAACGCAGGATCGGGCTCACCGGCGCTCCCATCGCTGCAATGCCTGCGCGACGCTCACCGGGTACGGTGACGGGAGACGAGCCCCGTGCCACACGCTCGCCACGGTCGTACCGAGACTCGCCGCGACGAGTGCCTCGCTGCCGAGAAGCGCCGCCGAACCGATCGCCTGCAGCCGGCCGCGATCGAGCCACACCACTCGATCGGCCACGGCTGGGAGCGCATCGAGATCACTCGAGGCGACGAGGATGGCCGTGCCTTCCCTCGCCAGGGCTCGAACCAGCTCCCACAGCGAGCGGGCTCCGATCGGGTCGAGCTCCGCCGTGGGCTCGTCGAGCAGTAACAGCCCGGGTTGCATCGCGAGAATTCCGGCGATGATCACCCGCTGCAGCTCGCCGCCCGAGAGTGTGGTGGGTTCGCGGGAGACGAGTCCTTCGATCCCCAGTCGGGCGATGGCGCGGTCGACGCGGCGGGTGATCTCGTCTCGCGCGAGCCCGAGGTTGGCGGGCCCGAACGCCACCTCGTCCCACACCGCGAACGCCATGCCCGAAAGCTGCGTCCAGGGCGTGGGGAGCACGGTCCCCCTGACGCCCTCGCCGTCGAATGCGACGCTCCCCTCCAGGTGTCCCCCTACCACGCGGGGCGCGAGGTCGCCGGCGACAAGCAACAGCGTCGACGCGCCAGCCCCGATGCTGCCCACGATTGCGACGACCTCGCCAGCCGCGACCTCGAGCGACACGTCCACGAGGGCCGGAGCTTCCGTCGCGGGATACCGAAAGGTCACCCGTTCGAGCGCCAGCCGCGTCACCGAAGTCTCCACGCGAGCGCCGCGACACACGCCGCCGCGAGCGCCCAGCGCATGACTCGCTCGACCGCGTGGTCGCTCGGCGGAGAGAGCGGAGTGCGACGGGCGCCCGGCACGAGCCTCCGAGTCTCGAGCGCCAGGGCCCGCTCATCCACCTCGTGCAGCGCCGAGAGGATGAGCGGCACTGCCAGAGCCCGGAGCGCGCGCAGCCGCTGGACCGGCCCGCCGCGCGGCGAGAGCCCGCGGCAGCGCTGAGCATCCGCAATCCGCCCGGCGCGTGCCCGCAAGACCGGCACGGCCGACAGGGTGGCCGCGAAAACGTACGCCGCGCTTGCGCTCCACCCGGCGGCGACCATCGCCTCCACCAGGCGCGGAGGCGGCAGCGCGGCCACGACCCACACGAAGCTCGCGACCATCGTCGTGATGCGAAAGCCGATCGCGATGGTGGTCGGCACGTCGTGCAGGAGTAGCAGGAACAGCCAGAACGGGGCGGCCGTGAATATCGCCGTGCGAAAAGCCCGGGCACTGATCGCGAGACCCAGCGCGACAGCCGCCGTGGAGAGGCCGCCGGATGGCGATGGCACGATCCAGGCGAGCGCGGGCAGTGCGCCCGCGATTGAGAGCAGCGTGAACGGATGCAGCCGGGTCAAGCCGCGCGGATGGCGCGCAGCGCCCACGGGAATCGCGCCGCCGTGCGGCGCGGAAGTCCATGAAGTACCGAGGTCACGAGTGCGAAGGTCACCGCCTTGTCACCGAAGTCGGCCAGGAAGCTCCCGAAGAAGCAGGCGCCGAGGGGCGGCAGGCCCAACGCCTTGCCGAGGGCCGTCGTGAGGGCGATACCGCCGGTCGTGGTGCACCCGAACACCAAATAGGAGATCGGCGTGGACGTGATCGCCGCGATCACCCCGAGCCCGAATCCCGCGGGGACTGCGGTCTTGAAGCTTCGGAACAGTCCGGCGCGCGCGGCCATCCAGGCGTAGAGCGCCACGATGACCTGCACGGCCACGAACGGCCAGAAGGTCGGATTGCGCAACGAGTTCACCGCCGACGTCACCACCCCGGTCGAAATCCCGACGACCGGCCCGCCGAGCGCCGTCGCGAGGATCGTACCCGTGGTATCGAGGAACAACGGGAGGGCCACGGCGTCCACGGCGGCTGACAGCGCGAGGCTGATGGCGGCCGCGACAGGGATCAGCACGAGAAGGCGTATCGACACGAGGCCGCTTTCGCCGGAGTCGCGCCAAAGATAGATATAGCCGCATGCGCCGAACCAGTCCGGACGCGTGACCACCGACCTCGAGCCCGCCCCGATCGTCCGCGCGCTCCGCGCCGCGCATCTGCACGATGTCTCCCGCCGGGACCTGCTCCGGCTCGCGTGCGAGCGCATCCGACGCCTCGGCGCGCCGTTTACCTCGGTCTACGCTTACATGCTGCATGGCGACGAGCTCGTGCTCGAGGCCTTCGCCGGGCGCGAAACGGAACACATCTGTATCCCCGTAGGCCGCGGCGTCTGCGGCACCGCGGTGGCGACCGGCCAGGACCAGAACGTGCCCGATGTCGCCGCGGTCGGGAACTACCTCGCGTGCAACCTGGAGACTCGCTCGGAGCTGGTCGTCCTGATCCGGCGTGGCGCGCGTATCCTGGGGCAGCTCGATGTCGACTCCGACGTGCCGGCCGGCTTCGCCGCCGAACATCATCGGACGGTGCGCGAGATCGCGGACGCGCTGGCCATCCTGTTGTAACGAGGCGCCGGCGTTTGTAGCTTAGCGTCTACCGTCACCCCCCTCGCGAGGATTCCGATGAGTCTCCGCGTCCGCGCTACGTTCCTTTCTGCAATCGTGTTGCTCCCCGGATGCGGCTCCGGCGGCGAGACGAGCGCAGAGTCTTCCCGGGTCTCCGGGGGCGTCACCGCCGATATCGTCGCCCCCCGAGGCGAGACTCAACCCGAGTACTACCAGCGACAGGTCCTGCTCATCAACAAGTGGATCCGGGAGGCCGGGCCCCCGCCCCGGTCGTCCGCCGGCATCCTGGAGGTCGTACGCCAGTCCCGCGACGAAGGGGGGAAGTTCGCGGAGATGGCGCCCTTCGATCTGGTGACGAATCTCGAGACGTGGCTCAAGGGCGCGCAGGGTAAGGATTCGGTGCGGCAGGCCGGCGCATACCTGGTCGCGGACCGGGTGCTTCGTTTGGCGTGGCATCCCTTCGGCTTTACGGATCCTTCACAGCAGCTTGCTCAGGTGCGGACCCGCTTGAAAGGACTCGGCGCGAGCTCCGAGCTCTCCTCCGCGAGCAACGAAATGGCCTACGCGGGCGGCTGGCTGCAGCAAGCGGTCCAGCTCAATGCGAACGGTCCGTGGGGCCAACGGGCCACCATGCTCCAGCTCGAGGCGGACTGCGCCGGGGGCGACTCACCTCAACCGTACTATGGGATCGTCCAGCGGTTGGAGCCGCTCGTCGCCGCTCCCGCGGACTCCGAGGTCAAGTGGACGGCGCAGCTGCTCGAAGCGGACGCCTACCGGGATGTGGTGGCGCTCGCGACCGGTCTGGGGAAGGAAAACGCCGACTCGACCAAGTTCCTCCCCGAGCTCGAATCGGCGAAAACGCGGGCCATCGCGCTCTACCAGGCGGCGCTCGCCGGCGATTCGACGTCACGGCTCGCGAAAGGGGGGGCGGCGGCGCTCGCCCGGCTCACGGGCGGCTTGGCACCGAATCACGTGCGGTTCTTCTGCTTCGGCCAGTAGCGGCGCGGCGCTACTCCGTCCGCATTTCCGCGGTGTTCTCCCACCCCAGCAGGGTGATGCGGCCGGCGTCCGCGTCGTGGTCCAGCAGCTCCGCGTAGCGTCCCCACTCGATCAGCGTGGCGAACAACGACTCCGCCGGAATGAAGGGGAAGTAGATCGTCAGATCGGCCAGGACTTCCTCGTCCTCCACCGACCCCTCGTTCTCCTTGAGCATGGCGACGAGCCGCGCGAACAGCGGCTGCTTGGCGAGGCGCGCCCGGCTGGCGTCCTTGCGGGCTGCATCGTCCATGGCCATCACCTCCCGCCCGCCCTGCGTCAGCTGCACGATTTCCCCCGGCGTCGTGACCCACCCGAGCTGCTCCGCTGCCCTCACGACGGCGGACATACGGTCGTAATCGACCCCGAGGTCCTCCGCGAGCTCGAACACGGGACCCTTGCCGTCGGGGCGCGTGAGCAGGTGGTCGAGCAGGCCGGTGGCCTCGGATACGTGCACCCGCGGGAACGGCACCAGGCGTTGCGGCGCGGCCGGCGCCGCCTCGGGAAGAAGCGTCGCCGTGAGAATGGCGTGCAAGCGATCCACCATCTGCTCGAACTCGGGACTCCGCTCCAGGCGCGGATAGGGAAGCGAGTTGACCAGCTCCTCTCGCACGTGGCCGGGGTTCGAGCCGAACACCACGATCCGCCCGGCGAGGAACACCGCTTCCTCCACTGAGTGCGTGACGATCACGAGCGTGTTCACACCCGTGGCGGGATCGCGCCACAGGTCGACCACCTGGCTGCGCAGGTTCTCGGCGGTGAGCGGATCGAGCGCCCCGAACGGCTCGTCCATGAGGAGGATCTCGGGCGCCACCGCGAGAGCGCGCGCGAACCCCACGCGCTGCTTCATGCCGCCCGAGAGCTCCTTGGGGTACGCCTGCTCGAAGCCGTCGAGCCCCACCAGGTTGACGGCGCGGGCGACTGCGTCGCGCCGCGCGGGCCCGAACACCCCGCGCGCCTCGAGGCCCATCGCCACGTTTTCGGTGACGGTGAGCCAGGGGAGCAGGGCAAACGATTGAAACACCATGGCGGCGGCGCCGAGCACTCCGTCGAGGCGGCGTCCGCGATACAGCACGGTCCCGTCCGCGGGGCGTGCCAGCCCGGCGAAGAGGCGCAACAATGTGCTCTTGCCGCACCCCGAAGGACCGACGAGGGCGACGACTTCGTGCTCGGAGACCGCGAGCGACACGTCGCGCAGCGCCTCGAGGTTCTGTCCGTTGGGCAGCCGGAAGCGCTGCGACACGTGCTGCGCTTCGAGGAGGACCGTGTTGGTCATGTCTCGAGGCTGAAGCGGCTTTGCGCCCAATGCAAGAGCGTGCGCCACACCATGCGGTTCCATCCCACGACGATCAGGCTCATTAAGGCAATGCCGCCCGCGAGAAGAGGAAAATTCGCGTGTGCGGTCGCCTCACTGATCAGGCTGCCGAGACCCCGGGTCTGACGTAGTGCGCCGCCCGCTTCGATGTATTCGGCGACGATGGACCCGTTCCACGCGCCCCCCGCCGCCGTCACCCAACCCGTCACGAGCGCGGGGAACGCCGCCGGAAGGTAGAGGTCACGCCAGCGCGCCAACCAGGGGAGCCGGAACAGCGTGGTCGCCTCCTTGAGCTGTTCCGGAATGTTGGCCACGGCGGAGATCACGTTGAACAGGATGTACCACTGCCCCGAGAGCACCATCAAGGCCACGGCCCCCAACCCGAGCCCGACGCCGATCCTCTCGAACAGCAGAATCACGATGGGAAAGAGCATCGGCGCCGGGAACGAAGCCACAACCTGAATGACAGGCTGTAGCGCGCGGGCCAGACGCGGCGACCGGCCGATGATCACGCCGGCCGGAACGGTCCAGATCGTCGACAGCAGGACGGCGCTCATCACGCGGGCGAACGTGAGCAGCGCCGCCACCAGCAGATGACCCCAATCCGCCAGGCCCAGTTGCGCGATCAAGAGCCACAACCGCCAGGCGCCCGCAACGGCCGCCGCGGCGATCGTCACCACGGCCAGTCCGGCCCCGATCTTGCGCGCCACGGGATGCTCGAACGCGATCAGCGGGCCCCGCAGGATCACCGGACCCGCGCTCTTGAACGGCGCTTCGAACGATCGGGCGGCCCGGCGCGCGCCGCGATACGCACGGCGTTGCAGCACCGCCGCGCGGCGCGGGAGGCGTGCCCGCCGCAGGAATTCGAGGACCCAGGACGACGCGGCGGGGGCGCCCGCGGTGTCGTCCAGCCGGAATTTCTCCACCCAGACCACCAGCGGGCGCCAGAGTAGCTGATCGACGCACACGATCATCACGACCATCGCGAGGATCGCCAGCGCCATCGCGGCGACGTTCCCCTGGTCGAGCGCGACGCTCATGTACGATCCAATGCCGGGCAGCCGGTAGTCCCGGTCACCCAGCCGGAACGCCTCG
>DASQIB010000209.1:0-5464 GCA_035631795.1 Gemmatimonadales bacterium | reverse complement strand
TCGTTGGCACCGCCATGAATAGTGTGAGGTCGCTCCGAGCGATACGCGACCAGACTTGCTCGCCCTCGAACCTGGGCAGCATTTCGCAGCGGGCGCCCGCCCAGAGCGCGCAGGCGAGCACGTTGATGATGCCGTGCACGTGGTGCAGAGGCAGCACCAGCAGGATGGCATCGTCGGCGCGCCATTCCCACGCCGTGACGAGACTCACGACCTGGGCCGTGATGTTCGCGTGCGTCGTCACGACGCCTTTCGGCCTCCCCGTCGTACCGCTGGTGTAGACCATCAGGGCCCTGCGCCCCTCCGCCACAGCGGGGAGCGGGGAGCGGGGAGCGGTACGCTCCGCGGCAGTTGTCGTTAGGGTTCGGGTATTCGAAGGCAGTCGTACTGCTTGCACGGCCGTGGCGAAGTCGGGGTGCACGACGACCACGTCGGCGTCAGCGTCGCGAATGACGTATTCGAGCTCGGGCGGGGGGTGTGAGACCGCGAGCGGGACCGCGATTCCGCCGGCGCGCCAGATCCCCCACTGCGTCGCGACGTAGGCGAAACTCGGCGGCGCGAGAAAGGCGACGCGCGCCTCCGCCAAGTCGTCGCGGCCGGCAAGCAGACACGCAGCGACGCGAGCCGAGGCGTGGAGGAGATCCCGATACGAAAACGTGCCTTCTGTTGCGACGATCGCCGTCCGATCACCGTGCCGCCGGGCGCGGGCGATGAGGGAAGGCTCCGTCAGGGGCGCGCCTCGAGGACCTGGCGGATCTTGCGGGCGAGTGCCCGGAGCGAGAAGGGCTTCTGCAGGAACGCCACGCCCTCCTGGAGCACGCCGCGGTGCAGCATCGCGTCGTCGGTATAGCCGGAGAGATACAGGGTCTTGACGTTGGGGCGCGCTTCGGTGAGCCGCCGCGAGAGCTCCCGGCCGTTCATGTCGGGCATCACCACATCAGTGACGAGCAGGTCGATCGGCCCCGCATGGGCGGCCGCGCGCTCGAGCGCGGTGCCCCCGTCCCCCGCGCTCAACACGCGATATCCGTGCGCGTCGAGCGCCTTTTCGATGATCTGGCGGACCGCTTCCTCGTCCTCCGCGACGAGCACGGTTTCGGAGCCGTCGCTGCCCATCGCTGGTTCGTCCGCCACGGTCTGAGACTGGGCGGCATCGACGCGCGGGAGGTAGACCTTGAAGCTCGTGCCGTGCCCGAGCTCCGTGTACAGCCAGATGTAGCCGCCGCTCTGCTGCACGACGCCGTAGACGGTCGCGAGACCCAGGCCGGTTCCTTTGCCGACGGGTTTCGTCGTGAAGAACGGCTCGAAGATGCGCGCCTTGGTCTTCGCGTCCATGCCGGTTCCGGTGTCCGTGACCGCGAGCATCACGTACCGTCCCGCCGGAATCGTGACCCGGTCGGTGGGATAGTCGCCATCGAGGTCGACGTTCTTCGTCTCGATCATCAAGCGCCCGCCGTTCGGCATCGCGTCGCGCGCGTTCACCGAAAGGTTCACGATCACCTGCTCGAGCTGCCCCGGATCTGCTTTCACGCTCCCGCAGTCCGTCGCCAGCGCTGTCGCGATCGTCACGTCTTCCCCCAGCAGGCGGCGCAGCAGCTTGACCAGGTCCGTGATCAGGTCGTTCAACCGAAGCACGCGGGGTGACACGACCTGCTGGCGGCTGAACGTGAGCAGCTGGCGGGTCAGCACGGCCGCACGCTCGGCGGCGTCGCGGATGTCGAGCAGGCCCTCGCGATCGGGATCCTCCGCCGGGAGATCCTCGATCATCAGGTCGGTCGTGCCGAGGATGGCAGTGAGGAGGTTGTTGAAGTCGTGGGCGACCCCGGCCGCGAGTCGCCCCACCGCTTCCATCTTTTGCGCCTGGCGGAACTGCTCCTCGAGGCGCCTCCGCTCCGTGATATCGTCGATCACGACCAGCTCGGCGCGCCGCCCCCCGAACGGGATCTCGTGGCCGCTCGTCTCCACGTAGATGATCGTTCCGTCCTTCTTGCGGTGTCGCCACGGGCCGGTCGTGCGGTACCCCGCGGGCCGGGTGGCGAGGTGTTGCTCGAGCGCCGTGACATCCTCTGGCGGTCGGAGATCCTCGATCCGGAGCGTCAGGAATTCTTCCCGCCGGTATCCATAGTGGTCGATCGCAGCGCCGTTCACGGCGAGCAGCTTGTGGGTCTCGAGATCGAACACCCACATGGGATACGGCGTGTTCTCGAACAGGGCGCGATATTGTTCCTCGGACGCACGCAGTGCGGCCACGGCGAGCTCCCGCTCCTCCCGCAACCGGCTCTCGCTCAAGGCCCGCTTGATCGCCTGCGGGAGCCGCGTCAAATGGTCTTTGAGGATGTAGTCCGCGGCCCCGGCCTTCATGAACTCGACCGCCTTCTCTTCGTTGAGCGAGCCGGTGACCAGGATGACCGGGAGCGTCGGGAATCGCTCCTTGACGAGCTGCAGCGCCGCCGCCCCGTCGAAACCCGGGAGGCCGTGATCGGAGAGGATCACGTCCGGGGCGAAGATGCGGAGCGCCTCTTCGAACGCGGCGCGCGTGTCCACGCGCTCGCTCACAAAGACCAGTCCGGCCTTCGTCAGCTCTCGCTGGATCAGGGCGGCGTCGGCCGGCACGTCTTCGAGCAGTAGGATGCGGACACTCATCGGTCGTCAGCCAGTGTGC
Organism: Gemmatimonadales bacterium; assembly: GCA_035631795.1. Lineage (GTDB taxonomy): Bacteria > Gemmatimonadota > Gemmatimonadetes > Gemmatimonadales > GWC2-71-9 > AG41. The sequence continues at coordinate 2,808 of DASQIB010000209.1, read as the reverse complement.
CAGCCCACACCATTGCCTGCGGTGTCGCCAGTCACAAGTGGCCCAGTGATGCGGCGCCGCAATACATTGGCGCACCGCCGGTTATCGGCGTGAGCCAGAGCCCTACTGGCGGCAGGTCCCCTTCGGATCGGGCTTCGGTTGATCCACCACGAGGCGGTGATCCAGGTTCGCGACGTGCACCGCCACGTCCTCGACCAGGCGCGCCACCCGCGCCATGTGCTCGTAGTCGATGTACTCCGGCTCGTCGGTCACCTGGTGGTAGTCCGAGTGTAACCCGGTCGTGAAGAAGGTGATCGGAATGCCGTAGCGCGCGTACTCGTAATGGTCCGAGCGGCAATAGATGTTGGACGGGTGCCCGTTCGCGTCGATGGAATAGTCGAAGGCGAGGTTGTGATGGTCCTGTGTGTTGACCTTCTCGATGAGATCACCGAGCTCCGTGGACAAGCGGCGGGAGCCGACGAGCTGTAGGTAGTTCGGCCCTCCGTGCAAGGGTGTGCCGTCCTTGGTCCGGCCCGTCTCATCGCCCGCAGCGCCACGGCCGACCATGTCCATGTTGAGCTGGGCGACGATCGAATCGCGCGGCACGGTTGGGTGATCGGTGAAGAACCGCGAGCCGAGCAGACCCTTCTCCTCGGCGGTGTGCCATACGAACAGGATCGAGCGCTTCGGCTTCGTCTTGAGACTCGCAATGCGCTCGGCGATCTCGAGCGCGGCCACCGTGCCCGAGCCATCGTCGTCCGCCCCGTTCGAAATCGAGTCGGCGCGACCCGCGGAATGATGCGTGGCGCGGAACGCCACGAGCAGGGAATCGACCGTCGCTTGTTGCTCGGGTGTCGCCTGCTTGCCTGCGTCATCGGCGCCTTCCGGGCGCACGACATGATTCCAGATCCGGATCGAGTCGTGATCCACCGTGCGGGCGAGTCCGATGTGGTCGTTGTGTGCGCCGACGGCGACGTACTCGTGCTTGAGCTTGCGGTCGCTGCCCGGAATGATGCCCACGACGTTCCGCGCGGGCTCCGGAACCGGCGCGACGGTGAATCGGACCGCCACCGCCACGCTGATCCCCGCGGTACCGGGGGTGAGCTGCTCCATGGGCGTCGTGAACAACTTGGCCGCCGTGGCACGCGTGATGAGGAAGCCCGCCGGGCCGTTGGGCGGACCCTGATCGTCATCGAGGAACGCGCGCGGCCGGCGGAGGAAGCCGATGAATTGGCGCGGAAAACTGTCGAGCGCGATCAGCGCGACGGCCGCCGCGCCCGGAACGGTCGGCCCGGAGCGGAGCGCCCGCAACGAGCTGAACCCGCCGCTGACCTGGAAGACCACGAGCTTTCCCGTCGCCTGCTCGGGGGAGATCCGATGGGTCGAGTCGGCGGCCTCCCCACCATAGACGACCGGCAGTGACGGGTTCTCGAGGGATTGCGGGCCGAGCGGCAGATAGTCGGTGAACGCCGTGAGCCCCGTCCCGGCGATCGTGAACGTCGACGTCTCGTCGAGCGTCCGCGTCTTGAGCGGGATGGTCTGGAAATACGTCCCGCTGTCGCCCGCGGGCACGAGCCCGAGGCGCTTGATCTCGGCGGCGATGTAGTTCGTTCCCCTGACGCTGCCCGCGGTTCCCGCTTCGCGGCCCTGCATCGAGTCGTCCGAGAAGATGTAGAGCCGGGTCTCCAAGTCACGGGCGGTGATTGCCGGCTCGGTGGGTGTCGGTGTGTGCTTGAGGGGCAGCGCTGTCTGTGCGGCCGTTATCGACGGCAGGACGATAACGGTCAGGGCGGCAAGATGGAGTCGAGGCATGAACACTCCCGGAGGCTCAGGTTGCAACGGCGCAAAAGCTCGTCCTCTGACTTACGATTCTCGTGCTGCGACCGTTGGTCGGCTCATCACTCATGATAGGAGGCCGTCTCATGGGGTTCTTCGCACACCTTCACCACCTGAGCGACTGGGGACTCCTCGCGCTCCGGTTGGGCGTCGGCGTCCCGTTCCTGGTACACGGCATCCAGAAGCAGGCGATGTGGAAGATGCAGCCCTCCGCGCAGATGCCTGCGAGCCTCCTGTCCATCCTGCGGCTCCTTTCGATAGCGGAGCCGCTCGGAGGCGTGGCGACGATCATTGGTTTCCTCACCCAGCTTGCCGCGGTGGGCTTCATCATCGTCATGCTCGGCGCCATCAACCTCAAGGCCCGGCAGATGCACAAACGGTTCACGGGCGACGGCGGCTGGGAGCTCGACTACGGTCTGCTGTGCGCCGCGATCGCGCTCGCGATCCTTGGCGCCGGCCGACTCTCCCTCGACCGAGTCGTCTTCCGCCTCTAGCCCCGGGGGATCGTCAGCGCCGCGGCCGGTGGCGCTCGATGTGCCGGGCCATGATCCGCATCAGCTCGGCGTTGCTCCACGGCTGCCAGCCGTGCGGCTTCATGGGGCGCCCGTAGCCGAACTCCGCGTCGGCGGGGGGCTTGGCGCGGCTGAGAAACTCCTCGAGCCGGTACACGGCGAGGTTCAAGTAGAACGTGTCCATGTCGCCAACGAAGACGTGGAGCTGACCGCGGAGCTTGGGTCCCAGCATCGCCCAATTGCGCTCGAGGTACTCACACAAGTCGTAGTCGTGCGTCCGGAAGTACTCCGCCACGGCGTGGTCGATCTTTCCGGTTAGCAAGTCCCACAGCTCCGCCGGGTAGCCGTCGGGTGCCGTTGGGCCGTACGTGGCCTCCCAAATGGCGAACTGCTCGCCCGAGCGGGCGTGGCTGCCGAGCACCGCCTCGAACTGGCTCTCCTGCCGGACGCTGATCCGTGGCTGGCCGGTGATCTCCTGCTC
>DASQIB010000208.1:0-36203 GCA_035631795.1 Gemmatimonadales bacterium | reverse complement strand
GCTCTCGGATCCGAGCCGGCCCTTGCTGCGGCGACTCTCGCTCGAGGCACCGGGTACCTACGCGCACTCGGTGGCCATGGCGAACCTCGTGGAGGCCGCCTGCAACCGGGTCGGCGCTGACGGCTTGCTGGGCCGGGTGGGCTGCTACTACCACGACATCGGGAAGATCAACAACCCGCAATATTTCGTCGAAAACCAGACGCGCGGAAACAATCCGCACGATCGCCTCAAGGCCTTCCAGTCGGCGCAGATCATCAAGGCGCACGTGACGGACGGGCTCGTCCTGGCGCGCGAAGCCGGCCTTCCGGACGCGGTCGCGGCGTTTATTCCGGAGCATCACGGCACGACGGAGATCACGTACTTCCTCGACCGCGCGAAAAAGAGCGGCGACGGCGGCTCGCCCCAGCCGGGGGATTACGCCTATCCGGGCCCCAAGCCCCACTCGGCGGAAACGGCGATCACCATGCTCGCCGATTCCGTCGAGGCGGCCCTGCGCGTGCTCGAGGACCTGACGCCGAAGAAGATCGAGGAAGTCATCAATCACATCGTGCGCAACAAGCTGAACGCGGGCCAGCTCGATGAAGCGCCGATGACGCTGCGACAAATCGACCAGGTCAAGCAGGAGTTCGTGCGCATCATCAGCGGCATGTACCACAATCGTATCGACTACCCGGAGTCCAGCGGTGGCATCACGGCGACCTGGCAGCCCGCGGCCAAGGCATGAGCCGCCGGCCCGGCTCCGCCGCGCGACGGACCGGGTACTCGCCTGGGAAGGCGCCGGAGGGACCGCGCGGGTCGAGCTGACCCTGCTCGATGCCACGGCGATGCGCCGCCTCAACCGACGTACCACAGGTCGCCGCGGCCTGACCGACGTCATCGCGTTCGCGCTGCCGCAGCCCGATGGCACGCTGCTCGGAGACGTGTACGTCTGTCCGGCGGCTGCGAACCAATGGGTGAACGGGGGGGGGCGCCAAGGGAAAAGGGAGCACCGCGGGATGGATGAGGAACTGCTCCGGCTCGTCGTGCACGGCACACTGCACGTGCTCGGCTATGAGCACCCCGAGGGGTCGAGCCGGACGCGATCGGCGATGTGGCGCCGGCAAGAGCGGTATGTCCACCGGCTGGTCCGGCGCGCGCCATGACGTTCACCGGCGCCGCGCTCACGTTGGGTGCCGCCCTCGTCGCTGGGGTGGCCGCGCTTTGGGCCGGCCTCCTGGCGTTGGGCGAAGAGGCGGCAGTCGGTGAAGCGCTTCACACCATGGGCGACGCGCCGACCACCGGCGGGGGTCGCGTGCCGTTGCATCGCGGCCTGTACGTCGCCCGCCTGGCGCTGCTCGTCCTCGGTGCCGTGGCCGCGGCGGAAGCCCTGGACTGGTGGCGCCGCCCCTGGGGGGAAGCTCTCGGCGGGTGGGCCGTCGCCGTCGGCTTCCTCTTCGTCGTGGGTGACGCGCTGCCGCGGAGCCTGGCCCGCGTCGCGCCCGAAGTCGCGGCTCTGGCGCTGACGCTGGCCCGTCGCACGCTCGCGCCCTTCGGGCCGCTGCTCTGGCTGCTGGGCTGGGTGGACCGCGGGCTCCACGGCCTCGTCTCCACGCGTCGCCCGCTCGAGCCCGATCTGGGCGTGGCGCAGCGCGACATGCTGCTCGGCGTGTTCACGCTGGCCGATACGCGGACCGACGAGGTGATGACGCCCCGACTGGACATGATCGCCGTGGATGTGGCCGCCCCGCTCGACGATGTGCTCGAAGCGTTCCACCAGAGCGAGCACACGCGCCTGCCCGTCTACGACGGCACCCCGGATAACATCGTCGGGATCGTGTTCGCGAAGGACCTCGTACCCCTCGCGATGGGTCTCACGGATGCGAGCGACACCGGCGGTCCCCGCTGGCAGGCCGTCATGCGGCCCGCTTCGTACGTGCCGGAAGGCAAGACGCTCGACAGCCAGCTGCGGGATTTCCAGCGTGGGCCCGCGCATCTCTCGATCGTGGTCGACGAATTCGGGGGCACGGCCGGCCTCCTCACGCTCGAGGACATCCTCGAAGAGATCGTCGGCGACATCAAGGACGAGCACGACGTGGGGGAGGCGCCGTCGATCCGGCAGGACGGCGACCGGTACTGGGTGGACGGCCGGGTCACGTTGGACGATCTCTCGCACGCCCTGGGGCGGAGCTTCGAGCACCCGGAAGTCTCGACAGTGGGAGGACTGGTCTATTCCGTCCTTGGCCGCGTGCCGCGCGCCGGCGATGAGCTGACCCTCGACGGCTATCGAGTGGTCGTGGAGCGCGTGGACCGTCGGCGCGTGATGCGCGTGCTGGTGCAGAGGCAATCATGATGCTGCCGCTCGTCTTGCTCATCGGCGCCCTGGCCCTCGCCGTGACATCCGCAGCGGTCGGCGTGGCAGCGGCGGCCGTCAGCCAGCTCGAGCTGACACGCTGGGTGTCGTACAAGCTTCGTGGCTCCGGTGGAGCCGCGGGCGTGCTCGAGAATCCCGGTCGGGTGCTCGCCACGGCGAACGCGCTTACGACCGTCGGGACGCTCTGTGCGGCCGCCGTGATCCCAGCCCTGCTCGCCCGGACGACGCCCACGGTGCTCGGGGTGTTTACCGTCGCCGTCGGCGTGCCCCTGCTCGTGAGCGCGGCGTACCTGGTGCCCCGGGTGGTGGGCCGCCGGTGGGCCGAGCCGATCGTGGCCCATGCCGCGCCCCGGCTCGAGACGCTGGGCAAGCTGTTCGCGCCCTTCGTGCCCTGGCGCGACCCGTCGCGGCGCACGACGCTCGCGGCCGTGTTGACGAGCGCGGACACCCAAGCCCTGGCGTCGGCCGACGAAATGGCGGTCGTGTCGGGTGTGCTGGCGTTCGCGGACCGCCCCGTGCGTGAGCTGATGACTCCGCGCACCTCGATCGTCGCGATCCCCGAGGGGTTGCTCGCCGCGGAAGCCGCGCACGTGGCCCTGCAATCGGGCTATAGCCGATATCCCGTCTATCGGGGGTCCCTCGACGAGGTGGTCGGGGTCGCCCACGCCTTCGACCTGCTGCGCCTTTCGCCGGATGCACCGATCCCCGTGCACCCGGCGCTCGTCGTACCTGGGACGACGCGGGCCGCCGACTTGATGCTCGAGATGCAACGCGGGCGCAGCCACCTCGCGGTCGTCCTCGACGAGTTCGGTGGAACGGCCGGCCTCGTGACCTTCGAAGATCTCCTGCGGGATCTCGTGTCCGAGATCTTCGAGCCGGCAGAACCCTCGGCGGTCGTCGAGGCGCCGGCCCGTATCGTGGAGCTCGAGGGCAGCGCTCCCGCCAGCCGGCTCGAAGAGACCCTTGGCGTAACCCTCAACGTCCCCGGGGTCCAGACCGTCGGCGGCCTCTTGGTGCACACGCTGGGCCGCATTCCGCGGTCGGGGGAGCGGTTCGCGCTCCACGGGCTCGAGTTCGACATCCTCGCCGCGACGGCGACGCGGGTCGAGCGCATCGCCGTCCGTCCCGGGCCGGTCCGCACCGTACCCCTGGAACGCGTCGAAGAGCGCCCATGAAGTCCCACCCATCGCATGGTTACCTTGCATGAGCGTGGAGCGCATCCTCGAAGGGCTCGGCAAACGCGAGCCCGCCGCATTGGCGCGTGCCATCACCCTCGTCGAGAACCAGCGAGACGGGTTCGAGCGCGTGTTGTCGCACGCGCACGGGCTCCTCGGCCGGGGCGGGGCGAGGCGGATCGGCATCACGGGACCGCCTGGGGCGGGGAAGAGCACGCTCACTGAAGCCCTCATCCAGCGCTTCCGGGCACAGGAGCTCTCGGTAGGCGTCGTCGCCGTGGACCCCACCAGCCCGTTTACTGGTGGTGCCCTCCTGGGCGACCGGATTCGCATGGAGTCCGTGAGCCTCGACCCGCACGTCTTCATTCGATCGATGGCCACGCGGGGCGCCCACGGAGGACTCGCGACCACGACGGAGGAGGTCGCCGACCTGCTGGAGGCATTCGGCTTCCAACGGATCATCGTGGAAACGGTGGGCGTGGGGCAAACGGAGCTCGACATCGCACGGACCGCAGAGACCACGGTGCTGGTGCTGGTCCCCGAATCGGGCGACGGGATTCAGACGCTCAAGGCCGGCGTGATGGAGATCGCCGACCTGTACGTGGTGAACAAGAGTGATCGCCTGGGAGCGGACAAGCTGCGCCAGGAAGTCGAGGTGATGCTCGGCATCAGAAGGGGCAATGCATTCCGGCACGTAGCTCCGCACCACCATCGGTCGGACAGTCGGACAGTCGGACAGCCTGACCGAAAACGACTACAGTCCGACGGTCCGGCGGTCCGACCGTCCGACTCCTGGGAGCCTCCCGTGTTGGGCACTGTCGCGTCGACGGGTCAAGGCGTCGACGAGCTCGCGGCTGCCCTCGATCGCCACCACGCCTATCTTGAAGCCAGCGGACAGCTCGTCGAGCGGCGCCGGCGCCGGCTCGCGGCGCGGACGCGAGCCGTGTTGGAGCGTGGTGTGCAGCGTTGGCTCCTCGAAGCGACGCGCGCCGAGGAGCTGTTGCGCCAGCGACTCGACGAGGTGGCGGACGGCCGGCGCAGTCCCTACGACGTCGCGGCGGAGATCCTGGATCAGGTGAAGACGGGGGTGGCACGATGAGCCGAGACGAGCGGAAGCCCCTCTACACGGCGGACGACCTCGCCGGGGACGGCTTCGACGCGCGTCGCGCGTTGGGCGGGCCGGGCGAGTATCCGTTCACGCGCGGGATCCACCCAACCATGTACCGTGGCAAGCTCTGGACCATGCGCCAGTTCGCGGGCTTCGGGAGCGCCGAAGACACGAACCAGCGCTATAAGTTCCTGCTCGAGCACGGACAAACCGGTCTGTCGGTCGCATTCGACTTCCCGACGCTCATGGGATACGACTCGGATCATCCCCGCGCCGAGGGCGAGGTGGGGAAGTGCGGCGTCGCGATCTCCTCACTCGCCGACATGGAGAATCTGTTTCGCGGCATCCCGCTCGATCGGGTCTCGACGTCGATGACGATCAACGGTCCGGCGGCGATGCTGTTCTGCTTCTACGTCGCCGCCGCCGAGAAGCAGGGTGTGTCGGCCGACAAGCTCCGCGGCACGGTGCAGAACGACATCCTCAAGGAGTACATGGCCCAGCACGCCTGGGTGTATCCGGTCGAGCCCGCGCTCAAGATCATCGTGGACATGTTCGAGTGGTGTGCCGAGCACGCCCCGCTGTGGAATACGATTTCGATCTCGGGCTATCACATTCGTGAGGCGGGAGCGACCGCCGCGCAGGAGCTGGCGTTCACGCTCGCCAACGGCTTCACGTACGTGGAGCGGGGCCTGGCGCGCGGCCTGGACGTGGACGCCTTCGCGCCGCGCCTGTCGTTCTTCTGGGATATTCATAACGATTTCTTCGAGGAAATCGCCAAGCTCCGGGCGGCGCGCCGGATCTGGGCACGTCACATGAAGGAGCGGTATCACGCGAATCCCCGCTCCTGCATGATGCGGTTCCACTCGCAGACGGCGGGGGTCACGCTCACGGCCCAGCAGCCGCTGAACAACGTGGTACGGGTCGCCTATCAGGCGCTGGCGGCGGTGCTCGGGGGCACACAGTCGCTGCATACGAACTCGCTCGACGAGACGCTCGCGCTCCCCACGGCGGAGGCCGTGCGGCTCGCCCTGCGCACGCAACAGATCATTGCGCACGAGACCGGCGTGGCCGACGTGATCGATCCGCTCGGCGGCTCCTACTTCCTCGAGTCGCTCACCGACCAGCTCGAGCGGGAAGCCGAAGCCCTGTTCGCGGAGATCCAATCCGTCGGCGGCGTGGTCCGGGGCATCGAAAGCGGCTGGTTCCAGCGGCAAATCGCTCGCTCGGCGGAAGCGTTCCAGCGAGAAGTCGAGGCGGGACAGCGGGTGCTGGTCGGGGTCAACGATTTCCTGAGCGAGGACGATCACCCGGTCGAGATTCTCAAAGTCTCGGGCGATGCCGAAGAGAGTCAGCGGCGCCGGCTCGCACGCCTACGCGCGGAGCGAGATGGGGAGCTCGTCGTCGAGCGTTTGGAAGCGCTGCGCCGCGCCGCGCAGGCCGACCGGAACGTGCTGGGCCCGATGCTGGACTGCGCGCGCGCGTATTGCACGCTGTACGAAATCCGGCACGCGCTCGAGAGCGTGTACGGCGCCTATCGCGAGCCGGTGTTCTTTTAACCCGTGACCGCCCTCCCGATTCCTGGCCGGGACAACGCCGTGCGCGCCGCGGTGGATCGGCTGTCGCGCGTCCAGCCCGGCGACTATCAGGTGGTTTCGTGCTACCTGAAGCTCGAGCCGCGCGACAAGACGCGCGGCAAGTATCTCATCAAGATGAAGAATCGCGTGCGGCAGGCGGCCGCCACGCTGGAGCGGGAGGCTCTGGAGCGCGCCGTGCGCGACGCGGTGGCCGCCGACCTCGACCGGGTACTGCGCTACTTCGAGGAGCCGAGCCGGCTGCCTCCAGCCCGAGGAATCGCGCTGTTCGCCTGCCGGCGGCTCGATCTGTTCGACGTGCTTCCGCTGCCCCACGTGCATCGCTCGCGCCTCGCGGTCGCGCCGGTGCCACTCGTCCGCGAGCTCGTGGCCCTGGAGGAGGAGGTCGGCACCCTCCTCGTCGTGGTCTGCGATCGCACGGGGGCGCGTTTCTTCGAGGTCACGGCCTACGCCGTCGCCGAGCTCGCGAGCTTGACCGCGTGGGCCACCCGGCCCGGCAAGTTTCACGGCGAGCGCCAGGCGAAAAAGGGCACCGTGTTGGCGGGCGGGTTCGGCGAGCACAATTATCACATGCGCATCCGGGAAGAGAAGCACCGCCACTACGCGCAGGTCGCGCAGCAGATCTTTCACATTCACACGCAGCGCCCGCTCGCCGGACTCGTGCTGGCGGGCGTGGGCGTGGACGCCGGCGCGCTATTACCCCACCTGCACACCTACCTGCACGATCTCGTGCTCGGCGTGGTGCGCCTGAACCCGAAGCGGGTGACAGCGGCGGAGGTGCGCGAGGCCGCACTGGCGCTACGTGAGGAGCGAGAGCGGGCCTGGGAGCGCGCACACGCCGAAGCGGCGCGCGAGGGCGTGGCTACGGGCTGGGCGGTGAATGGTGTGGAGCCCACCCTCAAGGCGCTACAGCGAGGCCAGGTCCGGACGCTGCTGGCCGACGGGCAGGACGACGATCCTCGCATCGACGACGCCGTCGAGGAGGCGCTTGCCCAGCGCGCTCAGGTCGACGTGGTGTACGACGAGCGGGCCCGCCGCGTCGTGGACGGACTCGCCGGCCTGCTCCGGTTCCGTCGCTGATGGCGGGCCCGAAGCGTCCCATCCGGGTGCTGGTGGCGAAGCCCGGCCTGGACGGTCACGACCGCGGCGCCAAAGTCGTGGCCGCCGCGCTGCGCGACGCGGGGATGGAGGTCATCTACACGGGCCTGCATCAGACCCCCGAGATGATCGCTCAGGCCGCGATGCAGGAGGACGTGGATGTCGTGGGTCTGTCGATCCTGTCCGGCGCCCATCTCACACTCTTCCCACGCGTCAAGCAGCTCTTGGTCGAGGCGGGGCGGGAGGATGTCCTGGTGACGGGCGGCGGCATCATCCCGCCGGAAGATGTCGAGGCGCTGAGCAAGCACGGGATCGGCCGGCTGTTCGGCCCCGGCACGCCCACCGCGGAGCTCATCAAGTACATCGAGGAATGGGCGGCCGAGCATGTGTCGGCGTAAGGCATCCCGATGAGTCGCCTCAAGACGCTGACCGACGAGTATCGCGAGCTCCGCACCCGCCTCGAGCAGGGGGGCGGGCCCGACAAGGTGCGCCGCCAGCACGAACAGGGAAAACTCACCGCTCGCGAGCGGGTCACCGGACTCCTGGACCGGGATGCCGAATGGCTCGAGATCGGATTACTCGTGGCCTCGGACCAGTACGACGGTCAGGCGCCGGCGGCGGGCGTTGTGACGGGCCTCGGACGCATCGCGGGACGACCCGTGGTGGTCGTGGCAAACGATGCAACGGTGAAGGCAGGGTCGTGGTGGCCGGAGACGATCAAGAAGATGCTCCGTGCCCAGGAGATCGCGATGCGCCAGCGGATTCCCATCATCTACCTCGTGGATTCCGCCGGCGTCAACCTCCCCTACCAGGGAGGCGTGTTCCCCGGGCAGTACGGCGCGGCGCGGATCTTCTATTACAACTCCATCATGCGGCACTACCTCAAGGTGCCGCAAATCGCCGCCGTGATGGGGCCTTGCATCGCCGGCGGAGCGTATCTGCCCGCCCTGTCCGACGTCATCTTCATGGTCGAAGGCACGTCGTTCATGGGCCTGGGAGGCCCGAATCTCGTCAAGGGCGCGACCGGGCAAGTGGTCGACGCGGAATCCCTCGGCGGCGCCGGCACGCACACCACGGTGAGCGCCGTGGCGCACTATCGCGCCAAGGACGATGCGGAATGCCTCGCGCGCATCCGCGAGTATGTCGCGCGGCTGCCTCGCGCCCCGCGGCCCCCCACTGCGAATGGAAAGCCGAAACGCAATCCCAAGGAGCTCTACGACCTCCTGCCCTCGGACCATCGCATGAGCTACGACATGCGCGCGGTGCTCGAGTGTGTGGTCGACGGCGGCAGGCTCGATGAGTTCCAGCCCGACGTAGCGCCGGAGATGATCTGCGGGCACGGCGCCATCGAAGGCCGGCCGGTCGCGGTCATCGCCAACTCCCGTGGGGTGATCAAGGGCAAGAAGGGCCAGCCCCCCAAGATTGGCGGGATCATTTACACGGAGAGCGCCGAGAAGGTCGCCTATTTCATCGAGAATGCCGATCGCGAGCGGATCCCGATCCTGTTCGTCCAGGACGTCTCGGGGTTCATGGTCGGCACTGAGGCCGAGCACTCGGGGATCATCCGGGCTGGTGCCCGCTTCGTGGAAGCGATGGCGACCGCGACCGTTCCTAAACTCGTGCTCACGGTCAACCATGCCTCGGGAGCTGGGTATTACGCCATGGCCGGGCAGGGGTTCGATCCCGATTTCATCGTGTCGTGGCCCACGGGACGCATGGGCGTGATGGAAGGGGAATCCGCCGTGCAGGCCGTGTTCGGAAACGACGCGGCGAGGACCGAGAACACGACAGCGGTCGAGGCGATGCGCGCCGACTACGACCATCAGCTCGACGCCCGGTTCGCCGGCGCCCGCGGTTTCGTCGATGCGATTCTGCTGCCCGAGGAGACGCGGGACATCCTCGCGTTTCTGCTCGAGGCCAGCACGGAATTCACAGGCCCTCACGTCGGGGCCTTTGTCCTCCCGAGCTCCTCATGAAGACCGGCTGTCTCTTCCCTCTGGCGATCGTGCTCGCGGCGTGCGGCGGCGCGTCCCCCCGACCCGCCACCACGCCGAGTCCCAACCCCGCGCCGGCGGCTGCCGGGCCATCGGCCCCGGCCGATGCGAGCGCCACCGCGGCTACCCCCGTCCCGCGCGGGAAGGAGCCGGCACTCCCGCCGGCGGTCGCCCTGATGGCGGGGCTCATGCCCCTGCACAGCACGGGAGTCGACCAATTCCGGATCCGGCACCCGACGTACGACGGCCGCGGGGTACTGATCGCCATCCTCGACACCGGCATCGATCCGGGCGTGAACGGCCTGATCACGACGAGCACGGGCGCCCCCAAGATCGTCGAGCTGCGCGATTTCTCGGCCGAAGGCACCGTCGCGCTCACGCCCGTCGTGCCCGCCGGAGACGGGACCGTATCCGTCGGCGGACGGAAGCTCGCCGGTGCCGGCCGGATCGGTCGCCTCACGGGCGCCGGCACGTGGTACGCCGGTGTGCTGCGGGAGCTGCCGCTCGGCAAGGTGCCGGCGGCGGACTTGAACGGCGACGGGAACAACACCGATGCCTTTCCCGTGATCGTGGTGAAAGCGACGGACGGCTGGGTCGCCTTCATCGACACGAATCTGAACGGCTCGTTCGAGGACGAGATGCCGCTGCACGACTACCGCGAAGGCCGAGAGACCATCGCCCTTGGGACGCAGCCGATCACCCTCGCGGCCAACTTCGCCGAGACGAACGGGGTTCCGACGCTCGACTTCTTCTTCGACAACGGTGGGCACGGGACGCACGTGGCGGGCATCGCCGCCGGTCACAACCTTTTCAACCAGGCGGGCTACGACGGCGTGGCACCCGGCGCTCAACTCCTCGGCTTGAAGATCGCGAACGCCGCGCGGGGCGGCATCTCGGTGACGGGCAGCATGGAGCGCACCATGCAGTACGCGGCGCGCTACGCGGCGCAGCGCAACATGCCGCTCGTGATGAACATGAGCTTCGGCGTGGGCAACGAATTCGAGGGCCGGGCGGTGATCGACTCGATCGTCAACGCGTTCCTCGCGGCGCATCCCGATATCGTGTTCACGATCAGCGCCGGCAACGACGGCCCGGGCTTGTCGACGATGGGATTTCCCGGGTCCGCCGATTTGGCCGTGTCGGTCGGCGCGTCGTACCCCGGCGCCTTCGCGCGCCCGCCGCAGGCCGGCATGCCGCCGGCCCCCGACGTGATGGGATGGTGGAGCTCGCGGGGCGGTGAGCTCGCGAAGCCGGACCTCGTGGCCCCGGGCGTGGCGTTCTCATCCGTGCCCCGGTGGGACACTGCAAACGAAGTCAAGGGCGGCACGAGCATGGCCGCACCGCACGTGGCCGGCCTCGCGGCATGTCTCGTCTCCGCCATGCAACAAATGGGACGGCGGGTGAGCGCTGCCGACGTCGTGCAAGCGCTGCGTGCTTCCGCCGTGCCCTTCGGCGGCGAGTCCGCGATCGACGACGGCGCGGGCCTGCCGCGGCTCGAGGCGGCGTACGGCTGGCTGCTCGCCGGGCATCAGGGCTCGGCATACGTCATCCGCAGCCAAGGAGAAGGCACGTCCGCGGCGTTCCGGCGAACCGGCCTCGCGGGGCCCGAGGATACCGTGCAGGTGTTCCGCGTGCGCCACGTCGCCGGTCTCAGGGCTGCGCAATTCCTCCTGACGAGCGACGCGCCCTGGCTCTCCGTCCCAGCGACCGTGCAGGCGGGGCCGCGCGAAACAGACATCCCGGTGACCTACGCACCCGGCGGATTGACCGCACCCGGGGCGCACATCGGCGTCGTGAGCGTACGTAACGCGAGCGATACGCTCGCGGGCCCCCTATTCGTCCTCGCGAACACAGTGATCGTCCCGTTCGACATCGGGACCAAGCCGCTGTTCGATGAACGGCGGGCGATCGGGCGAGCGCGGGTACAGCGGTACTTCCTCCGCGCGCCGCAGGACGGCGGGACGCTCGAAGCGAGCGTCACGCTCCCGGACTCGGTACAGCAGACGGCCACGGCCAGGCTGTATGAGCCGGATGGCCAGCCGTTCCGCGACGGGGAAGAGCTCCCGCTTGGGCGAACCGATCAGGGCACCGCGCGGTTCGTGGTTCGCGCCGAGGACCGAGTGCCGGGCGTCTACGAGCTGGATGTGTTCGCCCCGCCGCTCGCGGGGGCCACCGTCAACGTGCGCGCGGCGCTCTCGCCCCTCGCGCTCACGGAGACGGCCGGACGGGTCGAGGCGGCCAATCCCGGTGGTGAATCCGTCTCCGGAAGAGCGCTGCGGCAGGTGTTGGGCGCCGTGCGAACCGTGAGCGTGGCCGGACGCGGCGCCCCCGCGGAGAGCGTGACCGTTCGCGTTCCCGACTGGGCCGCTCGCGCCGTCGTCGACGTCACGATGCCCCGCGAGCGGTGGGACGAGTTCACGGACTTCGGCGTCACCGATTACGACTCCACGGGCCAGCAGGTGAGCCAGGGCGCGCTGAATTACGCCGTCGGCCGCCATTCGTTCGCCGTACCGCCGTCGCTGCGCGGGCATCCGCTCACCATCGAGCTGTTTCCCGCGTTCGCCCGCGAGAACGGGGCCCGTCCCTGGCCGGCGGACGTGACGGTGCGGTTCCTGCTCGCCGATCCGCGCTCGTTTGGAGACGGAACGGACTTCCGCGTGGTGGCGGGCGGCCGGAGCAGCGTGGCACTCGGGAAAGCACCGGACGACGTCGCGTTGCCGCCGGGCTTCGCCCCGCTCGTCGAGCTGCGCCTGCACAGCGCCGACGGTGCGGTGCCCGACGCGGTCCGCCGTGTGGCATTGCCCAGGTGACCCCCCCCTCCCCCTCCCCCTCCGCCTCCCCCCCGTCGCCCCCCCGGCCGCGCGGCAAACAGACCATACGGATCGCGGGCGGGCAGGGGTTTTGGGGCGACTGGCTCGAGGCTCCCTACCGCCAGGTGACGGGCGGGCCGGTCGATTACCTGATGATGGACTACCTGGCCGAAGTCACGATGTCGATCCTGCAGAAACAGAAGTCCCGCGACTCGTCGCTCGGCTACGCCAAGGACTTCGTGCCGTTGATGGAGCGACTGCTCCCCATCCTCGCCGAACGGCGCATCAAGGTCACCTCGAATGCCGGCGGCGTGAATCCAAAGGCCTGCGCGCAGGCGGTCGGCGCGGTCGCTCACCGTCTGGGCCTGGGCGGCAAGCTGCGGATCGGCGTGGTCACGGGCGATGATCTCCTGTCCCGGTTGGACGGGCTGCTCGCTCGCGGGCACCAGCTGCGCAATCTCGACACCGGCCGCCCCCTGACCGACGTGCGGGATCGAGTTCTGTCGGCCAACGCCTATTTAGGCGCGTGGCCGGTGGTCGACGCGTTGCGGCGCGGCGCGGACATCGTCGTGACCGGTCGGGTGACCGATACCGGACTCACGCTGGCGCCGATCATTCATGCCTTCGACTGGCGGCCTGACGCGTGGGACCTCCTCGCGGCCGGTACCGTGGCCGGACACACGATCGAGTGCGGCGCGCAGTGCAGCGGTGGGAACTGCCTCAAGGATTGGCAGCGGATTCCCGACCTGGCCAACGTCGGCTACCCCATCGTCGAGGCGGCGCCCGACGGGACCTTTGAGATCACGAAGCATCCGGGCAGCGGCGGGCGGATCGACGTGGCCGGCGTGACGGAGCAGCTGGTCTACGAGATGGGCAACCCGGCGGAATACATCACGCCCGACTGCATCGCGGATTTCACGACGATTCGACTGGCCCAAGCGGGGAAGGACCGGGTGCGATTTTCCGGGATCAGGGGCCGGCCCGCCACGGATAAGCTCAAGGTCTCGGTCGCGTATTTCTACGGCTACAAGGCGGTCGGCACGCTCGTGTATTCCTGGCCCGACGCGTACCAAAAAGCGCGAGCCGCGGATCACGTCCTCCGCGAGCGTCTCGCCGGGCTCGGCCTCAAGTTCGAAGCGGTGTTGACGGAATTCGTGGGCGTGGACGCGACGCACGGGCCCCTCACGCGTGCCCGCGCTGCGCTCGAGGATCTCCCCGAGGTCCAGCTCCGCATCGGCGTCCGCGCGCGGGACCTGGCTCCCGTGGAGCGATTCACGCGGGAGATCGCCCCGCTCATTCTCAATGGGCCGCCCAGCGTGACCGGGTTCGCCGGCGGGCGACCGAAACCGGAGGAAATCGTCGCCTACTGGCCCGCGCTGCTCGACAAGCGGGTGGTGGAGCCAGGCGTGGAAATGGTGGACGCGTGAAGCGGCGGAAAGCGGGCACCGCGGTACGGCGGCCCGGGAAGCGTGGCCTGGTCCGTCTCATCGAGCTGGCGCACGCTCGGTCCGGCGATAAGGGCGACACGGCAAACGTCGGGCTGATTGCGCTCAAACCCGAGTACTACCCAATCCTCGTGAAACAGGTGACGGCAGCCCGGGTGGCCCGGCATTTCAAGGGCATGATCCGCGGGAAGGTCGAGCGTTACGAGCTCCCCAATCTGCACGCGCTGAATTTTCTGCTGCACGGCGCGCTCGACGGGGGCGGGACGATCTCTCTCAAGACCGATGCTCAGGGCAAGGTCTTCTCCACCGCGCTGCTCCGCCTCGAGGTCAAGCCATGGCCGATCGCGTTCTGACGTCGCTCGACGGCGGCATTCTGACGGCGACCCTCAACCGCGCCGACAAGAAGAACGCCATCGACGCACCGATGATCGACGGGTTGCTCGAGGTCCTGGGGCGCGCGGATCTCGATGCCGGGGTGCGCGTCGTCGCCCTGCGCGGCGCGGGGAGCGACTTTTGCGCCGGCATGGACCTGAACGAGCTGCTCGCCTCCGCCGACAAACCGGTGGAGGAGAACCGTCGCGCGGCCCTCCACTTCGCCGAGGTCTTCGTACGCATGCGTCGCCTGCCCAAGCCGATCGTCGCGGTCGTCCGCGGCCGTGCGCTCGCGGGCGGGTGCGGCCTCGCGACGGCATGCGATATCGTCCTCGCCGCCGAGTCGGCGAAATTCGGGTACCCCGAAGTGCAGCGGGGCTTCGTGCCCGCGATGGTGATGACCCTCCTGAAGCGCGCGGTGGGCGACAAGGTCGCCTTCGATCTCGCCGCCACGGGGCGCATTCTCGAGGCGTCGGAGGGAGCGGCTCTGGGACTCGTCTCGCGGGTGTACGAGGACTCGGACTTCGACGATCAGGTGGGCGAGGTGCTGCGCGCCCTCGCGGGGGCGAGCGCGTCGGCGCTGGCGTTCACCAAGCAGCAATTCTACCAGCTCGACGGCCTGCCGTTCGAAGAGGGACTGCGCCTGGGAGCGGACGTCAACGCCGTGAGCCGCACCACGGCGGACTTCCGGGCGGCTTTGCAGGCGTTTCTCAAGAAGTAGTCAGATCGCTCCATCCTGCAACGTTGGATCAACGCTCCATTTTGAAATCTGACCAGCGAGGCGCCCGCGAGGTAGTTTCGCGCCGGGGACATGCAGCCCACACCGTCCGTCTACGGTGTCACGTGCGTCATTTGCCGGGAGGGAATCGCTCTGATCTCAATTCCTCCAGGGGAGATGGAGCCACGCTTCGAGCGTGCCGCGAAGCTTTTCCTCACATGTCCGCGGTGCAAGACTCGGCATACGTACTCCACGGCCGCAATTATGCGGCTGGGCCCCGACGACGCCGGGCCGAGCCTCCGAAGCGACTAGCGCCTCGATGAGCGATCAGCTGACGCGGTTTCCCGCCCAATGCCGGCATGGCAAGCCGTGGCGCAATGCCATCGTGAACCGGTTGACCAAGGGCTACGCGAAGGAATCGACGGCGACGACCTATCGCGTCGCCGTCCATTACTGCGGCGACGCGAGCTGCGCCGTCGCGTCCGAGCCGCTGGTCGAGGAACCGGCGGAGATCCTGGACGAGGGCGGCCGGTCCATCCCGTTTCGCAAGATCTACTAGGGATGAGCCGGTTCTTCGTTCTGAAGGCCTGGGTCGGCGGCGCCGGATTCGCGCTCGGCTTCGCGGGAATGGTGACCGAGCGCCGCTGGCTGGTGGCCATGGCCGTCGGGTTCCTCGCTGTGGCCTTTCTCCTTCGTTTCGGGGAGCGACACAGGGCGTCAGGTTCCTGACAGGTTGGTCCCCTAGCTTTCCTCGCTGTCATGGCTCACGCGAAACGATTCGTTGCCTCCATCGTGGTCGCGGCGGCGCTGTACGCCGCCCCGGGGTGCGCTCACGCCCAGCAGCCGGTCACGCGCGCGCAAGCGATCTCCGCGGCACTCGAGCGCGGCGCGCGCTTCTTCCTGGGCCGCGCCGATACGGCGCTCACCGCCGCTGCCGTGCACGCGGCGCGGCTCTACCCGAATCCGTCCATCTCCGCGAGCTGGTCACAAGACGTGCCTCACAACCATGTGCTCGCGGGCCTTCCGCTCGACCTCCCATGGCTCCGCTCGGCACGTATCGGCGCCGCCGTCTCCGGCCACAACGCCGCCCGGTATGGCTTTGCGTTCCAGCGCGCCGCGATCCGCTTCGATACTGATACCGGCTATACCAGGGCGCTCGCCGCGTTGGCTCACGCCCGCCTCTCCCAGCGCAACGCCCTCGATGCCGACAGCGTGCTCACGATGGCCAAGCTCCGCTACGAAGTTGGGGACGCGAGCGAGCTGGATGTCCGTCTCGCGGAGGTGAACGCGGGCCAGCTCGAGAACACGGCGGCGGACGACTCGCTGACCGCCGTTGGCGCCCTGTTGGCCGTCCAGCTGGCGATGGGACTCCGCGCGGACGAGCCGGCGATCACACTCGTCGACTCCCTCACGCCGCCGGTGGA
The DNA here is from genome assembly GCA_035631795.1 of Gemmatimonadales bacterium. Taxonomy (GTDB): domain Bacteria; phylum Gemmatimonadota; class Gemmatimonadetes; order Gemmatimonadales; family GWC2-71-9; genus AG41. The sequence continues at coordinate 20,117 of DASQIB010000208.1, read as the reverse complement.
TTCGCTCCCGTCCGAGCCGGCCGAGCCGCTCGCCGTCTCGGCCGCCGCCGCGAGCATGCGGGCTAGCGAGCGCACCTTGACGCTGGCCCACTTGAACGCGTTCCCGGCGCCTACGCTTGAGGCCGGCTTCGACCAGAACGATCCCGGAGGCCAGCGTGGCCTGCTGGCGACGTTCGGCCTGTCGTTCACGCTGCCGCTCTTCAATCAGAACGGTGGAGATGTCGCCCAGGCGCGGGCTGGCCGCGATCGCGCACTGGCTACGCTGAATCTCACCCGGCGGGAGGCGGCCGCGGAGATGGCCGGCGCGTACCGCGAGCATCGCGCGGCCATGGCGCGGCTCGAGCGCGACCAGCGCCTGCTTGCCAGTGCCGATCGAGTCGCCGCGATGTCGCTGCGGGCGTATGCCGAAGGCGCCGTGGCCCTTCCGAACGTCCTCGAAGCCCAGCGGAACGCGCGGGAAGCCCTGGGCCGGTACATCGACGACATGGCCGCGGCCAACAACGCCGTCGCGGCCATCCGCCTGGTGACGGCGTCGGTCCCGCCATGACCCGCGGCGTAGTCATGTTCGCCGCGGTGCTGCTCGCCGGTGCCTGTCGCGGTGCCTCTCGCGGCGGGGGGGGAGATTCCGCGGGCTCTCCGGCGGCGGACTCACAGGCGGTGGTCGGCGTCTCGACGGCCGTCGCGGCGCTCCAAGCGTTCCCCCAGGTCGTACAGGCGATCGGTACCGTCGTGGCGCGGCCGGGGCGCTTCGCCGAGCTCGCAGCGCCCGCCCCGACACGCGTGGCGGGGATCTTCGTGACACCCGGGCAGCTCGTCGCCGAAGGAGATTCCTTGGTGGCGTTCGAGCGGGCGCCGTTCGACGCGGCGGCGCGGAGCGCGACGGCAGCGCTCGACGCGGCGGAACACGCGCATGCGCGGGCCGTTCGGCTGGTCGCAGCCGGCATCTTGCCCCAGAAGGACGCCGATCAGAGCGCGGCCGACCTCGCCCAGGCGGAAGCGGCGGCGGTCCTGGCGCGACGGGCCCAACAGCTCGCGACCCTGCGGGCGCCGCTCGCCGGCGTCGTCACCCGCATGAATGCGGTGCTCGGAGCCTCGGTCGACGCGAACCAGCCGCTGGTTGCGGTGACCGATCCGCAGGCGTTGGACGTCGTGTTCGACGTGGCGCCGCCTGAGGCCGGGGGGATTCATGTCGGCGACTCGGTGAGCGTGACGTCCAGGGAAGGCCAAGGCAGCGAACCGCTCGGACGGGGCGTGCTTTCCGCCGTCGGAGCGATTGTGGATTCGGCGTCACGGGCCGTCCTCGTACGCGCCCGGCTCGTCCATCCGACGCGCCCCCTCCGCATCGGCGAATCCGCCTTCGGCCGCATCGTGACTGCCGTACACCCCCACGCGGTCACCGTCCCGGTCGAGGCGCTGGTACCCGCCGGCGACGGGTATCGGGTGTTCGTCGTCGACAGCGCGGGCATCGCCCACGCGCGGCCGGTCACGCCGGGCGCGCGCGGCGAAGCCCTCGTCGAGATCACACACGGCCTCGCGGCGGGGGAGACGGTCGTTACGACCGGCGCTTACGGCGTCGACGACGGTGTCAAGATCGTCCGGCCGTCGCCGTGAAGCTGTTCGACATCCTGTCCCGCCAACGGCGGTTCGTCTACCTCGTGGTGTCCGTGCTCAGCGCCGCCGGCGTGTGGGCGGCGCTCGCGCTGCCCTCGGCCATCTATCCCGAGCTCCAGTTCTCCCGCATCACGGTCGTCGCGCAGGGCTCGAGCCTGGGCGCGCGCCAGGTCGTGTTCAGCATCACCCGGCCCCTCGAGGAAGCCGTCAGCATCGTCCCCGGAGTGACCCGCGTCCGATCGCATTCGATCCGGGGAGCCGCGGAGATCCAGATCACGTTCGCGTCGGGCACCGACATGGCGTACGCCTTGCAGCTCGTACGCGCGCGCGTCAACCAGGTCCAGAGCCAATTCCCGCCGGAGGTCGACGTCGAGGTCGAGCAGCTCACGCCATCCCTCTTTCCCATCCTGTCGTACAACCTCGAGGGGGGCGATCCGGCGACGCTCTACGACATTGCCCGCTACGACATCAAGCCGTTGATCTCGCGCGTCCCGGGCGTGGGCCGGGTCGACGTGCAGGGGGCGGACGTACGCGAGATCGAAGTCATCGCCGATCCGGCGCGCCTCGCGGCTCAGGGCCTGACGTACGGCGACCTGGCCGACGCCATCCGGCAGGCGGTCACCGTTCAGGCGGTGGGCCGCGTGGCCCAGGACTACCGGCAGTATCTCATCGTCACCGACCAAGAGGCGCACGGCCTCGACGACATCGGTGCCGTGGTCGTCCGCAACGGCCTCCGGGTTCGGGATCTTGCCGCGGTCCGCCTCGGCACGGAAGATCACGTGCGAGTCATCGCGGGAGATGGGAAGCCTGCCGCTCTTCTCAATATCACCCGACAGGTAGGGGGGAACTCCGTCGCCATCGCGGACAGTGTCGCGCGCATCGCCGCGACGCTCGCGCCGACGCTGCCACCCGGAGTGCGCTTGAAGCCCGTGTACGATCAAGCGGCGCTGGTGCGCGACGCCGTGCGGGCCGTCCGAGATGCGATGCTCATCGGCGCGGCACTCGCGGTCCTGGTCCTCCTGGTCTTCCTGCGCCACGCGCGGATTACGGCCATCAGCGCCACCTCGATCCCCCTCACCCTCGTCATCACCGTCTTCGTCATGCGCCTCCTCGGGCAGTCCTTCAACCTGATGACGCTCGGCGCGATGGCCATCGCGATCGGGTTGGTGATCGATGACGCGGTAGTGATTACCGAGAATATCGCGCGGCACCTGGCGCTCACCGCCGGCCGCACTGACGCGATTCGAGGGGCGGTGCAGGAGCTCATCTGGCCGGTCACGACCTCCACGATCACGACGGTCGTCGTGTTCCTACCCCTCGGCTTGCTGCAAGGCGTGGTGGGGCAGTTCTTCGCCGCGCTCGCCACGACGCTCACGGTCGCGGTGCTCGTGTCCCTCGGCCTCGCCCTGACGATCATCCCGCTGCTCGCCGAGCAATTCGTCACCGCGCACGAGGTCGCCGTCGTGACCACCGGCTGGCTCGCCCGCGTCCAGCGGACCCTCGACGCGCTCGGCCCGCGCTACGAGCAGGGCCTCGCCACCGTCTTGCACCACCCGCGGCGGATCGTGATCGCCGCGGCGACGCTCGCGGTCGTCGGCTTCGGGCTGTGGACTGTGGTGGGTACCGGCTTTCTTCCGGAGATGGACGAGGGAGCGTTCGTCCTCGATTATTTCACGCCGGGCGGCACGGCGCTCAACGAGACCAATCGGGAAGTGGGGATCGCCGAACGCATCCTCGCCGGCACGCCGGAGATCAGTGGTACGTCCCGTCGGACGGGCGCGGAGCTCGGGCTGTTCGCGACCGAGCAGAATCGGGGCGATATTGTCGCGCGCCTGCGACCTGCCAGCGAGCGCTCCCGCGACATCTTCGCGGTAATGGACGACGTACGCGACAAGGTCACGGCCGCCATCCCGCGTCTTCACATCGAGTTCGTCCAGATCCTTTCCGACGTGATCAACGACCTCGCCGGCGCCGCGCGCCCGGTCGAGATCAAGCTGTTCGGCCCGCAGCTCGACACACTCGAGGCGTACGCTCGTCGCCTGGCGCCGGAGCTCGAGCACGTCACCGGGCTGGCGGACCTCTACAACGGTGTGAGCGAACCCTCGGCCGAGCTCCTAATGCGGGTCGACCAGGCCGAGACCGACCGGATCGGCATGACCCCCACGGACGTGGGCAGCGCGGTAACGGGGGCCCTGCTCGGCATCCGGGCCGGGGAGGTCCGCAGCGGCGATCGACCGATCGGCGTTCGGGTCCGCGCGCCCGACTCTGTCCGGTTCGATCCCCTCCGCCTGCGCGCTCTGCCGCTGCTCGCGTCCCGCGCCGCTCGCGTCGTGCCCCTCGGCAGCCTCGCGACGTTCGAGGCAACCGAGTCTCGGCTCTCACTCGAGCGGGAGAACCAGCAGCAGATGGTGGCCATGACCGCCGACGTCGCCGGTCGCTCGCTTGGCGGGGTGATGGGCGACGTGCGGCGCGTGCTCGGGGCGCATCCGCCCCCCGCGGGCGTGCGAGTCGTCCTCGGCGGTCAGTACGCGAGCCAGCAGGACGCCTTCCGAGCGCTCCTGCTCGTGCTCGCGATCGCGGTCATGAGCGTCTGTGCCGTGATGGTCGTGCAGTTCGAATCCTTCGTCGAGCCGCTCGTCGTCTTGCTCGTCGCGCCGGTATCGTTCGTCGGCGCGCTCGCGCTGCTCTGGGCCACCGGCACGGCCTTGAACGTCTCCTCATTCATGGGACTCATCCTGCTCGTGGGCCTGATCGTGAAGAACGGGATTATCCTCCTCGACTTCACGCGACTCCGGATGCAGGGCGAAGGCGTGGCACTCGAGGTCGCGATCCGCGAAGCGGCGCGCGTGCGACTTCGGCCCATCCTCATGACGACACTCTGCACGCTGTTCGGCCTCCTGCCCCTCGCGCTGGGCATCGGTGCCGGCAGCGAGCTCCAACGCCCACTCGCGCTCGCGGTGATCGGCGGCCTGGCGCTGTCCACGCCCATCACGTTGTTCGCCGTGCCGACGCTGCTCATCGCCATTCGAGGCCGCCATTACACCCTGCCGCAGGCCAGATAAGAAGGCCGCCCGATACGGGCGGCCCTCGGTGCGACAGGACGTGCGCCGTCAGGGGTCGAGCACGAGCAGCGCGAACGTCCCCGGCACGATGCTGGGGCGGGGACGCGGGCGCTCGGCCGTCGGCGCGGGCGGCGGACCGAAGTCCGCGGTGACGGTATAGAGCCGGTGCGTCTGTAGATCGACCTCCATCGTCCGCGCGCCGCGCTTCGTAGGAACGGTCGCGACGACATCGAATTGTGCCGGCGTGGCCTCGTGGATAACGGTGAGGGTCCCGTCACCGTTCGAAGCGAAGGCCAGCTGGGTGCCGGGATCGAACCGGCAGGCATCGACGCCCTGACCGATCGCCACGGTGGTCACGAGAGCTCCCGACGTCGCATCCGAGATCGCCATGACTTTGTTTCGACAGCCGCTGAACAGCAGGTGATGCGCCCGGTCGATCGCTAAGCCGCTCGGATTCTCGCACGGCGCCAGTGGCCATTGACGCGTCACACGCAAGCCGGCCGCGTCGATCTCCGCGACGGCGCTCTTGTCCTCGAGGTTCACGTAGAGTTTGCCATCCCCTGCCGACACAGCGAATTCAGGCCCCGCACCGAGGTCGATGTCACCGATCCGTTTTCCCGAGACGGCGTCGATCGCGGTCGCCGAGTGCGCGTCACCGTTGAACGTGAAGATCCGTTGTGTGGCCGGGTCGTACAGGATCGCGTCATCGTCCGGAGCGACCATCGTGTGTCGCCGGATATGCAGGGTCTTCAAGTCGAACATCGTGACCATGCTGTCCGCGCCCGAGGTCGCGAAGCCGTGCTCGGCGCCGTAGGCGAACGCAATGCCATGCGCGCGGTTGAGCCCCAGGATCTCGCCCAGCGGTTTTCCCGTCTCCGGGTCGACCACGATGACACGGTCCTGGTGCGCGATGAACAGGCGATGACCGACGGTGTCGAGCGCCAGGTAGTCCCACCCGCCATCGCCCGGGAGCTTGTAGGTATGTGTGACGTGATAGGATTGCGCGTTGACGGGGAGGACGCGGGTGCACAGCCACAAGGCACCACACGACAGCACGCGAAGAAGCTTCATCACTAACGCTCCCTTCTTGAGGCGGTCCGGGACGAGGCGGTCACTCTGAAACGCTGCATCGCGCCGACGGCGCCGGAAAAGGTAACCCGAAAACCTGACGGCGACCTTACAGGACGGCGGGGAAAACAATGGTGACGCGCGTCCCGGTGCCGGGGGGCGACCCGATGTCGATACGCGCGCCGTGCGCCTCGGCGATCCACTGCGCGATCGCGAGGCCGAGTCCCGCGCCGTCGGCCTCATGGCGGGCGGGATCCCCGCGGTAAAACCGCTCGAACACATGTGGCAGCTGATCGGCGGGAATGCCGATCCCCGTATCGCTCACCACGAGCGTGGGGCCGCCGCCGGGGCCGTCGTGCGCGGAGACAGCCACGTCGACGCGACCGCCTGGTGGCGTGAACTTCACGGCGTTGTCCAGGACGATCAGGAGCAGCTGGCGGATGAGCGCCGGATCGCCGGTGATCCGCGCTTCCTCGAACGCGCCGACCTCCAGGCGGACACCTTTCTGCCCGGCCACCGCCTGGATCCCTTCGACGGCACCCGCAGCCGCATCGTCGAGGTACAGGACCTCGCGGGCCACCGGCCGCTCGCCCGCATCGGCTCGAGCCAGGGTCAGCAAGTCGCCCACGATCGAGCCGATCCGGGCGGCCTCGTGCTCGATGGCGCCGAGCGTCGCCGCATCGCGAGCCGGATCGCGTGCCTGGCCCGCCGCAACTTCTGCACGAGTGCGCAAGATGGTCACCGGGGTGCGGAGCTCGTGAGCGGCGTCGGCCATGAACCGCCGCATCCGCTCCATGGTCCGCTCGATGGGCGCAGTCGCCTGACGCACGAGCACGTAGCCACCACCGGCCACGAGCACGAGGGCGATCAGGGCGGCCGCGAGGAACGCCCGGATCAGAGACGCGTACTCGTCCTCGAGTTCCAGGCGGTCGGCCACGGCCACGGCGACGTACGGGCGCCCATCGGCGCCGACGAATCGCTCGGCGTACAGCCGTACGATATGGTCCTCGGGCGTCTCGAAATCCCGGGCGGCCGTGCCGACGTGCTCCGCTTCTCTGGCGGCCTCCCGGATCCACGTCGCGGCGGCGGCGGGCCGCACCGGGGTCGCGCCCGCACTGAACAGGTAGAGCGACCGATCGGGGATGCGCAGCTCGTCAACCGCGTCCGCCACGACGCCCGTCGCCGAAGCCTGCTCGGCCGCGCGGATGCGCGCGGCGTGAATCAGCGCGGCGGTCGCGGACCGGAGCGACGAGTCCAGCTGTTGAGAGAAGCGCTGCCGGATCGCGATGTAGAGGCCGCCCCCCAGGACGCCGATGATCGAGAGAAGAATGCCGACGTACCAGCCGGTCAACCGCCACCGGACACGGGTGAGCGGATCACTCGTCCTCATATCAGCTGCCGAACCGGTAACCGGAACCGCGCAGCGTCGTGATCAGCTTCGGCTCGAAGCCGTCGTCGACCTTTCGCCGCAGACGCCGCACGAGAACCTCCAGCAGGTTGGCGAAGGGGTCGTGATTGTCGTCCCACACGTGCGCGGTGATCGTGGCGCGGTCCAGCACCTGGCCGGGGTGGCTGACGAACAGCTCGAGCAGCGCGAACTCCTTGGCGCTCAAGCTCAGCGGGCGCCCCGCGCGACGCACCTGCCGTGCCACGAGGTCGACCTCGAGGTCCGCCGTGCGGAACACCGCGGGTGCGAGCGCCGGCCGCCGCCTGGCCAGCGCCTTGAGACGGGCGACCAGCTCCCGGAACGCGAACGGTTTTGTGAGATAGTCATCCGCCCCGACCTCGAGGCCACGCACCCGATCGTCCACCGCGTCGAGGGCGGTCAGCATCAGGACCGGCGTGGTCACGCCACGACGGCGCAGCTCGGCGCACAGCGCGAACCCGTCGCCGCCCGGAAGGCGAACGTCGAGGACGATCACGTCGAAGCTCGCGAGGCCGGCGCGCTCCACCCCCTCGGCCCACGTCGCCGCCAGCGTCGGATCGACGCGCTCGGCTCGCAGCCCGTCGCGCAGCAACCCCGCCAGCTCGGCGTCGTCCTCGACAATGAGTACTCGCACGCGCGGCTCGCCTCCGTCGGCCAGTATATATTGCGAGGACTGCTTTCGCATGAGGACTGCATGGCCGGCCTCCACGTGCCGCTCTATGACCCCCGCCTCGTTCAGCCGATGCGGGACGAGTTGACCCGGATCGGCTTCCAGGAGCTCCGCACCCCGGCGGACGTCGACGCCGCGCTCGGCGGCGCGAGCCGGGTCGCGACGCTCGTCGTCGTGAACTCGGTTTGCGGGTGCGCAGCGCGCAACGCGCGGCCGGCCGCCACGCTCGCCCTCGAGCATGCCCGCCGTCCCGACCGGCTGTTCACCGTCTTCGCGGGCCAGGACGCCGACGCTACCGCCCGTGCGCGGAGCTATTTCACGGGGTACGCGCCGTCGTCGCCCCAAATGGCGCTCTTCAAGGACGGCGCGCTCGTGTTCATGCTGGAACGGAAGAATATCGAGGGACGGGCGGCGCGGGATATCGCGGCGGATTTGACGACGGCGTTTGACAGATACTGCGGTTGAAGGCTGAAGAAGGTTTGGAAAGGTTAGGGGAGGTTAGGGGAGGTCGGCCCGTCAGCGAAGCAACCTCCCCAGTCCTGCCCAACCTCCCTAACCTCCCCAACCCGCTTAGAGCACCCTCTCCCTCGCCACCCGCACGTCCACCACGTTCTGTACCCAGGACCAGAGCGAGTCCTGCTTCTCCATCGGCGCTCCTTCGACCACGTGGCGTCGCCAGCCGCGCATGACGTCCGCGTCCTGCGTCCACAGGCGCACACGCTTGCGCGGCACGCGCTTCTCCCACAGCTGAGCGATGGGTGGGGAGGCGTAGAGCAGACGCACGGTCACGTTGCGCGCAAGGTATTCGAGCGGGCTCATGTCCAGCTTGCTGTATTTCTCATCGGTGGACATGCGCGCGGCGCCCGGGTAGTCGGGCTCCCCGTCGGAGAACAGGACGACGTTCAATGGCGCGAGGGCGAGATTGTTCCGCCGCACGTGCGTGGCCGCCCGCTGGAAGAACGCATTGAAGTCGGTGATCGGGTCTTCCTGCGGAAACCACGCTCGCAGGTTGGCGGCGATCTGCTCGGGTGAGAGGCCGGTAAGGTCCTGAATGGGGTGGAACACCTTGGCCTGCCCCGGCCGCTCCCCTCCCAATTCGCCGACGAAGATCGCCGTGTTCTGTGTGAGGCCACCGACCCCGTTCAAGTGGCCGTAGATGTAAATCGACGCGAACTCGATCGCGCCAGCGAACGCCGGGTTGTGGCGGAACGAGCCGCTGATGTCGAGGCCGATGACCAGGGTCGAGCGGGCCGGGCCGGTATGCTCGGATGGGGCACAGGCCAGAAGAGTCAGGCCGCAGACCAGAGCCGCGATTCGGCGCGTCATACGGTGCGCTCCTCGGCGCTCTTGGTGCTGACGAACGGAGTGCTCGCGAGCACCTGGTCGAGGGACCGGAACGGCAGCGTAAAATGCGGCTTTCCGAGGATCGCGACCACGCCGAAGTTGAAGCCGGCGGCGAGCAGCTGGAGCACCGGCAGGGTGAGCAGCTCCACTAGGTGCTGGGCTTCCTTCTTGAACCATTCGTGCTCGGCCTTCAGCGCCTGGATGGGCCCGCGCCAGAGCTCGGCGTCCGCTCCGGCATCCGCGCCCCGTGGGGCCCCTCCAACGCCTTCCATCGCCTTGCGCCCGAGGACCGAGATGAGGGCCGGCGTACCAAAGCGCCCGAACAGGAACCACGTCATACCGCGCACACCCACCCAGCCGAGGAACGCCAACCCCAGAGTCCCCCCGATACCAAGCTGAAATCCCTGCTGGGCGAGCCACGGGGTGATCGCATCGATCAGCTCACGGTACAGGAACAGCACTTCGAACAGAGCGACCGTGATCTCCACCAGGACCATCGATACGATCTGCCCCACCGCGCGGGTCTTGATCGCTTCGTTCAGCACCTGGATGCACGCGAAGCTGCCGCCGATGATGATGAACAGGAAGAACCATAGCAGCACCACGAGCGCCAGCGGGTTCACCGCGTACCCGGTCAGGTCGGCGAGGAGCTCGGCCATGGTCGGCCGCAGCGTGAACGTGAAGATCGTGGCCTCGATCGCCGACCAGAACACGAGCAGCACGAACGCGATCCACGGGACGCCGGGCTGGCGCGAGGTCGAATCGAGCAGGGCGAATGGCGACGTGATCAGGTTCTTGAGCGTTCGCAAGATCAAGCTGACGGCGAGCCGGAGCAGACCCCAGATCGATCCGATGAAGATGACCAGGAATCGGACGAGGCCGAACCAGTAGAACCACGCCATGCGCGCCACGTCCCACCACGACATGAGCAGCGCCGCGAGGAAGCGGCCGCGTCCCGATCGAAACGGGATCGTATAGAGCGACACCATCGTGCCCCACACACCCGCCACCAGCACCGTCGTCGGGAAGAACAAGAAGAGGAACTTGAAGAACGCCTCCCAGAACGAGCCGCCGGTGAGCACGAAGCGGAAGAGAAAGGACTCCCAGACGATTATCCAGGAGAGGCCACCCCAGATCCAACCCCAGACGGTTTGGAGAATCCAGCTCCACTGCTCGGTTTGAACAGTGCCAATCGGGTTTTGCATACCTGTAGTCCCTTCCTGGGAATGCGAGGGGGGCGGCGGTCTTCGAGTGCGCGCGACAGGCGCGCATTAATAAAGCGGCGTCCGGCGCTGTCAAGCCGTGCACGTGATCCACATCACCAACCCCCCCTACCACCACCCGCCCGGCGTCGAGGGAACGTGATATACTGGTGGCGATGCCGGACGAGCCCTCCTCCCCCAAGCGACTCATCGTCGTCGGCGACCGCGTGCTCATCGCTCCCGAGGAGGGCGAAGAGCGCACGAACGTCGGACTCTACCTGCCCCCGACGGCCGTCGAAGCGCGGCAGGTGCAGGGAGGCCGCGTGGTGGCGACCGGTCCCGGCACTCCGACCACCGAGCCCGCGAGCATGGACGACGAACCGTGGAAAATCCGCGGGCCCGATGTGAAATACCTGCCGATGCAGGCCCGCATGGGAGACTACGCGTTGTTCTTCCGCAAGGCGGCGGTGGAGATCACCTTCGACGGAACGCGATACCTCGTCGTCCCTCAGGCGGCGATCCTCGTGCTCGTCCGCGACGGAGCCGCCGAGGAACAGGAGTAGCGCTCGTGGGCGGGATCGGGTGGGCGCGCGGCAGCGGCCACTTTGCCGAGGAGCGCGGGTTGCGGCGCGGCGAGTGGTACCAGGTCCTCGAGGACCAGGGGGAGGGGTGGTTGGTCCTGGACGTCAACGACGTGCACGTCCGTATCACGCGCGGCCACCTGCTCGTCCGCCGCAGCCAGCCCAAGACCTGGAGCGTCGTACGCCTCAGTCCCGACCAGGCCGACGGCGTCCATCAGATGTACCTGGTGTGCCCGAGCTGCCACACGCGCCAGCACCTCGCTGGCCGACCGAAAGAGTCGGAGTGCCCGAAGTGCCTCAAAACCTATCCCGTGGACTGGAGTGACCGCGCATGAGTCGGACCGACATCGGATGGGCCCGGAGCCGTGGAGACCGGGCGGAGAAGGAAGGCCTGCGGCGCGGCGCGTGGTATCGCGTCGTGGAAGAGTCCGGGCAACCGTGGGTGGTGCTCGAGGTACATCAGGTCGAGTTGCGCGTCCCAAAGGAGAACCTCGAGATCCGCAAGGACCGTCCGAAAGGATGGAGCGTGGTGCACGAGCCGCACCTCGTGTGCCCCGGATGCCATAAGCGCCAGCACGTCTCAGGACAGCCCAAAGACGTCAAGTGCCATGAGTGCGGGAACACCTACACCGTAGACTGGAAGGACCGCGGCTAGCTCGCGGCATTTCGATCGTCCGCGCAACGTTCGGGCCCCGCGCCGCCAGCGAGGCCCGCTTTCTTTGCCCGTATGTCCCCTTTCAGCGGTGGGCTCCTTCGGGCGCGAGCGCTCTTGAGCGAGCGCTTCGGGCACGACGCCTTTCGCGTCCACCAGCTCAAGGTCCTGGGCCCGCTCCTGGCCGGGCGTAGCGTCTTGGCGGTGCTCCCCACTGGCGCCGGGAAGTCGCTCTGCTACCAGCTCCCGGCGCTCATGGCGGGCGGGCTCACGCTCGTGATCTCGCCGTTGATCTCGCTGATGCAGGACCAGGTGGGCGCCCTGCGGCGCCGCGGGATTGCCGCGGCGTTCGTGAACAGCCTGCTCGCGCCGGCAGCACGTCGCGCGATCCTCGACGCCACGGTCGCCGGACGTCTCACACTGCTCTACTGTGCCCCCGAGCGACTCGAAAGTCTCGTGCGGCAGCTCACGCGCGCCGCTCGTACGGTGTCCTTGCTCGCCGTGGACGAGGCACACTGTATCGTGGAATGGGGAAATGAATTCCGCCCGGTCTACCGGCGGCTGGATCGCTATCGCTACCTGCTCGGCGACCCCGTCACCATCGCGCTCACGGGGAGCGCCACACCCGCGACCCGCGCGGAAATCCTTCGCGTCCTGCGCCTGCGCCACGCGGACGTCGTCATGACGTCCTTCGATCGACCGAACCTCCGGTTTCGCGTGGAGCGAGTGCGGGACGACCGCGAGCGATTCGCCCGCATTCGGGCGTTGCTGCGCGGGGGTGAAGGCTCGACCATCGTGTACACACCCACGCGTCGGCTCACCGAGGTCGTCACCCGCGCGCTGTTGCGGATGGGCGCCAGCGTCGCGCCCTATCACGCGGGCCTGAGCGCTGGCACTCGGCGACGCGTGCTGCGCGCGTTCCTCGCCGACCGCGCGCGGGTCGTCGTCGCCACGAGCGCGTTCGGCATGGGCATCGACAAACCCGATGTGCGTCGCGTGCTGCACTGGGGCCCACCGCGCACACTCGAGTCCTACTATCAGGAAGCGGGTCGGGCGGGCCGGGATGGCCGCGCCGCGGAGTGCGTGGTGCTGTGGCGGCGCGCCGACTTCGACTGGGGAGACCACACGACGGACATGCGCCGCTACGTGGAGAGCCGCGCTTGCCGGCGTGGCACGCTGCTCGCGTATTTCGGTGAGCGCCCGGCCGCCTGTGCGGGCTGTGACGTGTGTGGCTAGCCGGTTGGCGCCCCTCACCTTAGGGGGGTCGAGTCCTACCCATCCGTGTGGTTGCGGGGTCGGGGTCGCCGAATACGTTAGCCCGAGTAGCTTAAGCGAGAGCCGGCGGTTCTCGCTTTGTTTTTCCCTCTCTCGAGGACGTGTGTTCTATGCCCGGCCGCAACTTCCTGTTTGTTCCCGGCCCGACCAACGTGCCCGAGCGGATCCTGCGCGCCATGGATCGCGCCATGGAGGATCATCGCTCGTCCGCGTTTCCCGAGCTCTCCACGCCGCTGTTTCGAGACCTGAAACGGGTCTTCAAGACGGCCTCCGGGCAGCCCTTCATTTTCCCGGCGACCGGGACGGGCGGTTGGGAAGCAGCCCTGGTCAACACGCTCTCGCCCGGTGACCGCGTCATCGCCCCGCGCTACGGTCAGTTCAGCCACCTGTGGATCGACCTGGCTCAGCGCCACGGCCTGCGCGTAGACATCCTCGACGTGGAGTGGGGCGAAGGCGCCCCGGCCGAGCGGATCGGCGAAATCCTGTCGCAGGACGCAGCGCACGAGATCAAAGGCGTCCTGATCGTCCATAACGAGACCGCAACGGGGGTCACGAGCGACCTCGGTGCGGTGCGGACGGCCATGGATGCTGCCCGGCATCCCGCGCTGCTCTACGTGGATGGGGTCAGCTCCATTGGCTCGATCGATTTCCGGATGGACGAATGGAAGGTCGACCTCGCGATCACGGGCTCGCAGAAGGGACTCATGCTGCCGGCTGGCTTGGGCATCGTGTGCGCGAGCCCCAAGGCGCTGGTGGCCCGGGAGAGCGCGCGCTGTCCCCGGGTCTTCTTCGATTTCGGCGACATGCTCAGGGCGAATGCTGGAGGCTATTTTCCCTACACGCCGTCGCTCCCGATGCTGTACGGCCTGCGCGAATCACTCGCCATGATGTTCGAGGAGGGCCTCGACAACATCTTCGCCCGGCACCATCGACTGGCGGAGGGTGTGCGCGCCGCCGTCCGGGCGTGGGGCTTGAAGTTGTGCGCGCGAGCGCCGAAGTGGTATTCAGACACGGTGAGCGCGGTCCTGGTGCCCGAGGGCACGAACGGCGCCGACGTGATCGACGTCGCCTACCGCCGCTATAACCTCGCGCTGGGTGCCGGCCTGGCCCGTATGGCCGGCAAGCTGTTCCGGATCGGCCATCTGGGCGATCTGAACGAGCTGATGCTGTTGGGTGCGATCGCCGGGGCGGAAATGGCGATGCGGGACGTCGGCATCCAGGTCAACCCCGGCAGCGGGGTGGCAGCCGCCGCGGAATACTATCGTGGCACCGCGGCCCCGCTGGCGGCGCGAAGCGCCGGGCCGCAATCGCCGGACGCGCAGCAGCCGGCTGGGAAGGCGGCGCCCCGCGCGACCGTGCGGGCATGAGTCTCACTCGGTACGAGCCAGCCAACCCTCGGCTGCAGCGGAGCGAGCTCGCGGTCCCCGGCTCGCAGCCCGCGATGTTCCAGAAGGCGCTCGACTCGGACGCCGACTATGTCTTCCTCGACCTCGAGGATGCCGTCGCGCCGGCCGATAAGGAGCAGGCCCGCAAGAACGTCGTGGCGGGCCTCCTCGAGGTCGATTGGAAGAGCCGGGGCAAGACCGTCGCGGTTCGCGTCAACGGGATCGACACGCACTACATGTACCGCGACGTCGTGGACGTCGTGGAGCACGCCGGCCACAAGCTCGACTGCGTCTTGGTGCCGAAGGTGGGCGTCCCGGCCGACGTCTATCTGGTGGACGCGTTGCTCACGCAGATCGAGGCCGCCCGTCGCATTCCCCACCGCATCGCGATCGACGTGCTGATCGAGACGGCGCTCGGTATGGCCAACGTCGAGACGATCGCGCAGGCGAGTCGCCGGCTCGAAGCGATGCACTTCGGCGTCGCGGATCTGGCGGCGAGCCTCCGGGCCCGCACCGTGAGCATCGGCGGCTTGAACCCCGATTACCCCGGAGACCAGTGGCATGCCGCCCTCGTACGCCTGGTGACCGCGTGTCGCGCCTACGGCCTGCGCCCGATCGATGGCCCGTACGGCGACTTCAAGGACGCGGACGGCTACGTGGCCGCCGCTCGGCGAGCCGCCGCGCTCGGCTACGAGGGGAAGTGGGCCATTCACCCGTCGCAAATCGCGCTCGCCAACGACGTGTTCACGCCGCCGGCCGCGGAAGTGGATCGCGCCCGACGCATCCTCCTCGCGCTGGATGAGGCGGCGCGGGCCGGGCGGGGCGCCGCGCAGCTCGACGGCCGCATGATCGACGCCGCCTCCGCGCGCATGGCCCAGAACATCGTCCAGATCGCCGCTGCCATCGCGGCCCGCGCGCAGCGCTCGTCGTCGCTCGCCGCGGCTCGAGCGTAGTCGTGGACATCCACGAGTACCAGGCCAAGGAGCTGCTCACGGCGTTCGGTGTCCCCGTCCCGAAGGGCGGCGTGGCCTATAGCGCGGAGCAGGCCGTGTACCGGGCGAGCGAGATCGGCGGGATGCGATGGGTCGTGAAAGCACAGATTCATTCGGGCGCCCGGGGCAAGGCGGGCGGCATCCGGCTCTGCTCGACGGACGCCGATGTCCGCCAGGCCGCCAAGGAGCTCCTCGGGAAGACGCTCGTGACGGCACAGACTGGTCCGGAAGGTCTTCCGGTTCACCGTCTGCTGGTCGAGCAGGCACTCCCGATCGAGCGCGAGCTCTACGTCGGGCTCGTGCTCGACCGGAAGCGCGAGCGGATCGTGGTCGTCGCCCACCCGCACGGAGGCATGGAGATCGAGGAGATCGCGCAGCGCGAGCCCGCGGCGATCCTGCGCGAGGTCGTCGAGCCCGCCGTCGGGATGCAGGCGTTCCAGGCCCGCGAGCTGGGGTTCGGGCTGGGGCTCGCTCCGCCGCAGGTCGGCCAGGCTGTCACCGCGATCCTCGGCGCCTATCAAGCGTTCCGGGAGCTCGACGCCACCATGGTCGAGATCAATCCCCTCGTCGTCACCAAAGACGGCGAGGTGCTCGCCTTGGACGTCAAGATGAGCTTCGACGACAACGCGATGTTCCGGCGGCCCAACGGCGCCGAGCTGCGCGACTACGCCCAGGAGGATCCGCGTGAGGCGGAGGCGGCGGAGCACGGCTTGAATTACGTGGCGCTCGAGGGCGACATCGGGTGCATCATCAACGGCGCCGGGCTGGCCATGGCGACGATGGACATGATCAAGCACGCCGGCGGTGAGCCCGCGAACTTCCTCGACATCGGCGGTGGCGCGAGTCCCGATCGCGTCGCTGCGGCGTTTCGCCTCGTGCTTTCCGACAAGAACGTCCGCGCCATTCTCGTGAACGTGTTCGCCGGGATCAACCGGTGCGACTGGGTGGCGCAGGGAGTCGTGCAGGCCGTCCGCGAAGTCCGGGTGCCAGTGCCACTGGTGGTGCGCCTGGCGGGCACCAATGTGCACGAGGGCCGTCGTATCCTGAAGGAGAGCGGCCTCGCGATCCAGACGGCGGATACCCTCTCGGAGGCGGCCGAGCGCGTGGTCGCCGCGCGTCAATGAGCATCCTCCTCGACGAGACAACCCGGGTCATCGTCCAGGGCTTCACGGGCGACAAGGGCACGTTCCACGCCAAAGAGATGATTGCCTACGGCACGAACGTCGTGGGCGGTGTGACGCCGGGAAAGGGGGGCAACGAGCATCTGGGCCGCCCGGTATTCAACACGGCCAAGGAGGCCGTTGAGCGCACCGGGGCCGTTGCGAGTCTCATTCTCGTGCCCGCGCCCTTCTGCGCCGACGCGATCATGGAAGCGGCGGATGCCGGCATCCGCCTCGTCGTCGCGATCACGGACGGCGTGCCCGCGCAGGATATGATCCGCGTCAAGCGGTATCTCTGGCGCTATGCGAAGGATCGGCGCACGACACTCATAGGACCGAACTGCGCCGGCCTGATCAGCGCCGGCCGGGCCATGATGGGCATCATGCCCGGCCACATCTACACGCGCGGGACGGTCGGCGTCGTGACGCGCTCCGGTACACTCGGCTACGAGGCCGCCGCCCAGATGCAAGCGCTGGGCATCGGCATCACCACGAGCGTGGGTATCGGCGGTGACCCGATCAACGGGAGCTCCTTCGTCGACATCCTGGCCCTGTTCGAGCAGGATCCCGAGACGAAAGCGGTCGTCATGATCGGCGAGATCGGCGGCCCCCAGGAAGCGGACGCCGCGATGTTCGTGAAGGAACAGATGACGAAGCCGGTGATCGGGTACGTGGCAGGCCTCACGGCACCCAAGGGGCGTCGCATGGGACATGCCGGCGCGATCATCTCCGCGTTCGGCGATACCGCCGCCGAGAAAGCCGAGATCATGCGGTCGGCGGGGCTCACCGTGGCGCCCAGTCCTGCCGAGCTCGGAGCCACGGTGGCGCAAGCGCTCGCGCGGCAGCCGGCCCGGCCGGTGATGGCGGAGCGGTGAGCGCGGGACGATCCGGGCGACCGACAGTGGTGTTCACGCGTCGGCTGCCCAAGCCGGCGGAAGAACAGGCGGCCCGCGACTTCGACGCGCGGCTGAATGCGGACGACCATACCTTCACGTCGGCGGAGATCGCGGAGGCGTTGCGTACCGCCGATGCGCTCGTTCCCACGGTGACCGATAAGGTCACCGCCCAGCTGCTGGGCACCGAGCCACTCAAGGTGCGCATCATCGCCAACTACGGCGTGGGCTTCAACAACATCGACACCGGTGCGGCCAAAGCGCGTGGCGTCGTCGTGACCAACACGCCCGACGTGCTCACGGAAGACACGGCGGACGACGCGATCCTGCTGATGCTGATGGTGGCGCGCCGGGGTGGGGAGGGGGAGCGCGAGGTGCGCGCCAGCACGTGGACCGGCTGGCGGCCGACGCACATGCTCGGCACGCGGGTCAGTGGCAAGACGCTCGGGCTCATCGGGCTGGGCCGGATTGGACGGGCCGTGGCCCACCGGGCTCGGCACGGGTTCGACATGCGGGTGATCTTCCACGACCCCTATCCGCCGCCACCTGCGGTCGTGGCGGAGCTCGACGCGGAGCCACGCGCCAGTGTCGATGACGTACTGCGCGAAGCCGATTTCGTCTCGCTCCATTCGCCTGCGACGCCCGAGACGCACCACCTCATCGACGCGCGGCGGCTGGGCTTGATGAAGCGCGGGGCATTCCTCATCAATAACGCCCGGGGGGATATCGTGGACGAAGCGGCTCTCGTGGCCGCGCTCAAGCAGGGCACGATCGCCGGAGCCGGGCTCGACGTGTTCGAGCGCGAGCCGACGGTCTCGCCCGAGTTCCTCACGATGAACAACGTCGTCCTCCTCCCGCACATCGGGAGCGCGACGCACGAGAGCCGCGTGGCGATGGGGCTCCGCGCGCTCGACAACCTCAAGACCTTCTTCGCGGGCGCGCCGCCGCGCGACCGCGTGGCGTGACGCCACCCCCGGCTGACTTCATCCTCGTCGACACCGCCGAATACCTGCGACACACGGCGGGCCTGCTGTACGACTGCTTTCTGGACGTCGTCCACATCCACCATCCGGAGATCGCGCCCGTCCTCAAGGGCGAGCCGCTCGATACGGACGCGCCCCCAGACCTCGTCGCGCGCGCCATTCAAGCCCAGGGGATGTGGTTCCTGCTCCTCTCCATCGCCGAGCAAAACGCCGCGATGCGCGAGCGAGTTCAGAGTGAGGTCGAGCGCGGCCACGAGCAGGTCCGCGGGACCTTCGCCCAGGTGATCTCCGCCGCGGCGCGGGCCGGGCTCCCGCCGCACGAGGCGCGCGCAACCGTCGCCGCGCTCCGGGTGCGACCGGTCATCACGGCACATCCCACCGAGGCGAAGCGGGTGACCGTGCTCGAGAAGCATCGCCGCATCTACCGACGCCTGGTCGACCTCGAAGCGCCGCGCTGGACGCCGCGAGAGCGCGCCGCCCTCGTCGACAATCTCCGGACCGAGATCGAGCTCCTGTGGCTCACGGGCGAGCTCCGTCTCGAGAAGCCCACCGTGGATCAGGAACTGGCCTGGGGCCTGTACTTCGTCAACGAGAACCTCTTCGAGGTGGTCCCCGAGCTCGTTGAAAAGCTCGAGCGCGCGCTGCGGCAGGCCTACCCGGGAGAGAGCTTCGACGTGCCCGCGTTCTTCCAGTTCGGGTCGTGGATCGGCGGTGACCGGGATGGCAACCCGTTCGTCACGAACGACGTGACGCGGCGCGCGCTGCTCGAGAACCGCATGGCCAGCCTGCGCCGTTATCGTCAGCGCGTGAGCGATCTCGTGCGAGCGTTGAGCCCCACGGAGCGAGCGGCCCCGATCGCGCCGCAGTTCCGCGAAGCGCTGACGCGCTTGCTCGAGGCCTCCGGCGACCGGGAGCGCATCGAGCGACGCAACCCCGGCGAGGTGTTCCGACAGTACGCGACCTGCATGCTCCACCGGCTGGACCAGGCCCTGGCCGGCGAGTCCCACGATGCGTACGCTACGGCGGACGAGTTGATCGCCGACTTACGAACGCTCGAGTCGGGCCTCGTTGCGGCACGCTGCGCCACCGTCGCGACGCTCCTGGTCCGGCCGGTGCGCCGTGAGGTCGAAGCCTTCCGGTTCAGCACGTTCCGACTCGATGTGCGGGACAACTCTCCGCGGCTCACCACGGCCCTCACGGCTCTCTGGCGAGCGCGCAACCAGGGCGAGACCTCCTCCCCGGGGCCACCGGAGCCGGCGTCCGCCCAATGGCGCGCCTGGCTCGTCAGTGAGCTGGGGCGCCCGCTTCACGGAGATCAGGGGTCCCCGCCATCAGATGCCGCCGAGCTGTGCGGCCTGTTCCGGCTGATCCGGGAGATGCGCGATCGCCTCGACCGCGAAGCGATCGGCAGCTTTGTTCTCAGCATGACGCACGACGCGGCCGACGTGCTCGGCGCCTACCTCCTCGCCAAGGAAGGTGGACTATTCGCCGACGCGGCGGGCGTGGAAAGCTGCACGCTGCCGATCGTGCCGTTGTTCGAATCCATCGACGACCTGCGCCGCGCGCCCGACATCATGCGCGACCTGCTCCAGGTGCCGGTCGTGCGGCGCAGCATCCGGGCGCAGGGCGGCGTGTTCGAGGTCATGATCGGCTACTCCGACTCCAACAAGGACGGCGGCTTTCTCTCATCCAACTGGGAGCTTGCCAAGACGCAGCTCCGGCTCACGCGCCTCGGCCGGGAGTGCGGGGTGCCGATCGCGTTCTTTCATGGCCGCGGCGGCTCGGTGAGCCGCGGCGGCGCACCGACCGGCCG
>DASQIB010000207.1:0-13371 GCA_035631795.1 Gemmatimonadales bacterium | reverse complement strand
GGAGCTGTGGAGCTATCGGATCGACAACGGCCGGCTCGTGCCCACGCGCTACGGGACGAGCTCGGACGTACAGCTGTGGAGTCTGACCGACCTCGCCGTTCAGTACCTCCTCAACCATCATACGCCATGACCTCTCTGCATGCGTTCGACCTCCTGGTGATCGCGGCGTACTTCCTTCTCCTCGCGGGGATCGGCTATTGGGCCGCCAAGCGCGAGAAGAACGTCAGCGCCGACTACTTTCTCGCGAGCCGCGATGTCGGCTGGTTCGCCGTCGGGGCGAGCCTGTTCGCGTCCAACATCGGGAGCGAGCATCTCGTTGGCCTCGCGGGGACCGGTGCGGCGAGCGGGCTCGCGGTGGGCCACTTCGAATGGCTCGCCTGTCTCATTCTGCTGCTCCTGGGGTGGTTGTTCGTGCCGTTCTACTTGCGGAGCGGCGTGTACACCATGCCTGAATTTCTCGAGCGCCGCTTCAATCCCGCGGCGCGGTCGTACTTCACGTGGGTGTCGATCATCGGGTACGTGCTCACCAAGATCAGCGTGACGTTGTACGCGGGTGGGATCGTCGTGCGCGCGGTGACGGGCTGGAGCGTGTGGACGAGTGCCGTCGTGCTCATCGTGATCACGGGCGTCTACACGGTGATGGGAGGGCTTCGCGCCGTGATTTATACGGAAGTGATGCAGGCGGTCGTCCTGATCATCGGATCGGCCGTGCTGGCGGTGGTCGGCCTGCAGGCGGTGGGCGGCTGGAGCGGGCTCGAGACGCGGGTCCCCGCGGATTTCTTCTCGATGTGGAAGCCGATCAACCACCCGGACTTTCCCTGGACCGGCATCGTGTTCGGCGCGCCGATCCTCGGCGTGTGGTACTGGTGTACGGACCAGCACATCGTGCAGCGGGTGTTGGCCGCACGGAATGTGAAGGAGGCCCGCACCGGCACGATCTTCGCCGGGTTCTTGAAGATCCTCCCGGTCTTCATCTTCGTGCTGCCGGGGATCATCGCCGCCGCGCTGTTCGCGGATGTCCGCGGGGGGGCGGCCGACACCGCCTACCCGACGCTGGTCACGCGGCTGATGCCCGCGGGGTTCAAGGGCCTCGTGCTCGCCGGCATGCTCGCGGCGCTCATGAGCTCGCTCGCCTCCGCCTTCAACTCCTGCTCGACCCTGCTCACGTGGGACGTCTACCGGAAATGGCGGCCCGACGCGAGCGAGGCGCGGCTCGTGGCGGTCGGCCGCCTCACGACCGTCGTGCTGGTGGGCCTGGGCCTCCTGTGGATTCCATTTACGAAGTTCATCTCGCCGCAGATTTACATCTACTTGCAGAGCGTGCAGGCGTACATCGCGCCGCCGATCGCGGCGTGCTTCCTACTCGGTGTGCTGTACCCGCGGTTGAATGCGGCCGGCGCGGTCACCTCGCTCGTGACGGGACTCGTCCTCGGCGTGCTGCGCCTGGGACTCGAGCTGGGCAAGGCGCACCTCGCGAGCGGGACCGTGTGGGCCTGGATCGCCGGCGTCAACTTTCTCCACTTCGCGGCGCTGCTCTTCATCTTGTGCTCCGCGATTTTGATCGCGGTAAGCCTGGCGACACCACCGCCTCCGGCCGTGAAGACCGTTGGACTGACCCGTGGTCACGTGGACGTGGCCGCGCCGGTCGAGGCTGCGCCGAGCGGGTTGAACGTCACGCTATCCGTTGTGTTGGCGGCGACGATCGGGGTGCTGTGGTACATCTTCAGATGAGGCGGTTCGGGAGGTTAGGGGAGGTTAGGGGAGGTTGGGGGAGGTTGATCGCGGCGGCGATGGTCTGGTGTGCCGCCGCGGGTTGCCGCCCCGACACAACCTCCCAAACCTCCCCTAACTTCCCCCAACCTCCGGCGGCGACGCGCTATGAGCCCGCGAAGGATCTGGGCCCCCTGTTCGCCGCCGTGGAACTCTCCGGCATCTTTCCCGACTCTAAAACGTTCGTCGACGCGCGGCCGCTCGTGGCGCCGCACCAGATCGTCGCGCGCTACGATTCCGCTCGGCGCGCTCCGGGGTTCAGTCTCAAAACGTTCGTTTCGCAGTATTTCGAGATGCCGCCGACGGTCGCCGCCGACTTTCACAGCGACCGCTCGCAAACGATGGAGCAGCACATCCGGGCGCTGTGGCCCGTGCTGACCCGCGAGCCATCCCACGACACGGCCCTCTCGTCGTTGATCTCGCTGCCCGAGCCCTACGTCGTGCCCGGCGGGCGCTTCCGCGAGGTCTATTACTGGGACTCGTACTTCACCATGCTCGGCCTGATCCAGAGCGGCCGGACCGATCTGGTGAAGAGCATGCTCGACAATTTCGCCTACCTGATTCGAACGGTAGGGCACATTCCCAACGGCAACCGAACGTACTACCTCGGTCGCAGCCAGCCGCCGTTCTTCGCCGCGATGGTGGGGCTCTACGCGGGCGCTACCGATACCACGCACGCCCTGGGCTATCTCGACGCGCTCGAGGCGGAGCACGCCTTCTGGATGGACGGCGCCGAGCGGCTCCAGCCCGGCGAGGCCTCCCGCCGCGTGGTGAAGCTCCGCGACGGATCGGTGCTGAATCGGTACTGGGACGACGACCCCCAGCCGCGGCCGGAGTCCTTTAAGCCGGATTACGAGCTCGGTCAGACCGTTACCGAGGAGCGGCGGCAGCCGCTCTTCCGGAACATCCGCGCCACGGCCGAGAGCGGCTGGGACTTCTCGAGCCGATGGATGCGCGATCCGAAGGACCTGCGGACGCTCGAGACCACGGACCTCGCGCCGGTGGATCTCAACAGCCTGCTCTATCACGCCGAGCGTATCATCGCGGCTTTGCGCGCGGCGCGCGGCCGGGTGGGCGATGCGGACGTCGCGCGGCGGTTCAATGCGGACGCTGAGGCGCGGCGCCGCGCGCTCCTCGCCGCGGCGTTCGACTCCGCGAGCGGATTCTTCTACGACGTCCGGTGGCGCAGTGGGGCGCGCGTGACGGACCGTCCGACGCTCGCCGCCGCGGCGCCGCTGTACTTTGGTCTCGCCACGCCGGAGCAGGGTCGTGCGGTCGCCGCGCGGCTCGAGCGGGACTTTCTCAAGCCCGGCGGGTTCGTCACGACCCTGATCGCGTCGGGCCAGCAGTGGGACGCCCCGAACGGTTGGCCGCCGCTCCAGTGGCTCTCGATCGAGGGCGTGCGTCGCTACGGCCGCCCGGACCTGGCGGACGCCGCTCGCCGCCGGTGGCTCGTGCTCAACCGTCGCGTCTACGCGGCTACGAGGAAGATGACGGAGAAGTACGACGTGGTGGACGTGCGGCGGCGCGCCGGTGGAGGCGAGTACCCGACGCAGGACGGGTTCGGGTGGACCAACGGCGTAGCGCTCGCGCTGGAGGCGGAGAAGCCAGCTCGGGCGCCGGTGCTCAAAACGCCTGGTCCCACCGCAGCGACAGCCGGATCGCCGACGCGATGATCCCCACCATGCTGTAGGTCTGCACGAAGTTGCCCCACTGCTCGCGGGTCCGGGGGTCGATGTGCTCGGCGAGGAGACCGTGCCGGTTGCGACAGGCGAGCACGTTTTCGAACAGGGCGCGGGCCTCATCGCGGCGCCCCTGCGCGGCGAGCGCGTTGATGTACCAGAACGTGCACACCAGGAAGGCGTTCTCGGGCTCCCCGAAGTCATCCGCCTCCACATAGCGGAAGATGAATGCGCCGCGCCGGAGCTCGCGTTCGATGGCACCGACCGTGCCCACGAAGCGTGGGTCGTCTTCCGGCAGGAACCCGAGCTCCCCCAGCCGCAGCAGGCTGGCGTCGAGCGTCGTGCCGTCCGCCGTCGCGACGAAGCTCTGCTTCGCGGCGTTCCAACAACGTCGGCTCACGAACTCGTGAATGCGGGTGGCCTGGTCTCGCCAATGGGCCGCCCGATCCCCGAGGCCCAGGCGGGTCGCGATCTTGGCGAGCCGGTCACACCCGGCCCAGCACATCACGCTCGAGAACGTGTGCACGCGAGCGGTGCCGCGCAGCTCCCAGAGACCGGCGTCCGGCTGGTCGTAGAGCTGGGCCGCCTGCTCGCCGAGGGTCTCGAGGCGGCGGAACAGGACGTCCCCGCTCCCGCGCACCAGCCGGCGATCGAAGAACACGTGGGTGGCGGCGAGGATGGCCGAGCCGTAGACGTCGTGTTGCACCTGGCTCTGGGCCTGATTGCCGACGCGCACCGGGCCCATCCCACGGTAGCCCGGCAGCGAGTCGACGTTGCGCTCCGCCGGGATCGATCGGCCGCTCACGCCGTACACGGGCTGGAGCCGTCCGCCGTCCGTGCCGGCCACGAGGTTCACCACATAGCTCAGGTAGCGTTCCATCGTGCGCGTGGCGCCGAGACGGTTGAGCGCGTTCACCACGAAGGCAGCATCACGCAGCCAGCAAAACCGATAGTCCCAGTTGCGCGCGCTCCCCGCCGCCTCCGGGATCGAGGTCGTCAGGGCGGCCACGATCGCGCCGGTGTCCTCGTAGACGTTGAGCTCCAGCGTGATCGCCGCGCGGATCACGGCGTCCTGCCATTCGAATGGGATGGCGAGCGAGCGCACCCAGTCCCGCCAGTACCCGATCGTCTCGTCGAGGAAGCGCCCTCCGACCTCCGGGGCGCCGCCCTGGACGGTTTCGTCCGGCCCCAGCAGCAGCGTGACGGCGTCCTCGAGGAAGAACGCATTCTCTTCCACCACCGCGGTCACGGGCGCGTCCGTCGTGAGACGCAGCACGAGATCGGTGCCGAGGTACCGGATGTGGTTCGAGCCGCACGTGGTCGCGGTCCGCTCGCGACCGTAGTCGCGCGCCGGACGAATGCGCACGCGCACGCGCGGGTTGCCGGCGAGCCGCCTGATCCGCCGGACGAGCATCATGGGAGCGAACATGCGACCGTGCTGCCGGAACTTCGGCGCGAAATCCGTGATCTCGATCGCACCGCCCTGATGGTCGCGCAGCCGGGTGACGAGGATCGGCGTGTTGACCAGATACTCCTGCTCTTCCGCGGCGAAGTCGAGCAGCTCCACGGTGAGAAAGCCGAAGTCCATGTCGCCCGTCCGCTCACGCAGCAAGGAGCAGAAGGCCGGATCGCCGTCGAAGCGTGGAAAGCAGGCCCACACGATCTCACCGCGGGGGTTCACGAGGGCACCGATCGTGCCGTTACCGACCAAGCCGAGATCGAGCGAGGTCATGGGGCAGAGAGGCCGCGGCCGAGCCATTGCCGCACCGCCCGCACGTCCCGGAGACGCCAGCGGGCCGCGGTGCGTCCCCGACCCACTTTGACCGAGTGGCCGCGCAACCGATTCACGGTGGCGAAGCCGTATTCATCCGTGATGTCGTCGCCCACGAACACCGGCGTGCGACCGCGGAACGGCTCTTCCCCCATGAATTCGACCACGGCGACGCCCTTGTCTCGGCCGGCGGGCTTCAACTCCACGATCCGTTTTCCCTTTTGGATCGCGTACGTGCGCTCGCCCGCTCCCAGGAACGACCGGACGAGCCGATGCGCATAGCCGGCAAGACGCGGCGCCCGGCGATAATGGAGCGCGAGGGACAAGCCCTTGTCTTCGAGTACGAGCCCCGCGTGCCGAGCCACCGCCCGGGCGAGCTCGTGCCGCGCCCGCTCGAGCGCCGGAGACGGGGAGGCATGATACGAGACGTGGCCCGCGGCGTCGCGGCGCTCCGTCCCGTGCTGACCGGCGGCGGGAAAGCGTGTCCCGGGAAAGAGATCGTCGACGTCCGCGATGGCGCGACCGCTCATCAGGGCCACCGCTCCTCCGGTGGCGTGATAGAGGCGTTCCACGAGCTCCCGGAGCAGGGCGTCGGGACGTGCGGCCCGCGGTGAGTCCGCGAGGTCGACGAGCGTCCCGTCGATATCGAAGAAGTACGCCCAGTCCGGCCGTGGCGCCGGGAGTGGGGCGACGCGCCGCCGCTCCGCGGCGGGGCCATCGTCGAGCGATATCACCGGCGGCGTCTCCCCCCTCCCCGCGCGCGGACGGCAGGTCGCGTCCGCTCCGCGGCCGCCGCTTGCTCCAGGAGCCGGCCGCGGCGCCGCATGGCGGCGGCGTCGATCAGCATCCGCCCCGCCCACCGGTAGACGTTGAAGTCCTGCAGAAGTCCGCGCATCAGCCGGATGCGGGTCCGTTGCTCGCCGCGGGGCATGGACAGCGCAAGGTGGAGCGCCGCGGCGCATTCGTCCGTGTCGTACGGGTTGACGATCAGCGCTTCGGGCAGCTCCCGCGCCGCGCCCGTGAACCGGCTCAGGATCAGCACGCCCCGCTCGTCGTCCCGCGACGCCACGAATTCCTTGGCCACCAGATTCATGCCGTCGTGCAGGCTCGTGACCATGCACAAGTCGGCGGCGCGGTAGTACTCGTAGATCTCGTCGGGCTGATGATGCTCGACCAGGAGCTCGATGGGTGGGTGCTGCGCCGCGGCAAACCGGTCGTTGATCCGCGCCGCCATGGCGCGGACACGCGCCTCGTACTCCTGGTATTGCTCGATCCGCCCGCGCGTCGGCGCCGCGATCTGGATGAACGTGAACCTCCCGGCCCACTCCGGATGCATCTCTAGCAGGCGCTCCACCGCGCGCAGCCGCTCCTCGATCCCCTTGGTGTAGTCGAGACGGTCGACACCAACCCCGATGGCGTGGTCGGCGGGGAGCTCGTGGCGCCGCCGCACCTCCAGGCGGCATTTCTCGACTCCCTTCGCCACCAGCTCCGCCGGCGGCGGGCACTCGATCGAGATGGGGTACCGCTTGACGGCGGTCACGTTGCCAGCGTAGGAGACGGTGAACATCTCCCGGTCCACCCGCGCTTCCAGGAGGCGGTCGACGGTGTCGACGAAGTTGTTGCAATGAAACTGCGTGTGAAACCCGAGGATGCTCGAGCCGAGCATGCCGTCGAGCAGCGCTTCCCGCCACGGGCAGATCCCGAACGCCTCGGGGTTCGGCCACGGAATGTGCCAGAAGGCGATGATCGTCGCGGCCGGCAGCGCTTCCTGGATCATGCGCGGCAGCAGCGCGAAGTGATAGTCGTGCACCAGCACGATCGGGTCGGGAGACTTGGCCTCGTCGATGGCGGCGGCGGCGAACTTACGATTGACCGCGACGTATTGGTCCCAGTCGGCCGTCCGGAAGGTCGGGCGGACGTGGGCGATGTGACACAGCGGCCACAGCCCTTCGTTCGCGAACCCGTAGTAGTACCCCGCCTCCTGTTCGGTCGTGAGCCACACCCGCCGCAGCTCGTACGCCGGATGCGCCGGCGGCACGCCGACCCGGTCGTGGGCGTCCACGACGTCGCGGTCGGCCGAGCCGCCCCCGTGCGCGATCCACGTCCCGGAGCAGGCGCGCATGATCGGCTCCAGGGCCGTGACCAGGCCGCTGGCGGGGCGCCACACCTCGACGCTCTCGCCCTGCCGCACGTGGATGTATGGCTCGCGGTTGGACACGACGATCACTTCCTGACCGCGCAGCTCGGTCTGCAGGATCGCGCGCAGCGTGTCTGGCGTCCACGCGAGCTGCTCGTCGTCGCGCGAGCGGTGCTCGGCCTCGAGGTCCGAGATCAGGGCGCGCAGGTCGCGGGCGATGGGGCGCAGCTCGGGTGCCGCGAAGCTATCCGGGCGAACCAGGCCCTCGCCCCGCAGCAGCGCCCGGAGCCCCTGGACCCAGCCGCGCCAGCTCAATTGGGCGATGGCGACGGTGATGAGCGCGATGGTGGCCCCCAGGCCGACGAAGAAATAGAACAGGTACTTTCGGGTCTCCGCGCTGCGCCGCGCCACGAAGCTCAGGTCGTGCACCAGCACGAGCGTTCCCGCCGGTGCGCCTTCGAGGTCGACGGGCCGGACCGACACGAGGAGCGGGCCGTCCGGGCTCTTGAGGACGTGCCCCTCCTCACCCGAGAACCGGGCCAGGTCGGTGCAGCGGATCTCGGACGGCAGGGAGGGAGTCGCGACGGGTTCGCCGCCTCCGGCCGGGCAGTACCCGACGGCAAACAGGCGCTCGTCCTGGGTGAGGCGCAAGAAAAACGGCTCGAGGCTCGAGCGGTTGCCGGCGCGGATCGCGTTCCGCAACGGCTCCTGGACGGTGTTGGCGATCAGAGTCGCGCGGATGTCCAGATCCCGCTCGAACCATTGCACGGTCAGCTTGTCGACGAGCGGGACCACCGCGTAGGCAATGGCGCCGACCGCGAGAAACAGGGGGATGATGAACCGCAGCGACAGCCGCATAAAACGCAAAATAGCGTGCCCACTGTGCAGGAAAACCCCGGCGACCCAAATTACTAGGATCCCGGCCGGAGCCTGCCAATGCCGCGCACGACCCGTCTTCTCCTGGTGACCGCGTTCGTAGGCGCCGTCAGCGCCAGTCGCCTCCCCGCTCAGGACGACCACGATCATCAGCACGAGGCCCTCGGGCACGTGACCTTCCCCGTCTCATGCACCCCCGAGGCGCGGGCGGGCTTCGAGCGCGCGATGGCGCTGCTCCATTCGTTTTGGTGGGAGGAGGGCGCCCGCGCGTTCAAGGCGGTCGCCGTGGCGGATACGGCGTGCGCCATGGCCTATTGGGGCATGGCCGTGAACGCGTGGGGCAATCCGTTCGTGGGAGGGCCGGCGGGTGAGAACCTGCGCAAGGGTGCGGCCGCGGCGATCCGCGCCCAGGCGGTTCCGGCGCCGACCGCGCGCGAGCGCGGATTCATCGCCGCGGTCGGCGCGCTCTACCGCGACTACGAGAACGTCCCGAACGCCAAGCGACTGCAGGCGTACTCCGATACGCTCGCGCGCCTGTACCGCGATGTGCCCGATGACCCCGAGGTGGCGATGTACTACGCCCTGTCCCTCGTCGCCACGGCGTCCGCGACCGATACGACATTCGTCCGGCAGAAGCAAGCCGCGGCGATCCTGAATCCGCTGTTCCGTCGGTTTCCGCAGCATCCGGGCCTCGCCCATTACATCATCCACGCGAACGACTCGCCCGAGCTCGCGCCCTTGGGGCTCGAGGCCGCGCGGCGCTACGCGCAAATCGCCCCGTCCGCGCCGCATGCCCAGCACATGCCGTCGCACATCTTCATTCGGCTTGGACTATGGGACGAAACGATAGCCGCGAACCAGCGTGCCCTCGATGCGGGTATCACGTACGCGCGCGCGCAGAATCTGGGCGGCGTGGCGCCGGAGCAGTTCCACGCGATCGATTACATGGTGTACGGCTATCTACAGGAAGGGCGAGACTCCACGGCCAGGCGCACCGTCGGCGAGGGGCTGGCCCTCACGACCGCGATCACCAGTGACGCGCTCGTCACCAACTACAACCGCGTCGCGATGGAAGCCCGCGTCCCCCTCGAGCGCGACGACTGGGTGGCCGCGGCGCGCTTGCCCGTCCGCGCGGCAGGGAAGGGCGGCATCGGAGAAGCCCTGGGGCACTTCACGCGCGGCATCGGGGCCGCCCGGAGTGGCGACACGACGCAGGCGCGCGCCGAGATCGCCGCGCTCGCGGGCATCGAGGCCGCACTGGCGGGACAGACGGGCTACAACTGGTCGCGCATCGTGGGCGTCAGGAAACAGGCGGTGACCGCATGGGTGCTGTTCGCCGCCGGCGATACCACAGGTGCGCTCCGCGAGGCCAAGGCCGCGGCCGATCTGGAGGACGTGACGGAGAAACATCCCGTGACGCCCGGGGAGCTCCTGCCGGCCCGCGAGCTCGAGGGCGACCTGCTGCTCGCCGCCGGTCGCTACGGCGACGCGCGCGTGGCGTACGAGTCCACGCTCCGCCGCGAGCGCCGGCGGTCGCGCAGCCTGTTCGGCGCCGCCCGGGCGGCGGAGCTGTCCGGCGATCGCTCCGCCGCGCGGGCCCGGTACACGGAGTATCTGGCACAGATGCAAGGGGGCGACGGCGGCCGCCCGGCCGTCGAGACCGCGCGTCGCGCCCTGGCGCGACTCTGACCATCTCCGCGCTCGCACTCGCCACTCTCCTGCTCGGTCTCGGGCCGCCGCGCGGGATCGCCTGGAGTCCCCGGGCGCCGCTCGAGGGCTCGCTCGTGATCCTGGCGGTCCGCTCGGACAGCGTCGTGGACGTGCAGGGCACACTCGCGGACCAGGCA
Source organism: Gemmatimonadales bacterium (assembly GCA_035631795.1). Classification (GTDB taxonomy): domain Bacteria; phylum Gemmatimonadota; class Gemmatimonadetes; order Gemmatimonadales; family GWC2-71-9; genus AG41. Next base: position 3,288 of record DASQIB010000207.1, on the reverse strand, counting down.
CTGCACTTCGAGCGTGAGGCGGATGGCTTCCACGCGCTCGGCGGCGTGCCGTTCGGGTCCGACAGCGTGGTCGCGCGGGTCGTGCGGTCCCACATGGATGGCATGGTCGATACGGCCACTGTCGCCCTCCCGGTGCGGCGCCGTCGCCTGCCGGGTGAGCGGCTGCGCGTCGCTCCGGAGTTCGCGCGGCCGCCCGACTCGTTGAAGGAGCGCATCCGCCTCGAGAGCGAGCTCGTGGACGGTGTCCGGGAGCGGGCGCACGAGACCGCGCGCCTGTGGCTCGAGCCGTTCGAGCGGCCGAGAACGAGCGTGATCACCAGCGGCTTCGGTATCCCCCGCATCTTCAACGGGGTCGTGCGAAGCCGGCACTATGGCGTGGACTTCGCGGGACAGTGGGGTGCGCCGGTCCAAGCAGCAAACCGCGGCGTCGTAGCCCTGGTGGCCGATCTCTACTACAGCGGTACGACCGTGCTGATCGATCACGGGGCCGGTCTCGTCACCGGCTACTTTCACCTCAGTCGCGTTCTCGTCGTGCCGGGCGACACGGTCGAGCGTGGGCAGCTTGTGGGTGAAGTGGGCGCATCCGGGCGCGTGACCAGGTCGCACCTCCACTGGTTTGCGGCCTACGGAGGAGTCACGGTAAATCCCCTCGATCTTCTCAGGTTAGACGCAGGTTTAGAGTGGCGGGAACCAGGAAGGGCAAAAGCTCGACGCACAAACGACTAGACGCACAGACGCGCAGACGTACAGGGGAGAACAGTTTGAGTGAGCAGGAATACCTGTTCACGGCCTTCTGTTTTCACCTGTGCGTCTGTGCGTCTAGTAGTGCCTGTCCTATTAAGAGAGGTACTCCTCCCTGTACATCTTTACTAATTCGAAGAAGTACGACAGCGCGAGCGGCCCGATGAGCAGGCCGAGGATGCCGAAGAACGGCACACCCGCGAGCGCGCCCAGGAGCGTGACGAGGGGATGGATGTTGGCCCAGCGCTTGAAGATCCTCGGCCGGACCACGTAGTCCACATTCCCCACCACGACGGCGCCCCACAGCGCGAGCAGCACGCCCGGCAACGCTCGGCCGCTCACGATCAAGGCGAGTGCGCCTGGTCCCCATACGAGACCGCTCCCGACGACGGGGAGGATCGCGAACACCATCGTCACCACGCCCCAGAACACCGCGTTGGGCAGGTTGGTCACCCAGAAGCCGATTCCGACCAGGAGGCCCTGCAGCGCTGCCGTGAGACCGGTGCCGATGATCGTCGCGCTCGTCACGTCGCGGAACCGCTGCGCCAGCTTCTCGGTGTTCTTTGCCGAGAAGGGGATGTAGGGCCGGACGGCCTGCCACGTTTCTTGCGGCTGGAGCAGCAGGTAAAAGAGACCGAACAAGGAGATCGTAAGGTTCAACGCGAGGCGGGTGGCGGTGCCGACCAGGCCGAACGCCGACGAGCCGATCCACGCTACCACCTGCGTGCCCAGGTCGGCCAGACGCGGTCCCAGGTCGATGCCGCCGAGCTTCAGCTCCCGCAAACGCCCGAGCACGGGATTGCGGATCACGCCGCCCGCGATCTCCTGCGCCTGGCCGACGATGAGGCCCGCGAAGGAGACACCGGGGACGACGATCAGAAACAACGCGATGACGACCACGAACACGGCGGCGAGACGGGGCCGCATCCGCATGCCCAGCCAGTCGTGCGCGGGGGCGAAGATCGCGTACAGCACGGGAATCCCGATTATCCCCGTGGCGTAGGGCGAGAGCGCGATGATCAGCGCGGCGCCGAGCAGCAGGACCACCAGGGCCGCCCGTCCGTGATTCGTGTCGATCAACGGCATGCGCTAGTGTAGGCCGATCCGGGCACCGGCGCTAGACCGGTGCTGCAAGCGCTCTCGAGCTAGAGCCGGCCGGGTGGGGTGAGCGGCGCGGGCGGTGCGGTAGCTTCGGGCTCGGGCGTGAAATCCTCGCCGGGGTTCACGAACCGGTCCTGCTCGAAGCGGTACTGCTTGTCGTAGAGCTGCCGGTAGCGGCCGTGTTTGGCGAGCAGCTCCGCGTGCGTCCCGCGCTCCACGATCTCTCCGCCCTCCATGACCAGGATCTGGTCCGCGCTGCGAATCGTCGAGAGGCGGTGCGCGATGACAAAGGTGGTGCGCCCGTGCCGCAACGTGCGGAGGCCATCCTGGATAGCGGCTTCGCTCTCCGAGTCGAGGCTGGACGTGGCCTCGTCGAGGATCAGGATGCGCGGATCGGCCAGGATCGCACGGGCGATCGAAACCCGCTGGCGCTCCCCGCCGGAGAGCTTCACGCCGCGCTCTCCTACCACGGTGTCGTAGCCCTTCTCGAACCGACGCACGAACTCGTCGCAGTGGGCAATCCGCGCCGCTTCCTCGATCTCTTCGCGCGTCGCGTGCGGCCGCGCGAACGCGATGTTCTCGGCGACCGTCCCGTCGAACAGGAAGTTGTCCTGCAGCACCACGCCGAGCTGCCGGCGGTAGTCGGCGAGCCGGAGCGACGCGAGATCGCGCCCGTCGACGAGGATCCTGCCCGACCTCGGCCGGTTGAATGTCAGGACCAGGCTGATGAGCGTGCTCTTCCCAGCGCCGGAAGAGCCGACGAGGGCGGTGGTCGAGCCCGCGGGTGCGTGAAAGGACACGCGTTTCAGGACGTCGGTCCCCGGCGTGTACTCGAAGCTCACGTTCTCGAAGGCGATGTCGCCCCGCACGCCGTCGAGTGCCGCGCGCGCGCCGTCCTCGGCGTCCTCGGTGACCAGACGGCGGATCTCGCGGATCCGGTCGAGCCCCGCGAACGCCTCGGTGATCTGGGTGCCGATGGACGCGATGTTGATCAGGGGGAGGGCGACGAGGCCGATGAACAAGAGGTACATGACGAATTCACCCAGCGTCATGCTGCCCGAGATGATGGCGTGTCCGCCCTCGAGGATCATCAGGATGCCGATCGCCCCGACGATGATCGTGGCGAACGCGCCGACCGCCGAAATCCCGGTCATGGTCATGGCGATGTTGCGGAACAGGGTATTCGCCCCGCGGGTGAACACGAGCCGCTCGCCCCGCTCCGCGCGATAGGCCTTCACGATGCGGATGCCGCCGAGGGTCTCGCCCAGCCGGCCGGTGACGTCGGCGTTCAGCTTGCCGCGCTCGCGAAACAGCGGCCGGAGCTTCGTGAAGGCGTAGGCCATCCCGCCGCCGAAGCATGCCAGGATGAGGATGGCGATGACCGTGAGCCGCCAGTTGAGATAGAACAACACGCCGAGCGCGATCACGGCCGTCAGGAGCCCACCC
>DASQIB010000206.1:0-1938 GCA_035631795.1 Gemmatimonadales bacterium | reverse complement strand
GCGAACTCGGTGCCGAGATTCGCCATGCGGCTCTCACTGATATTCCCGCCGGACTCGCTGATGACGCGGGTCAGCTCGTGGACCATACCCGTTCGGTCGCTGCCGATCGCCGAAACGGCCAGGTGCTGCTTCATCTGTCGGGGGCGGTGTGCTTCTTGCCGGCCTGCGGTTTCCGAGTGTACCGGGAGCAGGGGCCGGTTGCGACCATTCCGCGCGGCGCGCACCCTTCAGGCTTGCCTCCGCGGGAGCCCCGCTCGTAACATCCGCGGCTCCGCTACACGTAGAAGGCGTATGTCGTTCTCCGGCAGCCTGGTTGCCATCGTCACTCCCATGCGCCCCGACGGCGCCGTCGACCTGGAAGCCTGGACGCGGCTGCTCGATTTCCACCTCGCGAACGGCACCAGCGGCGTCGTGGTCGGCGGCACCAGCGGCGAGTCGGCGACGCTGCGCGAGTTGGAGCTGCGCGAGCTGACGCTGCGGGCCTGCGAGCGACTGCGCGGACGGGCGGCGGTGATCGTGGGGGCGGGCACCAGCAGTACCGCGGCGACGGTGGAGCGCGTCAAGTGGCTCTCGGAGCTGGCCGTGGACGGCTTCCTGCTGGTCACTCCCGCCTACAACCGTCCGACGCAGGAAGGCCTGTACCAGCATTTCGCCGCCGCCGCCGCCGCCTCGGCCAAGCCGATCCTGCTCTACAACGTTCCGAGCCGCACCGCCGTCGACATGAAGCCGGCAACGGTGGCGCGCCTGTCGCGCGTGGCGCGCATCGTGGGGGTGAAGGAAGCGGTGCCGGAGCCGGGCCGCGTGCGCGAGCTGGTCGCTGCGGTCACGAGAGGCTTCGCGGTGCTGAGCGGGGATGACGCGACGGCACGCGAGGCGATCGCCTGCGGGGCCCGCGGAGTGATCTCGGTGACGGCGAACGTCGTCCCGCGGGCGATGTCGCAGATGGTGGCCGCGGCGCTCGCCGGCGATGGGGAGAGAGCTCGCGAGCTCGACGCGCCCCTCGCCGGGCTGCACCGCGACCTGTTCGTCGAGACCAACCCGGTTCCGGTCAAATGGGCACTGGCGCAGATGGGGCTCATCGCCAATGGGTTAAGATTGCCGCTCACGCCCTTGTCGGAGGCTCATCACGCGACGGTGCGCGCGGCGGCCCGTGCCGCGGGCGCACTGACGTGAGATGAGCGCGGACGGAATCGGAAAGGACGGCTTGTTTCGAATGAAGGCGTTGCGGACATTCCTGGGGCTCGCGCCGCTCCTGGCCGTGCTGGCCGGTTGTCATCCCTTCCGGCACCTCACCTATGCCTGCCACAAGCCGCAGGGCTATATGCAGGCGACCAGCATCCCGCCCCTGAAGATTCCCGCCGGGCTCGATGCGCCCGATGCCACCAACGCGCTGCATCTGCCGGCGCTCAACGAGCCCGCGCCGCCGCCGCGCAAGGGCCGGGAGCCCTGTCTCGACGAGCCACCGTCCTTCAAGGTGGTGAAGCCCCCGCAGGCCTGAGCGCCTTGGGGGGAGCGCGGCTTGCGCGGGCCGGATGCACCGACCCCGCGGCATGCTTTATGATTCGCCGCCCAAATTTTCCTCTTGCCACGCTTCCAGGCTGTTTCGAGGAGTTCGCTGTAAGTAATTGATCGGAGAGGTGGCCGAGCGGTCGAAGGCGCTGGACTGGAATTCCAGTAACATCTTCACCGGTGTTCGTGGGTTCGAATCCCACCCTCTCCGCCAGAATGCCCCGACCGACATTCGATTGTGGTGGCCCGCATCGGTTTCTCCGCGACGACCAGTCGTGAATCCCGTCAGGGCCGGAAGGCAGCAGCGGCAGCGGCGATGTCGGGTGCCGGAGGCTAAGCTGGTGCGGGCCGCCTCCATCTGATGCGGGATATTGCATGAGCTACACCGCGCTCGCGCGCAAATGGCGTCCGAAGAAATTCTCCGAGCTC
>DASQIB010000205.1:0-5587 GCA_035631795.1 Gemmatimonadales bacterium | reverse complement strand
GAAGACGGGTGGATCCGCCGGACCTACAAGACGGACGGCTGGCCCACGACCCTGATGCTGGTCAACGCGATCGGATACCTCTCGGAAGCCGCGTATCATCACCCCGACCTCTCGGTGACGTGGGGCCGGGTGATCGTGAAGCTCCAGAATCACGCGGCGGGCGGGATCACCGACAAGGATTTCGAGCTGGCGCGGAAGATCGAGGACGTGGTGTTGTGGCGCCCCAAGGGCGGCGCCCTCGAGGGAACGCCGAACAAGTTCGTGCGCTCGGGCGACCCGCGGTGACACTGGGCCCCTCCCCGCGCCGGGTGCTGTTCGTCACCGGAAAGCTCGCCGAGCCTGCTCTGCGCCGCACCGTCGCGGAGATGGGGCCGGAGTTCGCGTGGGAGGTGGCCGTCTTGAAGATCACGGTCGCGGCGTTGATGACGACGCCGTGGATTGCGCGGTTCCTCGAGGTCCCTTCCGGCACGGATCTCGTGCTCCTCCCCGGGCTGTGTGAGGGGGACCCCGCGGTCATTTCGCAACGCGTGGGCGTGCCAGTGGAGAAAGGGCCGAAGGATCTGCGACAGATCCCCGAGTATTTCGGGCGCGCCGCCGTGGCGCGGACTTACGGGAGCTACGACATCGAGATCATCGCCGAGGTGAACAACGCGCCCCGGCTCGAGCGCCAGGCGATCCGCGCGGAAGCGGAGTGGTACCGCGACGGAGGCGCCGACGTCATCGATATCGGCTGCACGCCGGGCCGGGCGTTTCCGGCGCTCGGCGACGTGGTGCGCGAGCTCACGACCGCGGGCATGCGGGTCAGCATCGATTCCTTCGACCCGCAGGAGGTTCGGACCGCGGTGCAGGCGGGAGCGGAGCTGGTCCTGAGCGTCAACGGGTCCAATCTCGACGTCGCGCGAGACCTCGCGGGGACGCCCGCCCGCGTCGTGGTCATTCCCGACTTCGGCCAGGGGCTCGATACGCTCGAGCCGAGCGTCGCCTCCCTGGGACGGTGGGGCGTGCCATTCCTGATCGACCCGGTGATCGAGCCGATCGGGTTTGGCTTCATGCGATCGCTCGAGCGTTATGCGGAGACCCGGCGGCGCTATCCCACCGCGCCCCTCTTCATGGGCGTCGGCAATATCACCGAGCTCACGGCGGCGGACACGACCGGCGTACACGCCGTGCTCATCGCGATTTGTCAGGAGCTCGGCGTGCGCGCCGTGCTCACCACCGAGGTCATTCCCTGGGCCAGAGGGGCGGTGCGGGAGATCGACATCGCTCGGCGCCTGATGCACCATGCGGTCACGCGGAAAACGCTCCCAAAGGGCGTGGACGATCGGCTGGTCACGGTGAAGGACCCGGCTGTGTTGGCGTTCACCGAGGAGGAGCTGCGGGAGCTGCAGCGGCAGGTGACCGATCCGAACTTTCGCATCTTTACGGACCGGAACACGATCACCGTGTTCAACAGCGAGAAGTTCGTGCGGGGCACCGACATTCACGAAATCTTCGCGCAGCTCGAGGTGAGCGAAGCGACTCATGCGTTCTACCTCGGCCGCGAGCTCGGAAAAGCGAAGCTCGCCATCTCACTCGGCAAGACCTACCGCCAGGAAGGCGCGCTCCAGTGGGGCTATCTGACCCCGCCCGACGACCGCGGGCCGGAGCACGTGAAGCTGACACAGCAGTCCGCGAAGCGCCGCGGCGTACGCCGGTGAACGCCGTCGCGCCGCTCGTTCACGAGCTCGTCCCCGCGCCCGATCCGCTCGCCACGTGCGCGCGGTTTAAGGACCTGCCATTCGTCGCATTGCTCGACAGCGCGAGCGACCACCAGCACCTAGGTCGCTATTCGTTTCTCACGGCCGATCCGTTCACGGCCGTCCGGTCGAAGGGCCAGCTCACGCAGCAGCTCGCGGATGGGAAGTGGATCAGGGTCGGCGCGGATCCCCTGACGCACGTACGCGCGCTCCTCGCGCCGCACGCGGCCGAGGCCGTCGACGGCCTCCCGCCCTTCCAGGGCGGCGCCGCCGGGTACGTGGGCTACGACTGGGGCATGATGCTCGAGAGCGTCCCACGCCCCCGTTATGACGATCTCGAAGTTCCCGACGTGCATCTCGGCCTCTACGATTGGGTCATCGCGTGGGATCATGTGACGGGCCGCGCCTGCGTGATCTCGACGGGAATCCCCGAGTGCGGCCCCGCACAGGCACAGCGCGCCGCCGAACAGCTGAAGTTCGTCAGGAACAGACTGGCGTCCCGCCGCCCCGTCCTACGCTGTCGCGGACTTGCCCGGCGTGCGATCCAACTTCACGCGCGCCGCCTACCTCGACGCCGTGGCCCGCGTGATCGAGTACGTCTTCGCCGGCGACATCTTCCAGGCGAACCTGTCCCAGCGGCTCGAGGCCCCGCTCGTCGGGACGCCGCTCGAGCTGTACGACCGGCTGCGCCGCCGCAACCCCGCCCCGTTCTCCGCCTACCTCGAGTGCGGTGATCTGGTCGTCGCGAGTTCCTCCCCGGAGCGCTTTCTCCGGGTGGAACCCGGCGGCGCCGTCGAGACGCGTCCCATCAAGGGCACCCGGCCACGCGGCGTCGGCCCGGAGCACGACGCGGCGCTCGCGCGCGCCCTCGTCGAGAGTGACAAGGACAGGGCCGAGAATGTGATGATCGTGGATCTACTGCGGAACGACCTGTCGCGCGTGTGCCGCCCGGGCAGCGTGCGGGTGTCCGAGTTGTTCACGATCGAGCACTACGCGACCGTTCATCACCTGGTCTCGACCGTCGTCGGAGAGCTGGCACCGGAGCAGGGTCCCCTGGACCTCGTACGCGCGGCCTTCCCCGGTGGCTCGATCACCGGCGCTCCGAAGGTCCGGGCGATGCAGATCATCGCCGAGCTCGAGCCGACCCAGCGGGCGGTCTATTGTGGCTCGATCGGCTATCTGTCGGTCACGGGCGCCCTGGATACGAGCATCGTGATCCGCACCTGCCTCGTGCGGGGGGGCAATGTGTACGCTCAGGTGGGGGGCGGGATTGTCGCCGACTCGGACCCCGAACAGGAATACGGCGAGACGCTCGACAAGGCGCGCGGGCTGGTCGCCGCGTTGGTCCCCTCCCCGTGATCCTGCTGATCGACAACTACGACTCCTTCGTCTACAACCTCGCGCGGTATGTGCGGGAGTTGGGGGACGAAACCGAAGTGCGACGCCATGACGCCATAACCCTCGACGACATCGACGCACTCCGGCCGTCGCGCATCATCATTTCCCCAGGGCCGTGCACGCCGGGGGAAGCAGGCATCTCCACCGACGTGGTGCGACGGTTCGGGCCCACGATTCCCATGCTCGGCGTCTGCCTCGGCCACCAGTGCATCGGGGCCGCCTACGGCGCCGGGATCGTGCGCGCGACGCGCCCGATGCACGGCAAGGCCTCACGCATCCACCATGACGGGCGCGGTGTCTTCGCCGGCCTGCCGAACCCGTTCCCGGCGGGGCGGTATCACTCCCTGGTCGTCGCACGGGCCGGTTTGCCCGCCGATTTGCGCGTGACCGCCACGGCGCCGGATGGCGAGATCATGGCGATCGAGCACCTCCATCATCCGGTGCTGGGACTGCAATTTCATCCCGAATCCGTGCTCACCGAATACGGCTACGTGCTTCTCGATCGCTTCCTGCACGGCGGCGCTTCCCACCGCGCCACGCTCCCGCAGCGGGCCGATGGCGTGCAACCGCCGCCGGACGCCGAGCCCGCGCGGGCCCACGCGCGGGCCCAGCCGGTCCGATGATCATCGAGTCGATTCTCAGCACGATGGACGCTCGCGGCACGGTGAACTTCGCGCCGATGGGTGTGGAATGGGGTGAAGAAGAGATCGTCATCAAGCCGTTTCTCGAGACCACGACGTTTCGCAACCTCCAGGCCACCCGCGCAGCGGTCGTGAACCTGACGGACGACGTGATGCTCTTCGCTCAGGGGGCCACCGCGACCGTGCAGCTTCCCGCGGCTCCCGCGCAGGTGGTACGGGGGGTCGTGATCGACGCCGCGTGCTCGTGGCGAGAGGTTCAAGTGCAATCGCTCGACGCCACACCCCCGCGGGCCCGCGTCGTGACGCGCGTCGTGCATCGCGGCGTGCGCCGCGAATTCATCGGCTTCAATCGAGCCCGGCACGCGGTCCTCGAGGCGGCGATCCTCGCCACGCGCACGCATCTCCTGCCGGCCGAGCAGATTCGTGAAGAATTCGCGCGGCTCCAGGTGATCGTGGATAAGACCGCGGGGCCGCGCGAGCGTGAAGCCATGGCGCTGCTCACGGACTATGTGCGGCGCGCGCCTCGTGCGCAGCCTGTGAGCGGATGAGCGGCGCCTCGCGCGTGTTCATCGAGGCGCCGGCACGCCTGCACTTCGGCGTCCTCGATCTCCGCGGCGATCTGGGGCGCCGGTTCGGCGGGATCGGTGCCGCGGTCCCGGCGCCGTCGCTGCTGCTCGAAGCGCGGCCCGCGCGCGAGCTCGAGGCGGAAGGCCCCGACGCCCAGCGCGCGCTCGCGTTCGCGCGCCGCTTCGCGACGCACCACGGCCTCGACCTGCGGGTCCACTTCCGCGTGCATCGAGCGATCCCCGCCCACGCGGGGCTTGGGTCGGGCACCCAGCTAGCGCTCGCCGTCGCGCGGGCCAGCGCGGAGTTGTCCGGTCTCCCGACCGACGTGCCGGCGCTGGCGCAGGCGGTGGAGCGCGGGCGTCGCTCCGGCGTGGGAACGTGGACGTTCGCGTACGGTGGGTTCGTGCTCGAAGGGGGGCGCGGCAACCGCACGGACGACGTCGCGCCCCTGCTGGCGCGGCTTCGGGTCCCCGAATCGTGGCGGTACGTCCTCGCGGTGCCTCAGGGAAACCCTGGGCTCGCGGGCGAGGAGGAAGCGGCCGCGTTTGCCAGGTTGCCGCCGCCCAGCGCACGGGACGTGGAGCGGGTCGCGCATCTCGTGCTCATGCAGCTCCTGCCCGCGCTCGCCGAAGGGGACCTCGCGGGGTTCGGGGCGGCCCTGGGGGAGGTACAGCGTATTACGGGGGGCTGGTTCGCTCCGGCGCAGGGTGGCGTGTTTGCGCCCGGGGAGACCGCCGAGCTCATCGATCGGCTGCGGGACTCGGGTGCGGTGGGCGTGGGTCAAAGCTCCTGGGGGCCGGCGGCGTACGGCATCGTGGGAGACGCCGCTGTCGCCCGCCGCCTGGCGGAGCGTCTGCGTGCGGCGGTCCGACCGGGCGGGCAGGTCTATGAAAGCGGTTTCAGCGGCACCGGCGCGCGGGTCTGGCGCGAGGCGGAACTCGCCGTGCCGCACGCGCCAACGGGGTCTTCCCGGCTGCATTGACAGTCGCCGTAAGGGGGGATATAACCACTATCCCAAGCAACAGTCTCGGATGGAGGTCGCTGGACAATGGCAGTGGCCTGCCGGGAACGCGGGCCCCCCGACGTGCGCGGGATCCCGGGATCTGACAGGCACCGGTTTGTGCAGGCCGTTTTTTCACCCCTCATCCTCAACATGAGGTCAGCTATGAAAAGCTTCAAAATGCTGTCCGGTGGACTCGTGGCGAGTCTGATGGTACTCGTCACGGCGTCCGCCATCGCCCAGGA
>DASQIB010000204.1:0-15856 GCA_035631795.1 Gemmatimonadales bacterium | reverse complement strand
AGCTCGAGCCCCAGGGCCCGCTATCGTGTCGGTTACCGCCATCCTCCAGAAGGTCCCGCTCTTCAGCCAACTGGCGCCCGCCGAGCTCGAGCGGGTCGCCGACATCACGCGCGAACGCAGCTACCCACGCAACTCCGTCATCCTGTTCGAGGACGATCCGGGGGATGCCCTGTACGTCGTCGCCAAAGGACAGGTGAAGGTGGTGCTCATCGGCGAGGACGGACGCGAGGTGATCCTCTCGGTGCTGGGCGAAGGCGACTTCTTCGGCGAGATGTCCCTCATCGACGAAGAGCCACGGTCGGCCCACGTGATCGCGATGGAAGACTCGAACCTGCTCGTGATTCGGCGCGAGGACTTCCAGGCGATCCTGCAGCAATCCCCGGGCATCGCCATGGGGCTCCTGCGCGAGCTGTCGCGCCGGCTCCGGCGCGTGGACGAGAAGGTCGGGAGCCTCGTGCTGCTGGACGTGAACGGCCGGGTGGCCCAGCTCCTCCTCGAGCTGGCCGACGAGGCGGGCTCGGAGCGCATCACGCGTCGCCTGACGCACCACACCATCGCCCAGATGATCGGCTCCTCGCGTGAGACGGTCAGCCGAACCATGCGGGAGCTGGTGGAGAAGGGGTACATCGAGATCAGTCGCCGCGAGATCTTGATCCGCGACCGCGCCGCGCTGGAAGCGTCCGCCGGCCGGTCGTGAGGTGGGTCACGAGGGCCGGGTGAGGCGGCGGCTTGTTCTACATTCATCATTTTCCATAACTTAGCCCAAGGGTAAACGGCGTTGCCGGCACGGATGGCCTACACGGTGACCTTCTGGGGGACACGCGGCTCCATCCCCACCCCCGGAGCCCACACCGCGCGCTACGGCGGCAACACGCCGTGCGTCGCGGTCGAGGGCTCGGCCGGGGGAGGTGCGCGACGGGAGGGGGGCGGCCAGCTCGTCATCCTCGATGCCGGCACGGGGATCCGGGCCCTGGGACGCGAGCTCGTGGAGGAGCAGAACGGCGCGCTGCACGCGGAGATCCTCCTCTCGCACGCGCACTGGGACCACATCCAGGGGCTGCCACACTTCAAGCCGTTCTTCGCACCGGGCAACGCCGTGCGCATTTGGGGCTCGCGTCAAGGAACGACGTCGCTCGAGGCGATTCTGCGCCAGCAAATGGATCCGGCCGTGTTCCCGGTTCCCCTCGATGCACTGTCGGCGAAGCTCACGGTGCAACAAGTCGAGCCCGGGGAGTTCACGGTGGGCCCGTTCCGGGTGCAGTCGATGCAGTTGCGGCACCCGGGCACGACGCTGGGCTATCGGCTTACGCCCACCGCGGGTGGACCGAGCATGGCGTACGTCACGGACAACGAGCTGGGGCCGGGCGGCCATTACAACACGGGACCGTCGTGGCGCAAGGATCTGGTGGGATTTTTGAAGGGCGTGGAGCTCCTGATCCATGACGCGATGTACACGCCCGAGGAGCTGGAGGAGCACCGCGGGTGGGGCCATTCGACCTTCGAGGAGGCCGTGGCGCTCGCGGGAGATGCCGGGATAAAACGGCTCGTGCTGTTCCACCACGAGCCCGAGCACGGCGACGAAGCGATCGACGCGTTACTCGCGGCGGCCCGGCGGCAGGCGAGATCGAAGGGCCTGCCCGCCGAAGTGCTGGCGGCGCAAGAAGGCACGACACTGACTCTCTGAGGTAAGGAGTGAATCATATGCGTTCGCGTTGGCTCGCCTTGGGCGTATCGCTCACGCTGGTCGCGTCAGGAGGGTGGCGCGGGCTGGGGGCACAGGGTCGGGGAGGGCAGGACACCCGGCCAGGCATCGCCGTGATGCCCTTCGACAACAGCGGGTCGTACGGGCAGGATAAGGAGAACTTCGACGCGCTCCAGAAGGGCATCGCAGGAATGCTCATTTCGGAGCTGGCGGCCAATCCCGCCGCGCGCGTCGTGGAGCGCGCCGAGATCCAGAAGCTCCTCGACGAGCAGAATCTCGGCGCCACTGGCCGGGTGGACCCGCAGACGGCGGCGAAGGTCGGCAAGCTCGTGGGCGCGCGCTACGTGATCACCGGCACGTTCATCGATTTCTACGGCGACTTCCGGCTCGACGCGCGGCTCGTGAACGTCGAGACGAGCGAGATCGTGAAGGTCGAGTCGGACCGGATGCAACGGGATCACCTCTTCGACATCATCCGGAACGTGGCGGCGCGGCTCATGAAGGACACCAACCTGCCGCCGCTGCCCAAGCAGGCGTCGGACCAGCGGATGAGCCGCCAGATCCCGACGGAGGCGCTGACGTTCTATTCCAAGGCGCTGCTCTATCAGGACCGCGGGCAGAAGGACAAGGCGGTGGAGATGTACCAGCGGGCGCTGGCGGTCTTCCCGGAGTACACCGAGGCACAACAGGGACTCCAACGCGTCAAGAATTCGTGAGGTGACGCGGGCGCAGGCGCCCGCGTCGCGCATCCGGTCGTGAAATACCTGCTCCTCCACTCGCCCGCCTGGGATCCGGCGGGCGTTCGACCAGTCCTCGAAACGGCGCAGATCGAGGCCCGGGCTGCTCGAGTGCCGCGAGACCTCGCGGTGGACGAGCGGCCCACGGTGTTCGTGCTCGACTCCGAATGCCGCTCGATCTTTCCGCTCGACGTGCTTCGAGCCTTCGTGGATGCCGGCGGGGCGATCGTGGCGCTGGGCCGCGCCGGGGAAGAGGATCTCCCAGCGGCCATGCCGGCCGAGCTCTTGTCGGGGTTCGTCCCGCATCCGCTCGGAGCGCGCCAGCTGCTCGTGGCCGTGCGGGCGGGCTATCGGGAGGCGGCCGCCAGGATGGAGACGGCGCGCGCGCGAGGAGAGGCCGCGAGCCGGAGCCGCGAGATCGGCGAGCTCACCCGCATCGGCGTGGCGCTCGGGACCGAGCGGGACTTGAAGGCCCTCCTGAACCTGATTCTCACCCAGGCCCGGCGCATCACCTCGTCCGACGCCGGCAGTCTCTATCTCGTCGAAACAGGTGAACAGGGCCCGAAGCGCCTGCGCTTCCGGCTGGCACAGACCTTCTCGAAGCCCGAAGCGCCCTTCATCGAATTCACGATTCCGGTCGACCGCACCAGCCTGGCGGGGTACACGGCGGTCACCGGCGAGCCACTCGTGATCGATGATGCGTACTTCCTGCCCCCCGACGTGGAATACAACATCAACCGATCCTTTGACGAGCGCTACGGCTACCGCAGCAAGTCCATGCTGGTCATCCCGATGAAGGATCACAAGGAGGAAGTGATCGGCGTCCTCCAGCTGATCAATCGCAAGCGCGACCCGGAGGCCGTGCTCGCCGGTCCCGTCGACGTGGAACGACAGGTCGTGCCGTATTCGAAGCGCACGGTGGAGCTCGTCACGGCGCTGGCCGGTCAGGCCGCGGTGGCCATGGAGAACAGCCGTCTGTACGACGACATCGAGCGCCTGTTTGAGGGGTTCGTGAAGGCGGCGGTGCACGCGATCGAGCAACGCGACCCGACCACGTTCGGCCACTCCGGCCGGGTGGCCAACATGACGGTCAGCCTCGCGACGGTCGTCGACCGCGCGCAGGACGGCGCCTACGGCGCGGTGCGATTCACGCGAGAGCAAATACGCGAGATCCGGTACGCCGGGCTGCTGCACGATTTCGGCAAGGTCGGCGTGCGCGAGCAGGTGCTGGTCAAAGCCAAGAAGCTGTATCCCCTCCAATTCGACCTAATCAGACTGCGCTATGACTTCGTGCACCGGACGGCGGAGCGACAGTTCTGGAAACGGCGCGCGGAGTTCCTGGAGGCGCACGGGCGGGAGGGGTACGATGTGTTTCTCAAGGAGCTCGAGGCCGCGCACCGCCAGGAGCTTCAGGGCCTGGAGCGCTTCCTGGACGTCGTGTTGGAGGCGAACGAGCCGACCGTGCTCCCGGCCAGCCGGTTCGAGGAGCTGCTCCAGCTGGCGCGTTGCACATACGAGGACCCGAGCGGCCAGGAGCACGCCCTGCTGAGCGAGGAAGAGATGCGCTACCTCACCATTCCCAAGGGCTCATTGGACGAGACGGAGCGGCTGGAGATCGAGAGTCACGTGACGCATACGTATCGGTTTCTTCAGCAGATTCCGTGGACCCGGGAGCTGCAACACATCCCGATCATCGCCTACGGGCACCACGAGAAGCTCGACGGCGGGGGCTACCCCCGGCGTGTGACGGGCGAGGCGATTCCGATTCAGACCCGCATGATGACCATCAGCGACATCTACGACGCGCTCACCGCGGCGGACCGGCCGTACAAGCCGGCGGTGGCGCCGCCGCGAGCGCTCGACATCATGACCGACGAAGTGCGTAGCGGACAGCTCGACGCCGAGCTGTTCCGGCTGTTCGTGGACGCCAAGGTCTTCGACGCCAAGGCCTAGCCCAGCAATAGCTTTCCCGCCACGACCAGCAGAAACGCGCCAAACGCCTTCCGCAGCGTCGTGTCCGCCAAGCCCCCGGCGAGGTTCGCGCCCACGAACGCCCCGATGAAGAGGCCGAACGCGATGATGACGGCGTACGCGACGTTGACCTGCCCGCGCCGGTAGTACTCCAGGGCGCCCAGGATCCCGACCGGCAGGAGCAGCGCGGCGAGGGAAGTACCGTTCGCCGTGTGTTGCGGCAATTTTGCGAGCAAGACGAGCGCGGGTACGATCACGACCGCTCCACCGATTCCGAACAACCCCGACACCACGCCCGCCACTAGGCCGATCAGCGCGACCAGCACCCAGGTCATCGGTCATCTCCTGTGTTCTCGTGAGCCAGCCCCCGCCCCCAGCCACCGCCACCCGGGGTCTCGATGCGCAGCACGTCGCCCGAGGCCAGCGACGTGCTCACTTTGGATGCGAGTGCCGCCCCATTCAAGCGTGTCGCCCCCGCAGCACCGGCCTGCCCCCCCGCGGCCCCGCGCGGCCCGTGCCGCCGTCGCTCGGCGAGAATCCCGGCGTCCATCGGCGCGAGCGCCTGGAATTCTCGCACGACCCCGTCCCCGCCTGCCCACGTGCCCGCACCCCCGCTGCCGCGTCGCAAGGCGTATGTCCGCACGCGCAAGGGGTACTCCAGCTCGAGCACTTCGATCGGCGTGTTCCGGGTGTTGGACATCCCGACATGCACGGCCGAGGGCCCGTTCGCTCCGTGGCTCGCGCCCTGCCCGCCCCCAATCGTCTCGTAATAGGTCCAGCTCCGCAGCACCCCTCCGCCAAGGTCTTCGGTGTCCGGTGACCGGTGGCCGCCGAAGGTCACGTTGTTCATCGTTCCCTGGCCCTGGGCCGGCACCGCGATCCCGGCGTTCGCGAGCGCGAGCAACAACGTGTCCACGATCCGTTGCGAGGTCTCGACGTTCCCGGCGGCCACGGCGCTCGGGAAGCGCGCATTGACGAGGCAGCCAGCGGGAGCCGTGACGCTCACGGCGCGTTGCACGCCACCGTTGGTGGGCACATCCTCGGGGAGGAGCGTCCGCACCACGAAGAGCGCGGCCGAGCGCGCCACCGCGAGCGGGCAATTGACGTTGCCGCGGGCGGCCGCAGCGGTCCCCGCGAAGTCGACGAGAAAGTCGGCGTCACGGATTTCGACCCGAACACGGATTTCCAGGTCCGCGTCGTCCACGCCGTCTCCCTCCAGCCAGTCGCTCGCCACCACCGCCGGGGTGCTCAAGCGACCGAGCGCGTCCCGCGCGCGGCGCTCGGCGTAGTCCAGCAGATCGGCGGCCGCCGTCCGGACCGCCACCGATCCGTAGCGACCGGCGAGCGCGCGCAACCCCTCCGCTCCGCGCTCCACGGCGGCTCGCTGCGCCGCCAAGTCGGCGCGCCGGTCGTCCGGTGTCCGGACGTTGGCGAGCAGGAACTGCTCGACATCTGCCGAGAGGCGCAGTGGCGGCACGATGACGCCCTCGGCGAAGATCTCGCGTGCGCCCGCGGGCATGCTGCCCGCCTGCACGCCCCCGACATCGGAGTGGTGTGCGCGGACCACGCTGTAACCGCCGACCGCACCGTCGAGCTCGATGACGCCGATCAGCGTCAGGTCGGGCAGGTGCGAGCCGCCGGTGTACGGATCGTTGAGGATGAAGACCTCTCCCGGTGCGGGCGAGAGCGCCCGAACGGCGGCGACCGACTCGTGCATTGCGCCGAGATGCACCGGAATGTGAGCGGCCTGCGCGATCATCTCCCCGTGGGGGTCGAACAACGCGGCCGAGCAGTCGCGGCGCTCGCGAATGTTGGGCGAAACGGCGGAGTGAATGAGAACCAGTCCCATTTCCTCCGCGATGGACGCGAAGGCATGCCCCATCACCTCGAGGCCGACGGCGTCGAGACTCACGCGCGCTCCAGCACGAGCGCGCCGGTCTCGTGCACGGTGCCCCGCCACTCCGGCTCCACCAGCGCTGTCGCGTCCCGACCGGCGAGAATCGCGGGCCCGGTGAGCGTCACGCCGGGCGCGAGCGCATCCAGGGCCCACACCGACGCGGTCACGCGCTGGGCCCGCAGGGTGATCGGACGGCTGGCGCCGGGGTGCCGGACATCGCGGCGCGTGTTCGCGAACCGCGGCACGGGCCCTTCGCGCAGCGCCACGACGCGGAGGTTCACGAGCTCGACCGCCTGATCTGCTCCTCCGCCGGCGTGTCCGAAGCGCCCGCGGTGCTCAGTCAAGAACGTCTGCCGGATCCGGCGCGGATCGTCGTCGGTGACGGGCACCGTCATTTCGTAGCCCTGACCGGCAAAGCGGCAGTCCGCGTAGCGACGCAAGGCGCCGGCGGACGAGAGCTCGTCGAGGAGCGGCGCGAATGCTTGGGCGACATCCGCGGCGGCCACATCATCCACCAGGCGATGAAAGGACACGATCCGGTCGACCCGCTCCGCCGCGGCCGCGAGCCCCATCGCCGACAGGGCGCCCGGATGCGGGGGAATCACGATCGTGCGCATCCCCAGCGCCTCGGCGAGCGCGCACCCGAACAAGGGGCCGGCGCCGCCGAACGGCAGCAGCGCCAGGCGGCGCGGGTCCAGCCCTCGCGCGACGCTCACGCGTTTCAGCGCTCGCGCCATGACGGCGGTCGCCACGGCGACGATCCCGGCGGCAATCGCCGGCACGTCCGCTCCGGCCACCGGACCGAGGGTGCGGAGCGCCTGCTCCGCGGCGTCGCGATCGAGGCGGACCTCGTCCGCGAGCGGATGCTGCGCGTCGAGCCAGCGGAGCGCGAGGCAGGCGTCGGTCACGGTCGGCCGCGCGCCGCCACGCCCGTAGCACGCCGGGCCCGGGACGGCCCCGGCGCTCTCGGGGCCGACCTTGAGCGCTCCGCCTTCATCGATCCGCGCGATGCTGCCGCCGCCGGCGCTGACCGTCTCGATCAGGATGGCGGGGAGGGCGAGCGGAATGCCCGCCACCGCTCCCCCGCCCTCGCCGTGCGGCAGCCCGCCCCGGACGAGGCTCGCGTCGGCGCTCGTGCCGCCCATATCCAAGGTCAGCAGGTCCGGTACGCCGACCGCGGCCCCGATCAGCTGGGCTCCGACCACTCCTCCGGCGGGCCCGGACAGGGCGAGCGACGCGGCGCGCGCGGCGGCCGTCCGGGGCGGCAACGTACCGCCGCTCGACGTCATTACGCGGAATGTGCCGACGCTCCGGGCTTTCATGTCCAGCTCGACGCGTGCCAGATACGCTGCGACGGCGGGACGGAGATACGCCTCGACCGTCGTCGTGCTGGTGCGCTCGAACTCACGGAACACCGGAAGCACCTCACAACTCGTCGCAACCGGGATGTCGGGCAACACCTGGCGCAGCGCCGCGGCCAGCCGTTGCTCGTGGCTCGGGTGGCGGAACGAGAACAGCAGGGCGACCGCGATGGCGTCGGGCGCCAGCCGCCGGACGGCTTCAGCGACGCGCGCGACCTCCTGCTCCGTGAGCGGCTCGATCACGCTCGTGGGGCCGGCGCGCTCGGCGACGCTCACGACGTCCCCAGGGGCGACAAGCGGAGGCGGGTGGTCTCTCGCCAGGTCGTACAGCGCGGCGCGATCCTGACGACGCAGCCAGAGCAAGTCCTCAAACCCCTTCGTCGTGACCAGCACGACGCGTGCGCCGCGCCGCTCGAGCAGCGCGTTGGTCGCGATGGTGGTACCGTGGATCAGGACATCCACGGCGCCGCTCACGGCGTCCAACGCCCGGCCCAGCCCAAGGGACGGGTCCGACGGTGTGGTGGCGACTTTTCGAACGGCGATCTCACCGTCCTCAGCGATGGCGACGAGATCAGTGAACGTCCCGCCGACGTCGACCCCCACCCTCACGGCGCGCGCTCCGAGGTCCATGTCTTCTTGAAGAGCCAGCCCGCGAGACCAAGGGTCGTCAGCACGACGAGCGTTCCGACCCAATCGCCCCAACGCACGTACAATGGGACCACGTCGCTCGTGCGGAGAACGCCGGCCACGGCGGCTTGCCGCTCGAGCCCTGTCTCGATGGAGGTGTGCCCCAAGGGATCGACCAGCTCGGAGATGCCATCGTTGGCCGCGCGCGCGATACCCGCCCGCGTCTCGATGGCCCGCATCACCAGATGGGTCGCATGCTGATAGGGCCCCGCGGTGCGGCCGTACCAGGCGTCGTTCGTGATGTTGACGAGAAACTCGGCGCCCGTTCGTCGATAGCCACGCGCGAGCGCCTCGAACGCAGACTCATAGCAGATCATCACGCCGAACCGCCCCAGCGGGCTCGCGTAGAGCGGGAGCCCCCGTCCGATGCCGAACCCGCCGAACCACTTGAGCTGGAGCCAGCGGGGTGGAACGAACGGGACGCGCTCCACGATCGGGACGAGGTAGTGTTTTTGATACACGAGGTATGGCTGCCACCGCCCGGCGGTGTCGAAATAGAACGCGGCGTTGTAGTAGTCCGATCCTCCATCGGGGTGGAATTCCGCGTACAGCCCGCCCGTGAGGATTGGCGTCTTCGTGTCGCGAGCCAGGCCTCCGATGGCCGCGGGCCAGGTGGGGTGCTGGAAGAAGTAGCCGGGAATCGCCGCCTCGGGCCAGAGGAGGAGCCGTGGATGCTGCTCCGCCACGAGCGTGCGCGACATCCCCACGAGCTTCGACACCATGCTGTCCGCGTGGGCTGGATCCCATTTCTCCTGGAAGGCCTCGTTGGGCTGGATGAGGCCGACGATGCCGGCGTCGCGCAGCGGCAGCGTGCGCTCGCGCCAGGTACCGTATCCCCACGCCGCGAGGACGCTCGCGAGCACCGCGAGGGCCGGACGCCACCGGAACGAACCTCTCCCCTCTCCCCTCTCCCCAAGCAGTGCTTCCACGACCATGACATTGCACCACGCCAGCCACAGCGTCACCCCGCGCGCGCCCGCGATGTCGGCCCATTGGACGAGGGTCGTGGCGTCGCCGAGCGACGTGCCGAGCCCGAGCCAGGGGAAGCGGATGTCGCCCTGATGGCCGACCGCCCATTCGACCGCGGTCCACGCCACCGGAAACACGACCCACAGGGGTATCGCGGGCAGGTCACGTCGCGCGCGCGTCACGAACCAGAAGAGCAACGCGTGCCACAGGCCGAAGATGGTGATCGTCGCGAGGTAGCCCAGGGCCGATAACGGCGTGAAGTGCCACAGCGCCACCACCAGCCAGTACAACACCACGCCCTGGCTCGCGAAGCCGTACCAGAACCCCCAGCGCAGCGCGCCGCGCAGGTCGTGCCCCGGCTCGAAGCGCCGCAACAGGATCACCGCGGGCGCGACGGCGACGAAGCTCAGGACGGGGAGATCGAATGGCGGGTAGCTCGCGGCAAGGAGGGCGGCGCCCACCACGACGAGAGCCGCCGCCCGCCGGGTGGGGCTGAGCGCCATCACAGGAGCACGTCGCGCCCTTCGTCGGCGGAACGGTACACGGCGTCCAGCACGCGGTGGAGGGCGAGCTGGTCACGCGGCGGGGGCGCATTGACGTCTCCCCGGATCACCGCGAGGAAGTACGTCCACTCGGCCCTGTAGGACTGCGCGAATGGCGTCTCGCGCCCGGTGGCGCCCCGCGGGGTCATGTCGGTGACGGTGCCGTGGAGCTCCTTGAACACGCGCAACGGCTGCACGCTGGCCGAGCCCTTGGTGCCCACCAAGTCGAACCAAAAGCGCTCCGCCTCTCCCATGTGACGCCACGTCACGTCGATGGACAGGGACACGCCATTCTCACACACGACCAACGCGGTCGCCAGGTCTTCCACGCCGTCTTTGGTCTGCGCCATGGTATGGGCCGCGATGCGCTTGGCGGCGGGCCATCCGGCGAGCCACAGCCCGAGGTCGAGGAGCTGCAGTCCCAGGTCGAGAAACGCGCCGCCGCCCGCCTCCTGCCGGCGCAGCCGCCAGGCCACCATGTTGCGACTGGGCTGGAACGTGTACCACCCACAACGGATCGCCTGCAGCACGCCGAGGTCGCCGCCCGCGAGGAAGCCGCGCACCGCCTGGACGTCGGAGCGGAACCGGTGGTTCATCCCCACCATCACGCGCTTGCCGTACTTCTCGCCGGCCTGTAGCACGCGCTCCACGCCGGGCAGCGTCAGCGCGAGGGGGCGCTCGCACAACACGTGCGCTCCGGCCGCGAGGGCGGATACGACGTGGATCTCGTGGAGGTGGTTCGGCGTGCAGATGGCGACGGCGGCCGGACGGGCGTACTTCAAGACCTCCTCGATATCGTCAAAGGTCTCCTTCACGTCGAAGCGCGCCGCCAGCGCCTGGGCCTTGCTGATGTCCGAGTCGCAAATCGCCGCCACCTCGACGCCGGGCAGGCGCCGCAGGACCGGGAGATGTGCGACCTGCGCGATCGCGCCCGCGCCGATGACGGCGACGCGAACCGGATCGCTCACGGATTGCTCCCGCGCTTCCTCGCCCCCCAGCGATAGGCGACGCCGGTCCGGAGCGACGCGGTCGAGACGCCGCTCGACAGCACGCCGCGCCCTTCCACCGTCACGCGCCACTTCCCCGCGCCGATCTCGGTGCCGATCGTGCCGTTCAGGCCGGCCGTGATCTCGTTCAGGGCATCCTGGACGAACGTGCCGTTGATCGCGGCGCCACTGCCATGACGGAGGTGCGCGCCGATCCCGACCCCCATGTAGGCGGTCACCGTGCGACTCTGTGGCAGCACGTATTGCAGATCCACGTCGCCCGTGACGTCGCTCCACGTGATGCGGCCGAGGTTGATCGTATCGTCACCGCTGGGATCGATCACCACGCTCTTGAGACGCTGCTCGAAGCGCGCGCGTGCCTCGGAGCTGAAATCGGCCCTGTAGTACGAGAGGCCGAGCAGGACGCGCACGTGTGGAGCGATGAGCCCGTAGTCGAGCCGGAGGCCACCGACGAGCGCCCCACGGATGTTGTTCCCTCCCAGGGGGCCGATGTCCAGCTGGAGCGCGCTGGGCTTCAGGTTGTCGTAGGAGAACTGCTCGAGCACGGACTGGGCGGTGAGGCGGTTGGCCGGGTAGGCGGATAGGAGGAGCGCCGCCGGAACTGCAGCACTAACCGCCCAACCGCCTAACCGCCTAACCGCCTTCCTAGTAAAGGCGTTCGACATTGGTCCCCGGGAAGTAGGTCGTGACGATTTTCTCGTAGTTCTGGCCCGCGCGCGCCCGGCCGACGGCCCCCCACTGGCAGAACCCCACCCCGTGCCCCCACCCCGAGCCCACCGCCACGAGGCGAGTCACTTGGCCGCCGTCCTTGGTCACCGACAAGCGGAACGCGGAGCTCCCGAGCTGCTGATCGGGCTGCGGCCGCAGCACCGCGCGCACGTCTGAGCCCGGGACGCGCACATCCCCGTGCTCGAAGGCGATCCGCAGCTCCCCTACCCGTCCCGAGGAGGTGGTGCGCGTAATTTCGATGTCGGTGATGCGCTGGAGCCCGCCGCCCTCGACGTTCATCACCGCCGGGAGCGTTCGCGACAATATAGCGCGCAGCTTCGCGGCATCCCATTCCTCGCGCCAGCGAAAGCGCGGCGAGAGATCGCAGTAGTAGTGGCCGCCGCCGGAGGCGTCGGACACCGGACGGAGGTAGGGTTGCGACCGCGCGCTTCGGAATGCCTCCTGCACATCCGCGGTCGACCCCCCGCACGTGGAATGAAAAAACGCGTCCACGAGCTCGCCGTCATAGCGCACCACTTCCCCGCGCGTGGCGCGCAGGGCTTCCCACGCGGCGGCTGTTTCTCCGGCGACGCCGGCGTACACCTGGTCGCGGACGTCGGCCCACGCGTCGAAGCCCTGCGATTCCCACCGGCCACGATTCCGCAACGCGAAGGTGCGCGATACCACCGCCTGCGCGAGCATCGCCTGCCGTTCATCCGGCCGGCGCGGCCCCATTTCCCCGCCAATCACGCCCGCGAGATAGCTCTCCACCGGCACGCGATTCATCAGGGTGAGGCCCGCTCCCGCCGGATCGTGAATCACATTCACACGACCGCGGTAGCGGCGTCCGTTCGCCATGGCGAACCGGTTCTCGGTGACGTTCACTGCCGAGAGGCCGGCGTGGCGCTCGGAGCGCGTGCCATCGGGCTTGACCACGCGGAGGCCCACCGTGTCGGAGACGACGGTCCAGGTGACGCCGGCGGGGATGGAGCCGATCGGCTGGCCGTTCGTATCGTCGGTGACGAACAGCTCGCCGTCGCCACCCAGGGTCACGCTCGACGCGCCGACGACGAGGCCGATCCGCACCTCGGGCTCCGTCCCCGGCGTGACGGCCGTGGGCGGAGCCCCGCCCGCGCATCCGGCGACGACGAGCAGGCTAGCCAGCCAGCGCGTCACCCAGCGCCGCGTCGAGTTGTGCGATCGTGTGGTCGATGTCGGCATCGGTATGTGCACTGGAGACGAATCCCGCCTCGAAGGCGGACGGGGCGAGGAACACGCCGCGCGCGAGGGCGGCGCGATGCCAGCGGGCGAAGAGTACCGCATCCGAGCGTTTGGCATCGGCGAAGTTTCGCACGGGACCGGCCGTGAAATACGCCCCCCAGAGAGAGCCGGCGTGGCCCGCGGTCAGCGGAACCGCGTGGCGGCGCGCGGCGTCCCCTATACCCGCCACGAGCCGGGCGGTTCGCCGCTCGAGCGCCTCGTAGAAACCCACGCGCTCGGTTTGGCGGAGCGTCGCGAGACCGGCCGCCATCGCCACCGGATTGCCGGCGAGCGTGCCCGCCTGATAGACGGGTCCTTCTGGCGCCACGAGTCGCATCAAGTCCGGACGCCCGCCATAGGCTCCCACCGGCATGCCGCCGCCGATGATCTTCCCCAACGTCGTGAGGTCGGGACGTACGCCGAGGCGCTCCTGCGCGCCACCGGGCGCGACGCGAAACCCGGTCATCACCTCGTCGAAGATCAAGAGGGTGCCGTGCCGGTCGCACAGAGCCCGGAGCGCGGCGTGGAACCCCGCCTCGGGGGCGATGAACCCACTGTTCCCGACGTACGGCTCGACAATCACCGCGGCGAGCGCGTCTCCCTTGCGCCGGAAGAGCTCCTCGACCGCGAGCGTGTCATTGAACGGGAGCGTGACCGTGAGGCTCGCCAGCGCCGCGGGTACACCCGGGCTGTCCGGCAATCCGAGCGTGGCGACTCCGCTCCCTGCCTTGACCAGGAAGCTGTCCGCGTGACCGTGGTAGCAGCCTTCGAACTTGAGGACAACGTCCCGCTGCGTCGCCGCCCGCGCGAGACGGAGCGCGGCCATCGTCGCCTCGGTCCCCGAGTTGACGAACCGCACCATTTCGACCGCGGGCATGCGGCAGCGCACAAGCTCGGCGAGCTCGACTTCGGCTTCGCACGGCGCGCCGTAGGTCCATCCGCGCTCGGCGGCGCTGCGGATCGCGTGGAGCACCGCCGGGTGCGCGTGGCCGAGGATGAGCGGCCCCCACGAGCAGACGTAGTCGACGTACGATTTCCCGTCCACATCGGTGAGCCGCGCGCCCTCGGCCTGCGCGACGAAAAAGGGCGTCCCGCCTACCGCCCGGAACGCCCGCACCGGCGAATTCACTCCACCGGGAAGCACCGCCTTCGCTCGCTCGAAGAGCTCCTCCGATCGGCTCACGTCAGAGCCACCGCCCGGAAATCGTAGTCCTCGCTCCCCGTGATGCGTGCTCGCACCAGGCTCCCTGGCGCTCCCCACCCGCCCCGCTCCAAATGCGTCACGCCGTCGACGTCATCCGCCTGCCACGGCACACGCCCCACGTGGGTCGTGCCTTCGGCGTCGGGATCGGCGACGCTGTCCACCAGCACGGGAGCTTCACGGCCCACGAAGCGAGCGAGGCGCTCGGCCGAGATCGCCCGCTGTACCTCGAGGAGCTCCTCGAGGCGGTCGCGTTTGACCGCGTCAGGAACGTCGTCGGGATACGCCGTGGCGCGGGTGCCCTCCTGCGGCGAGTACGCGAACGCGCCGAGCCGGTCGAACTGCGCCTCCTCGAGGAACTCGAGCAGCGTCCGGAAGTCCTGGTCGGTCTCGCCGGGAAAGCCCACGAGGCAGGTCGTGCGGATCGCCAGGTCGGGAATCGCGCCCCGCAGCCAGTGAAGCTTCTCCCGCAGCGTCTGTTGACGCTCGGGCCGGCGCATGCGCGCGAGCACGCGGTCGGAGGCGTGCTGGATCGGCATGTCGATGTACGGGACGATCCGCGAATCGCGTCCCATGAGCTCGACCAGCCGGTCGGTAATGCCCGCCGAGTACACGTACAGCAGGCGGTACCAGGGGACGGACGTGCCCGCGAGCAGCGCCTCGAGCAGCTCGGGCAGCTTCGGACCCGCGCGTCCCAGATCGCGGCCGTAGTGGCCGAGGTCCTGGGCTACGAGGTTGATCTCCCGTGCGCCCTGTGCTTCGAGCGTCTGGGCCTCGCGCACCAACCGCTCGAGCGGCTCGGAGCGATGCTTGCCGCGCATGAGCGGGATCGCGCAGAACGCGCACGTGTGGTCGCACCCTTCGGAGATCTTGAGGTAGCGAACGTGCGCGGCCTGTCCCAGGAACTCGCGGACGCCGGGGTGGCCCGCGACGGGATCGCGGATGAGCCCGCGTTCGGCGAGCTCCGGCACCAGGTGATGGAGATCGGAGAATCCCAGAAACAGATCGACCTCCGGGATCTCCTGCTGGAGCTCCAGCTTGTATCGCTGTACCAGGCACCCGACCGCCACGACCGCCTTGACGGCCGCGGTTCGCTTGAGGCTCGCGGCTGACAGGATCGCGTCGATCGACTCCTGCTTGGCCGCGTCGATGAACCCGCAGGTGTTCACGAGGATGACGTCGGCGCGCGCCAGGTCCGGCGTGACAATCGCGCCATGGCCCACGAGTTCTCCCACGACCCGCTCGGAGTCGACGGTCGCCTTATCGCACCCGAGCGAGATGACGCCGAGCTTCATCCGCGGTAGTTCCCGAAGCGGAGCTCCAGCCCGAAGTCCTGTGCCCGCAGGAAAGTGATCACTTCCTGGAGCTCGTCCTTCGACGGCGCCTGCACACGGATCTCGTCGCCCTGGATGGAGGCTTGCGCCTTCTTGAACTTCCGATCCTTGATCGCCTTGACGATCGCCTTCGCTTTCTCCTGCGGGATGCCCTGGGTGAGCTTGATCTCGCGACGCACCGTGTCGTTCGCCGCCGGTGTGACGGCGCCGAGCTCGAGGTTTTTCACGGGGACCCCGCGCTTGACGAGCTTCCCCTGCAGGACGTCGAACAGCGCTTTCATCTTGAAGTCGTCGTCGGCGACGAGCGTCAGCGTCGCCTTCGTGCGGTCGAAGGCGATGGAGGCCTTCGACCCTTTGAAGTCGTAGCGCTGGGCGACTTCTTTGGTGGCTTGATTGACGGCGTTATCGACCTCTTGGAGGTCGGCGCCGGTCGAGACGTCGAAGGACGCTTGGCTGGCCATAGGGCGGTAATCTACCCGC
>DASQIB010000203.1:0-8783 GCA_035631795.1 Gemmatimonadales bacterium | reverse complement strand
CCACATACGGACACTTGAAACAAAGGGGCCCCTGGTCACCGCCAGCCTAGAGCGGAGCTGAGCGGAAAGCATACGAGCGGAGCGTCGGGTGCGCCATAGCGAGGCGTGCCACTCCTGGTGGGTCGACAACGACTCGCAGTTCCCAGAAGGGGGTGACGCTCAATGTTGCATTTGCTCGCAGCGCTTTTTGCGGCTTTTGCGAAGTTGTTTTTCGCAGACGGCATGGCGTCATGGTAGCGGGGGACTTGGGGTCCCCCTCAAGCTCAACGAAACACAACACGACACCTGGGTTGGGATGAGCGACGCGCGAGCCGAGGAAGAATTATTCCCAACGCGGGTCTACCTCCTCGTCGGGGTGGTCTCTGCGCTAGCCGTAGCGCTGGTGCTCGTGTTGGACTGGCAGTTGCCTTGGCAGTTGCCTTCACCGCAGCAACGCACCTTCTGGAACGCGCTCGCCGTCTTCACTCTGTTGTCGATCGTCAGTGACTCACTGTTCTTCAAGATCCCCATCGCGAAGGCCAACGCCTCCTTGGCGTTCATTCCTTTGCAGGCAGCCGTGGCACTCTTCGGTCATCCTTGGCCAATGCTTATCGGTGGCCTGACGGCGCTCGTGGTCGATACGCTGATTCGGAGGAAGTCTGCAATACGCGTGGTGTTCAACACCGCCCAATACATGCTAGCGGTCGGGATCAGTGGATGGGTTTACAGGGCTCTTGGGGGCTCAGTCGGGATTGAGAACTATACGTTTCTTTTCATCCCGTTTGTTGCCCTTGTTGTCACGTTCTTTCTGGTAAATCAAGGAAGTGTCGCGCTCGCCGTTTCCTTCAGTAGTGACGTCACAGTCCGGGAGGCGTGGGGTCGCATTGGTGGGCGAGCGCTAGTGAATGACCTGTTCTCAAGCACTCTCGCGATTCTCCTGGTTTTCCTCTACGTGAAGCTAGGGCCCCCCGGGATTGCCATCCTGGTGTTCCCACTCTTCCTCGTCAGACAGCTATACCAGATGAACCGGGAACTGCAGGAAGAGCTAGAGGAGAAGCTAGAGCTGATGGTTAAAGCAATGGAAGCGCGTGATCCGTACACATCAGGGCACTCGCGGCGCGTTGCCGAATATGCCCTTTCAATTGCTAGGGAGATGAAGCTATCGGCGGACGCCTTGGACGGAATAAAGCAAGCCGCGTTACTGCATGATGTCGGCAAGATCTACGAAGAATTTGCCCCCCTGCTTCGCAAGGCAGGGCGGTTGACGCCGGAGGAGCGCGTGGTGATGCGCTCGCACGTTGTGCGTAGCGCGGAACTCGTCGCAACTGCCGCTAAGCTGAGGGGATCAGTGGAAGCGATGATCAGGCATCACCACGAAAACTATGATGGCAGTGGATACCCCGATGGAATAGGAGGAGAGCGGATCCCCATCGGCGCGCGGATCATCATGATCGCCGACACCCTCGATGCCATGACCACGGACCGCCCTTACCGCCGCGCCATGACTTTCGCCAGGGCAATCGAGGAACTACAAGAGTACGCGGGCACCCAGTTTGATCCCGCACTCGTTCGACTTGTGGCACGATCAAGGAGTCTTCGCCGTCTCTTGGGCGGCGAAGGACCGCCGCAGCAGCCTTCGACGCGCTCGGAGCCAGCGTGGGCCCGCGGGAACCGGGAGTCCGCGTCGGAACTTATCCCACCCGAGTTGGTGTAGGGCTCGTCCCTGACCCAGCTACTACGCGAGAAACCCTTCAGCCGCCAGTCTTGCCTTCAGCCCGTGGGCTCCCGAACGGTCGAACAAGCCAAGTTCAGTCGAGGTTTGACTGAGATAAGAGCCATTTATCAACTTCTCAAGCCAGGCTTTGGCCGCCAGCACCTCTAAGAAGTAGAGGAGGTGCCGGCTTCGAAACCGATCCAGAGCCTGTTCCACCAGCGGGCGTGCGCCATCTGGTCCGCCCGAGTGCATCATCCTAAAGGCACGGAGTTTCGCGAAGACGGCCGGTTCCGGCACGGCGGCTTCGCGACCGGCGGCGGCGTTTTCAGCGGAGGCAATCATCTCCAGCGCGAGCGACGTGTCGCCCCCAATTAGCGCTAGGCTAGCATTCTCGCAAAGGAACTCAAGTTCTGCCTTCCAAGTGCGGTGACCGGAGCGGTGATTCTTGGCCAGCTCCATATATTGCGCGGCATCCTCCTTGCGTCCGCACATCATGAATGCTTCGGCTACGTTCATGTAGGCGTTGATCATTCTCGGCTGACCTGTTAGGCCCGCTCCAAGCCTGGCGCTCCAGCAGCCCATCTCTGCAGCTTGAGAAAACTTGCCCTGGACCAAGTAGAGTCCGGCAATGTTCGTCGCCGTGAGCGAGGCGCGCGCATCATCGCCCATCTTTTGGGCGAGGTTGAGCGCTTCTAGGAACGCGCTCTCTGCAGTCGCAAAGTCGCAAGCTCCGTACCGACAGAGGCCCAAGGCGTTGTGGGCCATTGAGAGCAAAACACTGTTCGGTGATCTGTTGAGTAACTCAATTGCGCGACCCAAACAGGTCGCAGCCCGGTCGACGTCGTAGGATAGGTAGTGGCAGTACCCAAACGTGTACCAGGCTATCGGTAGACGCTTACCGGAGCGAGCCCGAACTAGTTCTTGGACTTCGGCTTGGGCTGCCGTTACAGGTCGTTCATCGCCGGTCTCTGCCCCTGCCTTCGCTGACTCGAGCAGAGCCCGTACAATGAGTTCAATATCGCCGGTCGCCCGAGCCGTTACGAGCGCTTCGTCCGCGGCCTCTGGGTACCGGGTGTGCGAGTCGCCACTCATGAGGTAAATACAACTGGCGCGCATGCGAGCGGCTTCCGCCGCATCCCGACGCGACAAACCTGAATCACGACGGAGGTCATCAAGAATCGGAATGGCTGGCGCGGCCTTAGATTGATCGACGAGCGCCTTAGCCAGCAGCAGGTGTATCCGTCGGGTAATAGCTTCGTCCCATGGCCGGGGCGAGAGCGCTTGGAGGATGCGCTCAGCTTCGTACGGCGCGCCCACCCGCAAGGCGGCCTCAGCCCCTTCAACACCGCACGCGACAGCCAGCGTGAACTCAGCTGCCCGTAGATAATGCCATGCAATTTCGAGCCGAAGCGACTTTCGCTCGGCAGTCCTAGACGCGAGTAACTCTCCCGCCCGTTTGTGCAAACGTTGTCTCACGGGCCCCGCGATAGCGTAGTATGCCTGCGCCCTAATCAGTTCGTTACGAAACTCTAGTCCTCCTTGTATTTCCCGAAGCAATCCTTCGTCCCTTAGGCGTGAGAGGGCTTCGCTTGCGCTCGCTGGAGACAATTCGACTACTTGATACAATGGAAGGTCCGCGAGCCTGCGACCCAAGACTGCTGCTAAGTCAAGGGCGGCACGAGTCGGGGTGCTAAGACGGCTAACTTGTCGGTCGAAGACCGCGCCGATCGCTCTGGGGATCCCGATGCTAGCCGCGGGTTGCGTGTTCAGCGCCTCAATGTGTGCTAACAGGGAGGCGGAACCGTGTGCGAGCCATTCACGGGCCAATAGCTCAAGTGCAAGAGGATTGCCCTTTCCTGCTTGAAGTATCCGAGGTACGGGAACCTGGGCGCAGCTGCCGCCCGCGGCCTGTACTACGCTGCCGACAAGGCGTTCAGCGGCCTTTTCCGAAAGCGGTTCTAGGTCGAGCGTCTTGATGGCGGTGGCGCGTCCGTCAAAGACGAGCTCTCCCGCTGTGGCGACAACTCGAAGCTCCGTTGGGCGCGCAGTCAAGATGAGGAGCAGTCGGGCACGCGGCAGTTTTCGAGCTACGACATGTAGTATTGCCGCGCTCGCATTATCCGCCGCATGTATGTCATCGACCACCAATACCAGTGGGCTCTCCTCCGTGGCCGCTTCCACTGCCTTGAGAAAGGAGTCCGCGAGGCGCAGCGGAATCACCTCGGCCGCCCACTCGACGGGCTTCGGCACTCCCGGGAACGCCGCGAAGATCTCCGGCGACACACGCGTCAGCTCGCTCAGCGCCTCGGGATCCGCTCCGCCGATCGCCCGCTGGACCGTCAATTGCTTGATCAGCTCGGCGAGCACCGCGAACGGTAGCTCACGCTCGGCCTCGTACGCCTGGGCCCGCGCGATAGCCGCGCCCTCCATCTGGCACGTCGAAACGAACGCGTTCACCAGCGTGGTCTTCCCGACGCCGGGATCGCCGAGCACGACGACGATCCGAGGCTCGCGGCGCCGCACCTGCAGCCACGCGTCGTACAGGAGGGAGAATTCCGTCTCGCGACCGATGAGCGTCTCCGCTTCGAAGCGCCGCTCCTGCCGCTCGGACACCTGACCTGCGGCGGCGCCGTCCGGTCGAGGCGCCGCCCGCCGCCCCTCGCGCAAGAGGTTCGCCATGCGCACGAGGTCCGCGCTCGGTTTGGCGCCAAGCTCCTCGGCCAGTTGAGCCTCGAATCGCGCATACACCTTGAGTGCGTTAGTGCGGTCGCCCACCCACGCGCGTGCCTCCATTATCCCCCGAACCGCATCCTCGGAGAGCGGGTCGAGCTCGAGGAGCAGTCGCGCGTGTTTCTCGACCGCGGCGAAGTCGCCGATCCGCCGGCCGGCATCCATCTGTTTCACCAGCGAGTCGCGGATGCGCGGCATGAGCTTGGCGCGCCACTCGTCCTTCCACTGCTCGAACTGCACCGCGCCGGGGACCTCGAAGCCGTCCAGGAACTGCCCGCGGATCGCGGGTGCGCCGGTGTCCAGGGTCCCCACGTCGGCCCACACGGCGTCGGGCGAGAGCGCGACCGACGCTCGCTGAATCAGCAAGTGCTCGCGGCCCACCTTCGCCTTGAGGACCGTCAGTGCCTGCGCGAGGGAATGCCGCGCCCGGGCCGCCGGTACATCGGGCCACAGCAGGTCCATCAGGTAGTCGCGCGTGAATTTTCTGCCCGCTTCGACGGCGAGGCGGATCAGCAAGGCGAAATGCTTCCGCGTGCGGAAACGGATTTGGTCCCCCGCCTCGGTGAGAAGCAGCGGGGCCCCGAGACTGAGGAGATGCAGGTGTGGCATCAAGCGGACGGCTCGCAGCGTTTCGGAATGCTACTATTAGGCAGCCGATTCAACGTGGTGTCAACACGCTGTGCGGAAAGGTGTTAAGGCCTATCTTGA
This sequence comes from Gemmatimonadales bacterium, assembly GCA_035631795.1. Classification (GTDB taxonomy): domain Bacteria; phylum Gemmatimonadota; class Gemmatimonadetes; order Gemmatimonadales; family GWC2-71-9; genus AG41. The sequence goes on along the minus strand of DASQIB010000203.1, from coordinate 3,652 downwards.
CTCACTCGAACCGAGCCCATCAACGGTGTCAGCCCAGTTGGCCGCGCACGTCGGCGGCCCCTTCTAGCTTTGCGCCATGACCGCCACGAGTCCGGCCCCGACCACGTCACCGCAGGCGATTCTGCGCGACCGGCCCTTCCGCACGCTGTGGCTCGCGCAGTTCGTGAGCATCTTCGGCGACTTCCTCGCCCTGTTCGGCGTGATCAGCCTCATCACGTTCCGCATGCACGGCACGGCGGTGCAGGTCACGGCCGTCTCGATTGCGTACATCGTGCCCCTGGCGCTCATCAGCCCGGTCGCCGGCGTGTTCGTCGATCACTGGAACGTGAAGCGATTGATGATCGCGAGCGACCTGATCCGCGCCGTGCTGATCGTGCTGCTCCTGTTCGCGAGGGATGTGGCCCAGATCTGCGTGATCTTCGCGGCCCTGAGCACGGTGTCCAGCTTTTTCGCCCCGGCACAGTCGGTCACGGTCCGCACCATCGTGCCTCCGGACCGCCTGCTCGCCGCGAACGCGATGCTCACGCAGGCGTTCTACGTGGTGCGGCTGTTTTCCCCCTTTGCCGCGGGCGCGCTCATCGCCTGGCTCGGTGAGCGGGTCTGTTTCTACCTCGATTCGGCGAGCTTCGTGTTCTCGGCGACCATGATCTCGACCCTCGTCATCCTGCGCCCGCGTGCCCAGACCGAGAGGACCCTGGAATCGCTCAGCCGGGACTTCGTCGAGGGCAACCGGTTCATCTTCACCCATGCGGGGCTCTCATTCGTCTTCCTGGCGATGGGCGTGGCCATGTTCGTGCTGAGCGCGTTCAGCCCGCTGATCTCGATCTACATCCGCGACTCGCTCTCCGCCGGTCCCTTCGTGTTCGGCGTGATCAGCTCGATGGTGGGGGTCGGCCTGATCGCGGGCGCGCAGGTGCTGGTGCGCGTGCACACGCCCGCCTCGCGTACGCGCGTCGTGCTGGCCGGGATGCTCGCCCTCGGCGCCGGCGCGGCGCTGCTCGGCGCCTTCCATAGTATGCCCATGGCCGCGCTCAGTACGTTCTGCATGGGGTTTGCGATCTCCTTCGTGTTGATCCCGGCGCAGACGCTCTCACAGCAGGAGACGCCACCGGCGTTGATGGGCCGGGTCAGTAGCACGTTCATGTCGCTGATCTCGGTCGCCCAGGTGCTGGGCCTGCTGCTCTCGGGGTACCTGGCTCAGCGGCTGGGCATTCGCGCGCTCTTCCTTTCCTGCGGGGGCCTCCTGGCAGTGCTCGCGGGCGCGGGGCATCTCTGGATGCGGGGACGGAGCGAGGGGCCGGCCGAGCCGGCGACTGACATTAGTGTTTGACTATCCGTCGGGAGGGGTCTCCGGCACGGGAGTGCCCAATGACCTCAGGCGATCAGCCCATACCTCGCCGCATAACGTACCAGATCGGCGTTCGTGGCGACCGCCATCTTCTCGAGAATGCGCGCCCGGTACGTGCTCACTGTCTTGGCCGAGATCGCCAGCTCGCTCGCGATCTGGGAGACGGTGAGGCCGCTCCCCAGCCGGCGCATGACCTCGAACTCGCGATCGGACAGGAGCTCGTGCGGGGCTCGCTGCCCCGCGGCATCGAGATGAGTCGCCAGCTGCTCCGCCAGGGTCGGGCTGACGTACTTACCGCCGCGGTACACCCGGCGGACTGCCTCCAACAGCTGTTCCGGTGAGTGATCTTTGGTGAGATAGCCCGAGGCTCCGGCCTTGAGCGCGCGGACCGCCCACTGGTCTTCGGGGTGAACGCTCAAGACCAGCACCCGGATGCTCGGGTGGCGCTCACGCAGGGTGCGCAGCGTGTCGAGAAACGGACCTCCCGGCATCGACACGTCGAGCAAGACCAGGTCGGTGGCCGTCTTCTCGAGCGCGGCGAGCAGCATCGCGGCGTCACCCGCCTCACCCGAGATCACGAGCCCCGGGTCCGCTTCCACCATGCGGCGCAGTCCCTGGCGGACGATCGGGTGGTCGTCCGCGATGAAGATGCGGATGGCGGGGGTTCGCTTCACGAGGGGGTCACCGGAATCGTGACGACGATGGCGGTCCCCCGGCCCGGCTCGCCCCGAATGGTCAACGTTCCCCCGCACGCCAGCGCGCGCTCCCGCATCCCGACCAACCCCAGCGACGAGAGCCCGCTCAGCGATTGGGGCGTGAACCCGACACCGTTGTCTTCGACGCCGAGCAGGATGGACTTCTCCAGGCGACGCACCGTGACGTCTACCCGGGTGGCCTTGGAGTGTCGGGTCACGTTGGTGAGCGCCTCCTGAATGATCCGGAACGCGTGGCTCGCCACGTGGTCGGGCAGGCGGGGAAAGTCGTCGGCCTTGAGGACGATGGCGATGCCGGTTCGCTTGGCCACGTCCTGCACCAGGAACTCGAGGGCGGCTTCCAGGCCGAGCGGGTCGAGCACGCTGGGCCGCAGCTCGCTCGCGATCCGGCGGACGATCTGCATGGTTTCGTCGATCCGGTCGCTGAGCGACGCGTCGCCGAGGCGGAAGACGCCGGAATTGCTCCGGGTCGAGTGGCTCTCGAGCCAGGCCACGTCGAGCTTCAAGGCGGTGAGCGCCTGGCCCAGCTCGTCGTGGATCTCGCGCGCGATCCGGGTCCGCTCCTCCTCGCGCGTCGCCTGCAGCCGGGCCGCGAGGGCCCGCAGCTCGGCCCGCGACTGCTCCAATTCCTCTGCGGCGCGGATGCGGTCGCTCACGTCCCGCTGAATCCCGAAGTGCCCGGTGATGCGGCCGTCCGCATCGTAGAAGCACATGTAGTCGCCTTCCACCCACATGGTCGAGCCGTCGAGCCGGCGCTCGTTGGTGACGCTGTGGGTGTGTCCCGAGTCGAACAGCGCCCGCCAGCCCTTCCGGCCGCCCTCGAGGTCGTGCCGGAAGAAGTCACTCGGCGTGAGTCCGATCAGGTCCTCCCGGCGGGCCCGGAATTGCGCCGCCATCGCGGGATTGACCTTGGTCATGCGCTGATGGGCGAAGACGTAGTCGAGCACCGCGTCCTTGTCCGCTCCCGGCCCCCATTCGACCGGTTGATCGAGCATCATGAAGAAGAACCCGTCCTGGGAGCGCTCGAAGAACGCTTCCAGGAGGGCCGGGGTGTTGAGCGTCGCTGGCTCGGGTAAGGCCTGGGGCATCGGAATCTCGTGACCCGGAAAATGGGGAGGGTGCCTGCCGCAAGGAAGGAGGCACCCGTCCCGGTAATGGTTAGCGCAGCGGCCGCGGCTCGCCGTAGACGAAATCGTCCATGACGACCAGATCCTTCGTGCCGCCCGCGGACACATCCTGCGTGGTCGCGTCCAGCGAGGCATCACCGCTCGTGATTATCACCCGGGCAACGATCGCGGAGTCGAACACGGCCCCGACGAAGGTAAAGCCCTGGGCGCCGAGATGCGCGGGTGACGCAATGCTCGCGATCTCCACGCCGTTCGCGTCGAAATAGTCGACCCGCGTAGAGTTCGCGCGATCGACGTCGGAGAAGACCACGCCGAAGCCCTTCACCAGCCCGTTGGTCGTCGTGCCTACCAGCCTGAAATCGACCGTGAGCACGGGACTGCCGACCGACATGAACAGCTTCTTGGGCGAGAAGGCCTTGAACTGGTCCGCGAGCCCGGCGTTGATGTCCGCAAAGGCGCTCGAG
>DASQIB010000202.1:0-10545 GCA_035631795.1 Gemmatimonadales bacterium | reverse complement strand
TTCCAGGACTTGAAGGGTGTCGAGAACGTCCAATCGGGATATGCCGGTGGTCGGGTGGCCAACCCGTCGTACGAGGACGTCTGCACCGGGACCACGGGCCACGCCGAGGTCGTGCAGATCACGTTCGATCCGCAGGTCGTCAGTTTCGAGGACCTGCTCCACGTCTTCTTCACGATTCATGACCCGACCACCCTCAACCGCCAAGGCGGGGATGTGGGCACGCAATACCGCTCGGCGATCTTTTTCCACAGTCCTGAGCAGAAGGCCACGGCCGAGCGCGTGATCGCCGATCTGCAGGCGCAGAAGCTATGGGACGAGCCGGTCGTGACGGAGCTCAAGCCGCTCACGGCCTTCTATCCCGCGGAGGAGTACCATCGCGATTACTTCCGCCGCAACCCCAACCAGGGTTACTGCCGGGCGGTCATCGCGCCGAAAGTGGCAAAGGTCCGGAAGCTCTATTTCGATCGACTGAAGCAACCCGCCTGAAGAGACCGGAGGAGGCAGGCATGCTGCGCTGGTTTATGCTTGGGGCGCTCGTCGCGCCGACGATGGCGATCGCGCAGGCACCGCCCGCGGGATCGACGGAACCGTTCGTCGTCGAGTACTACTACAAGGCGCGCTGGGGTCACGCGGACGAATTCATCCGGCTCTTCAAGAAGAACCACTTCCCCGTCCTGAAGCGCGAGATGGAGTTGGGTCACATCCAGCAGGTCGTGGTCGAAGCGCCCAGGTTCCACGGGACCGAGGACGGCCGCTGGGACTATCGCGTCACGATCGTGTGGAAGAACGCCGCGGCACCGCACGAGCCCTTCCCCGAAGCAGAGCTCAAGCGGCTGTTCCCCGACCAGGACACGTTCAAGCGCGAGGAGCAAGAGCGCTTCGAGATTCTCCTGGCGCACTGGGACCTGCCGGTGGTGACGGTCGACCTGACGCGTCCATAAGGCCGTGAAGCCGGCCCGCCTCGCGCTCGCGTTGGCGCTCTGCGCCGCTCGACTCCCGGGCCAGTCACGCGCGGCCCTGCTCGTGGACTCCGCGCGAGTGCAGCTCGCCGCCGATCACGCGGACAGTGCGGCCGCCTTGCTCCGCGCCGCCCTCGACAGCAGCACCGGAGCCACGACCGGGGAGCGCGTCAACGCGCTGGTGTGGGAAGGGATCGTCGAATTCATCAAAGGCGACGAGGCCGGCACACGCGCCGCGTTCCGGGAGGCGTGCACCCTCGATGGCGGCCTCGACGTCCAGGGCCTCGACCAGATGTCTCACCAGTTGTCGCAGATCTTCCAAGACGAGAAGGCGGGAGCGATTCGAAGAAAAGCGGTCTACGTCTCCGGCGATGTGGACGATCCACCGCGGCGGCTGTCCGGCCCACCGATCGCGTACCCTCCGGCCTTATTACGGCGTCATGTGCAGGGCTTCATCGAGGTCACGGCCGTGATCGACACCACGGGCCGGCCGGAGGCATCCTCCGTCGATGTGCGATCGACACCCGATTCCGCGCTGATCGGCCCGGCGAAGCAGATGATGCTCGCGACGCAATTTACTCCCGGTCATCGCAAAGGCGCGGCGGTTCGGGTCATGGTTCAGATGAATGTGGACGTCCGGCCGCCTCGCATGGATGCGACGGAGCTCACGGGCAGAGCCCGCGCCGAGCTCGCTGCCGGCCACGCCGACAGCGCGCAGCGATTGCTCGACATCGCGCTGGATACGATCTTGACGCATCCGACGGATGGCGAACGAGTGTACGCACTCCTCGTCCGCGGAATCGCCGCATCAGAAGCGGGCCAGGATAGCGCCGCGCGCCGCGACCTCGAGGGCGGTGTCGCCCTATTCCAGAGTCTCGTCGCGCGCGGAGTCGACTTCGCACCGTTCCTGCGCCGCCTCGCGGACTCGGTACGCCTCGCCCGAGCCACGAGGCCACCGGGCAGTACCATGCCGGCCCCCACGGCGTTCGGGACGCTTTCCGAGCAGCCCGTGCTGGTCTCCCATCCGACAATACACTATCCGCCCGAAATGCAGGCGCTTCGAATCGCCGCCACCGTCGTCGTGCAGGCGACCCTCGAGGTCTCGGGACACGTCGATCCCCTCTCGCTGAAAATCCTCAAAAGTCCGAACCACGCCTTCGATCAGGAAGCTCTGCGGGTGGTGAGGGAATCCGAGTACATACCGGCGAAGAATGCCGGGCGAGCGGTGCGGGTGGTGATCCGTCAGCCGATTAGCTTCGTCAACTACTAGCCGCACGCGGTCGCGGTCCGCGGCCGGTGCTACCGAGGTAGGTCCGTACGAGCGGCGCGACGCGTCCGCGGACCAACGCGGCCTTGAGTTGCTCCCGCTCGTCCGGTGTGGCCTCGACGAGGTAGCGCTCTCCGCTGCCCGCGCCCTCTTTCAGCGCCGCGGGAATCCCGTCGCGATACAGGATGCGATTGGTCGCGAGCCCAGCCACGACTTCGCCCGGCGCGATGATTCCCACCAGGTTGAGCGGATCGGCCCCGCTCACCGCCACGAGCTCTCCGCTGGGCGCTTCCCGGCGCACGCCGCGGAGCGTGCCGACCGCCTCGGGGAGCGCGTATTGCTCGCCTGAAAAGCCCCCGACGAACCGCCCGCCCCGGATCTCCCCACGTGCCTCCAGCCGGCGATACACGCGCAGGATGTCCCGCCACGGAGCGAGCAGCGTCTCGCGTGTCACCAGCCGCCGGAACACGACGCCGTAGCGCCGTAACAACTGCCACGCCACCGCCTCTGCGACCGCGTCTTCGGGAACCGTGGCGGGGGCTCGCACGCGTGACCACCGACCCGCCGTTTCGACGCCGAACGGCGCGATCTTGCCGCGGCGCCGCAGCCCCACTACGCCGAGGGGACGCCGCCGATCCGAGGGCACGAGCAGCGCCCGCAGCCCCGCGAAGCTGTCGGAGGTGACGAGACCCCAGGCCACCAACTCGCCGAGCGCCTTTTCGATCTCCGTGCGGAGCAGGCCCGTGGCATTGACGAGATCGCCGAAGAACGATGCGCCGCGCTGGTCCAAGGCGTCGAGGACGGCACGCCCCGAATGAGACAGCGACAACTCGACGGGATCCGCCGGAGCCGTCACGGACCGCCAAACCGCTCCCCGCTCCCGCCTGAAGAGCGAGATAGGCGTCGTGCGAATGGGACCGGACTTGTGTCCGTTCCCGGGCCCGGCGGGACTGACGCGGCCCCAGGCGATCTCCCCCGAGAGGCAGAGTCCGTCGAGCCAGAGGGGATCGTATTCCCCGAGCCGTGCGGGAAGCACGTCCGCTTCCCATGCGCCCGCGGGCACTTCGTAGCCGTCGAGCAGGTCGAGCACCGCGGCGAGGCCTTCGGGACCCTCCGCGCGTGTGTCGGGCGTCGCGCGCTGCCACCGCAGCAGGAACCGCATGAAGTCGGCCGCCGTGACCGGCTCGATCTCCTGCCGCAGGCGGTCGAGCGTGTACCGGTGGATCCGGGCCAGCAGCCTGCGCTCGCACCACTCGAGCTCGGCGACCCCGGGTGAGAAGTGCCCGCGTAGCACGAAGCCCTCGTGCTCGAGCGCGCCGAGCGCGAAGTCCGCGTCCGGAGCAGGAAGGCCAAGCGCCATCGCGATCGCGCCGGATGTGGTCGGCCCGACCACTTCGAGTCGTCCACGCACCAACTCGCGAATCGCGTCCTCACGTGTCCACGTCTTTGCGCGATCCCGCTCGGGCACGGTCACCACCGGCTCGGTCGCCACATTCGGGAACGCCGCTTGGAGCATCGGCACCCGCTCGGCCGCCACCCAGAGCCGCGGCTCGGACAACAGTAGACCCGCGCGCCGTTGGCGGACGAGCTCATCGAAGTAGCCTCCCCAACCTCCCCAACCTCCCCCAACCTCCCCCGTCCTCCCCTGGCCGCCTGCTGCCTCCGGGATCGCCCCCATCACCATGAGGGCGTCATGCAGCTCGTCCGGCGACCCGACCTCCGGCCAGGCCTCCTCCCGCACGCGATCGATCGCCGCCTGATCGAGCCTGCCGAGTTCCTCGGCGGTCTTCACGTCGAGCCCGCGGCGCGTGATCACCGCCTGCGTGCGACGCTCCTCGAGCGGCGCGTCGTCGAGGAACGCGTAGGGCTTCGCGTTGATCACCTCGTGAGACAGCGGTGAAGGCTCGGTGGTGTCCCGGGCGACGAGGCGGACGCGGCCCCCCTCGATCCCCTCGAGCACGTTCTTCAAGCCGGGGAAATCCATCGCCTCGAGCAGGCAGTCGGCGATCGTCTGGTTGACGAGCGGGTGGTCGGGGATCTCCCGGTCGCCCACCAGATTCTCAGGACAGGCGAGCTGGTCCGGGAACACGGCGGCGACCAGGTCCTCGGCGTCCATACGCTGGAGGGGCGTCGGCACCTTCCGGCCGCCGCGGGCCCGCAGCACCGCGAGCGCCCGCGTCGCGTTCCACCGCCACCGGCTTCCGAACATCGGCGCATCGAGCATCGCCTGCACCAGGAGATGCTCGGCCGTCTCGGGCTTGAGATAGTGAAAGACGTCCTCGAGCGGGAAGCTGTGCTGCGGGCCGAGCGACAGGACGATCGCGTCCTCGGTGGCGGCGGCCTGGAGCTCGAAGTTGAAGCTCCGGCAGAACCGCTTGCGCAGCGCCAGCCCCCACGCGCGATTCAGGCGGCTCCCGAACGGCGCGTGCAAGACGAGCTGCATCCCCCCCGCCTCGTCGAAGAAGCGCTCGAGCACGAGCGTCTCCTGGGTCGGGATGACGCCGAGCATCTTCTTGGACGCCGCGAGATACTCGACCACTTGCCGGGCGGCGGGCTCGGGCAGACCCGCGATCTCCGTCGCGAGCCAGCCGATCGCCTCGCTCGGCTCGGCGTCGAGACGGCCCGCGAGGTCCTCCCGCAGCTGCGACACCTGCTCGGACAACTCCCTCGTGCGGCCCGGGGCCTCGCCGAGCCAGAAGGGGATCGAGGGCGGCTGCCCCTGCGCGTCGACCACGCGCACCTGCCCCGACTCGATCCGGTTGATCAGGTACGACGTGTTGCCGAGCTGAAAGATGTCGCCCGGCGTGCTCTCGATCGCGAAGTCTTCGTTGAGCGTACCGACGAACGTCTCGGTCGGCTCGAGGATCACGCGATAGTCGCCGATGTCCGGAATGGCCCCGCCCGACGTGAGCGCCGCCAGCCGGGCGCCGCGGCGGGCGCGCAGCCGCCGGTTGACCCCGTCGTAGTGCACGTAGGCCCCGCGCCGGCCCCGCCGCGTGGTGAAGCCTTCCGCGAGCATCTGCACGACCGCGTCGAAATCCTTGCGCGCGAGGTCGCGATACGGGTAGGCGCCACGTACCAGCTCGAAGAGCGCATCCTCCTCCCATTCGTCGCAGGCGACCGCCGCGACGACCTGCTGCGCGAGAATGTCGAGCGGGTGCTCCGGAATGATCAGCCGGTCGAGTGTCCCTCCGCGCGCGGCCCGCACCAACGCGGCACACTCGATCAGCTCGTCTCGCGACAACGGGAACAGCCGACCCTTGGGGACCGCGGCGAGATGGTGACCCGATCGCCCGACGCGCTGCAGTAGCGTCGCGATCGAGCGCGTGGAGCCGATTTGACAGACGAGGTCGACCGTCCCGATGTCGATCCCGAGCTCAAGCGATGCCGTCGCGACGAGGGCCTTGAGCTTCCCTTCCTTCAGTCTGGTCTCCGCGTCGAGCCGCTTTTCCTTCGAGAGGCTGCCGTGGTGGGAGGTCACCTGATCGGCCCCGAGGCGCTCGGAGAGATGCAGGGTCAGCCGTTCGGCCAGCCGCCGCGTGTTGACGAATACGAGCGTCGTGCGGTGCTCCTGGATGAGCTGCACCATGCGCTCATAGATCTCGTCCCACACCTCCGCAGCCATGACCGCCTCGAGAGGCGAGGAGGGGATCTCGATGGCGAGGTCGAGGGTCCGTGAATGCCCGGAATCGATGATCGCGGTGTCGGGCGCTCCGTGTCCGGTGCCCGAGAGGAACGCCGCGATGTCTGCAATCGGCTTCTGCGTCGCCGACAGGCCGATGCGTTGCAGACGGCGGCCGGCGAGATGTTCTAACCGCTCGAGCGAGAGGGCCAGATGACTGCCACGCTTGTCGCGCGCCACCGCATGGATCTCGTCGACGATCACCGTCCGCACGGTCCGGAGCATCTCGCGCGCGCGCTCGGAAGTCAGGATCAGGTAGAGCGACTCGGGCGTGGTGACCAGGATGTGCGGCGGCCGGCGCACCATCTCCTGCCGCTCCGCGCCCGGCGTGTCGCCCGTGCGAACCAGGGTCCGGATCTCGACATCGGGCAGGCACGCTCCCTCGAGCGCGCCGCGGATCTCCGCGAGCGGCTCGGCCAGGTTCTTCTGGACGTCGTTCGAGAGGGCCTTGAGCGGGGAGACGTACACGACCTGGGTCTCGTGGCCGAGCGTACGGTCGAGCCCCTGGCGCAGGAGCGTATCGATGGCGGCGAGGAAGGCGGCGAAGGTCTTGCCCGACCCCGTCGGGGCGGCGATGAGGGCGTTCTTGCCGGCCGCAATCAGCGGCCAGGCCCGCCGCTGTGGCTCCGTGGGCTCCCGGAAGCGGGATTCAAACCACCGAGCGATGACGGGATGGAAGCCGGACAACGACATGGTCGAAATATGACGAAGATTTCCCGAAGCCGCGACCCGCCTAGGCTAGCTATGCCTCGAGTGTGAGCCCGCGCGTCGCGGCGATGCGCTCGACGGTCTCGCCAATCTTGTTGTTCGGGGTCGAGGCTCCCGCAGTGACTCCCACCGTCACCGGTCCCTCAGGAAGCCAGCCCTCCCGGCGTTCCTCCGTCTTCCCACCCACGGGGCGGAAGCGAATGGCGCCCGCCTCTGGATCGATGCAGGTCGCGTCCTCGATGTGGTAAGTCGGCGCCTTCTCGTGACAGATCGCCGCGAGGTGTGTGGTGTTGCTCGAGTTGTACCCGCCGATCACCACCATGAGGTCGAGCGGCTCCGCGATGAGCTTCAGCACTGCGTCCTGGCGATCCTGCGTCGCCGAGCAGATGGTGTCGAACGTCCTGAAGTGCTCCGGGAGCGCTCCGTCGCCGTAGCGCTTGGCCATGCTCTGCCGAATTTCGGCCGCGATCGCCAGGCTCTCGCCAGAAAGCATGGTGGTCTGATTCGCCACGCCAACGCGCACGAGGTCGCGATCAGGGTCGAATCCCGTGGACACCTTGCCCGCAAAGAGCCGCAGGAACCGCTCCCCGCTCCCCGCTCCCTCGATGTGGGTACACAGCTCGCGGGCCTCAGCCATGTCGCGCACCACCACGTATCTCCCGCCGTCGTGTTTGCTCACCTGGCTAGCCGTGGCCTTCGTCTCCTCGTGGTGATACTTGCCGTGGATGACTGCCGTGAAGCCGTCCTTAGCATACGATTCGACGCGCTTCCAGACGTTCAACACCGAGCCACACGTCGTGTCCACGAGCACGCAGCCGATCGCCCGCAATCGCTCGAAATCCTGCACGGTGACGCCGAACGCCGGCAGGATGACGACATCGGCGGGCGTCAGGTTGGCAAAATGGAACTCGCCTTCGTCGGGCCGCCGGAGGAACTCCACGCCCATCGCTTGCAGCTTCTTGTTGACGTGAGGATTGTGGATGATCTCGCCCACCAGAAAGACGTGCCGCTCGGGAAACTTGGTGCGGGTCTCGTAGGCGTATTCGACGGCGCGGTCCACGCCGTAGCAGAAGCCGAACTCGCGCGCGAGCTTGAAGGTCAGATCGCCGGCGGTCAGGACATAGCCCCGGGCGCGGATGTCGTCCACCACTCGGCTGTGGTAGTCCGCCGCCAGCGCGCCCTCGATATGGCCCTTGAGCCCGAAGCCCCGTCGGAAGTAGGTCTGCTCCACGCGGTCAATCTAACCGCGTGCCACTCCGGCGCGCACGGCGTCCATCACGCGCTGCACGGCGAGGCCGTCGTGAAAGGTCGCCGGCTCTCCCGTCGCCGGCCGGCCGGCCAGGACGCCCACCAGGTCACGCATGAGCCGGACGAACGACCGGGCCCACATGTTGTTCGGCGTGGTGCGCTCCCACAGATCATCGGGAACGCTGATATCCTCGAGCTGCCCCGCGCGCCGGCCGATTTCGAGCTTCGTTTCGCCGGTGAGCACGAGCGTCCCCTCGCTCCCCGTCACCTGTGCGAAGTGCCCGGGCCCCTGTGTGGCGACGGTCGAGAGCGTCACAGTCACGACGGCGCCGCCGGCGAGGCGCAGCACGAAGCTCGCGAAGTCATCTGCGGTCACGGGACGGGGGACGTGCCGCTCGTCGAACCGCTCGCGGACGAACGTCTGCACACCGCCCCATACATCGACGACTTCCGTTCCAGTCCAGAAGCGGCACAGATCGATCAAATGTGACCCGACGGCGCCCAGAATGCCGCCGCCGCGCGAGGCGTCGTACCACCAGCTCCACGGCGCGTCGAGCGCCTGGGGCCGGCCGTCACCACGCAGGTACGGCTTGAGCACGAACTCGATGTGCCATACCGAGCCGATCGCCCCCGAGCGAATCAGCTGCCGCGCCTTCAGGCGATTGGGCTCATATCGCAGCTCGTGATCGATGCACGACGTGCCACGGCTCCGCGCCGCGGCCTCGACCATCTGCTCGGCCTCGCGGGCCCTCAGGGCCATCGGCTTCTCGCACAGGACGTGTTTCCCCGCAACGAGCGCCGCCATAGCGTGGCGCGCGTGGGAGTCGGGCGTCGAGGAAACGATCACCAGGTCGACGTCGGACGCCCGGGCGAGCTCTTCGCCGCTTCCAAACGCGTGAGGGACGCCGAATTCGGCCGCCACGGCGCGCGCGCGCTCGAGGCTGGAGCTCGCGACCGCAGTGACCTCCGCCCCGAGAACGAGGCGCAGCGCTGGAAGCTGGACGCGCCGCCCGAAGCCCGTACCGATCACGCCAACGCGCAGGCTCACGGGTGTGCCCGACAAGAGACCGTGTCCGTTTGCACGGGCACCGAGTCGAACGCCACCTCGGCGACTACCCGCCCGGCGGCTGCCACCGCGAGCCCGGCGCCCCGCACGCGAAGCGTCACCGCGGGATGAGTGGACGTCACGGTCACGTCGCCGGAGTCGAGCGCGACGCCGTGCGCGATGTCTCCCAGCATGAACCGCACGCCGACGGTCGCGCCGCGCGGAGACACCGTATCGCCACGCTGCAGCAGCGGCCACTTGCCGGGCGCGAGCGAGTCCGCGGTGCGCAGCCACGCGATCGCGCCGTTGCCTCCAGTCGATCCTCGGATCAGCAGGCCGCGCCCGATGCCCCCGATGCACGGGCTCGCGATCGCCGGCGCCGTGAAGCGCACCGTATCCTTCGGCGCGCGTGTGACGAAGGCCCGCACCACGGCCGCCTTCTGCCGGGCGGGCGCGCTGCCGCACGCCACGCCCAGCACCGCCAACAGAACCGCGGCGTGATACTTCAGGAGGATGCCGTCCGGGGTAGCGGCACCACGCCGAGCTGCGCGCGAGCCTCGTCGGTCGTGAGTGTGTGTGGGGCGAGCGCGGAAACGAGCCCCTCGGGCAACGGGCGGGGCTTCAATCCCTTCCGATCCACGCACACGAGCACCATCCATCCGGCTGCGCCGAGTGTCGGACCGTCGTCCCGCAGGACATCGAAGTTGAGCGTCATGGATTTGGTGCCGACACGGCCGACGTACGTCGCGACGCGGAGCCGGTCATCCAAACGGGCGGGCCAGAAGAACTCGCTATGCACCGCCTTGCGGGGGAGGAAGATGTCGTAACGATCGAACACCTGCGCGTAGGCGAGGCCGCAGGCGCGGAACAACTCCGTCTCGGCGATTTCGAAGAAGCGAACGTACGCGCCGTAAAAGATGATGCCCGCGAAGTCCACGTCGGACCAGCGGACATACTCTTCGATGACGAACGGTGTGGCGGGCATCGCTTCCCGGCCGGTGGGACCAGACCGGGAAGCTAGAAGGCCTCAAACCTCGACGCTAGGATCGAACCGTGCTCTCAGTGCCCGTTACGTCCGTTGGGTCGCAGCCCGTAGGCGCGGAGGCGGCGCCACAGGGTGGTGCGGCTGATGCCGAGCCGACGTGCGGTCTCGGCGAGCTTGCCGTGTGTCGCCTCGAGTGTGTCGAGGATCGCCTGGCGCTCCCGCTCGGCGAGGGTGTGGTTGCCGTCGGCCTCCGGCAGGAACACCACTTCGCCCAATTCCATCGAGCCATGCTTCAGCGTACGGGCCCGGCCGCCGACTGCGACGAGCCGTTCGCGCAGGTTCTCACCGCGCCGACTCGCTGCGTCGCCCAGGGAATCGAGCGTTCGGCGCGCGCGCTGGTTGGCGAAGACGACGCGGCCGTACGCGTCGAACACCACGATACCGTCGGTCACGGTGTCCATCACCGCCTGACCAAGCGGGGCGAGCGTAAGCGGAGGGGGGGCGCTGGAAGTTTTCTCTCTGGTAGCCATACGTCCTTGCATGGTCCGGTCCGAGTGTGAGAAGGTTCCGACTTGCACCGCTATCGTAAGACCCCCTCAATGCACGGAAGTCACAGCCTGACTTGGACTTGATCTTTGTGGTTTCTTAGCG
>DASQIB010000201.1:0-14159 GCA_035631795.1 Gemmatimonadales bacterium | reverse complement strand
ACCTCCGCGTTGTCGCGTGCCTGCAAAACGGTCAGGTACTGCTGCTTGACGCCCGTGACGAGGTTTGTCTCCGCCCCGTTCACGTCGGCGTCCGCCGCGTTGAGCTGCGCCTTGCGCATGCCGGGCTGGCTCAGGGTCTGGCCGTTCAACGTCCAGTCGAGCACGAAGCTGTAGCTCGAGGACAAGGTGGACACGCTCTGCGAGAAACTCGAGGTCAGGAAGTTCTGCTCGCCGGGACCCGCGTAGCTGACTCCGCCCGACGCGGTCACCGACGGCAACCACAGGCTGGACCACGCGTTCCGGACGCCCCAGGTGGCCGGCGCTCGGTCGTGGATCGCCTGGCGGTAGACCGGGTTATTCTGGCGGGCGAGCGAAATCGCGTCGGCGAGGGAGAGGGTTGCGGGAACCGGTTGCTGGCTGACAGCCAGTCGCGGGCAGACGACGAGCCCGACGGACAACAGCAAAGGCCTCATGGTGATCCTTGGACTAGTCGTTGGGACGTCCCCTCATACGGGGCGCGGGCTCAAGGGGTTTCGGGGTCCCCGCCCGAGCCCGGGCCGGCGAGAATCTTAACCTACGGCGTGGGTTGAGACGAAGGGCTCAGGAGGCGGGCGCCCGCTCGACCACGAGGCGTCTGGATGGTATCTCGACCTTCGCCAGTCGCCCGTCGGCCCACAGCCAGACGTGCACCAGTCGGTTCTCCCCCCCCGATACGGTGATGTGCCGCAGGGATGCGGGGTCGCGGTTCAGGGTCGTGGCCTGCGTCCCGAGGTCCTGGACGGTCAGAACATCCCGGCGGCCGGCCCGCGGGAAGAGTCCCGTAACCGTCACCGGCTGGGATCGGGCCTGCCACGCCGCGGCGAGATAGAGAGCGAACACCGAGTCATCCAACACGGCGGCGGGCGTGGGCGCTGGGAGCTCTCGCGCCCGCTCGGTCCGCCGGCCCAAGATCCGGACCGCGAACCGCCCCCGGCCGAGCTGGCCGAGGATGCGCAAGGGGTCGCGCGGGTCCGCGACGTTGTATTCGAGACTCGCGGGATTCGAATCGGCACCGAGCTCCACGATCGGATCGAGCACGATCACCGGGCGTCTGCGGTCGTAGCGCACCGTCGTGGCGAGCGTCCAGCGCGTCGCGCCGGCCGCCGTCCGCAACGCCGTCAGCCGGAACCCCTCGCGCGCGATCTCCGCCGTGTCCTCCCGGACCACGAGCGTCCCCTCGTCCACGGGCGTCTGGAGCGCGAGCAGCGCAAGCAGGAGCGCGGTCACGGCACCGGTGCCCCAAGCACTCGCGTGGCGATGCGCTCGCGAATCATCTTATACAGCCGTTCACCCTTCTCCCGGGTAGCGATCGACGGGCGGCCGAGCGAGCCCGGTGAGCGCTTGGGAAGAGGAAGGGAGCTCACGCGTCCCCGGCTGCGCTGCCGCTCGGGCACGGCGAAGTCCTGCGCGCGCTCCATGCGCACCAGCGCCGGGGCCAGGTAGAGGAGGAGGGAGGTGTCGAGTTCGCCACCGTGCGTGGGTCCCTCGGGGTCCTCCAGGTCGTGCGAGAAGTCGAGGGCGAAGACGTCCACGGTGAACACGCGGGCGCTCCGCGTGCGCAGCGTCGACAGGGCTTCCTGGTGCGGGTCGTGCCCATGGGCGGTCAATATGATGAAGGAGTCCACACCCGCCTGCTCCCAGGAGCCGAGCAGGTCGTTCATCCATCGATGTAACGTTTTGCGGCGGACCGATGCATTGCCGGGGAACGGCCGTATCGTCGCGGTGTTGACGCCATATTCGATGGTCGGCGCGCGCAGGATCTCGAACTCGGCCGACAGGTCGTCCGCCAGGTGCTCGACGATGATGCTGTCACACCCGAGGGGAAGGTGGGGACCGTGCTGCTCGCACGTTCCCACCGGCACGAGGAGGCGGGCATCGCGCTCGAGAATGAAGCGCACTTCGTCGGGAACGAGGGCTTTGAGGTGCAGCGGCGCGCTCACGTAGCGCTCGCGGGCTGCGTCGTGGCCGTGGGAGCCGCGGAGTGGCTGCACGGCGCCGCCGGGACCTGGGCGTGGGTCGCCGGCGTGGCGGCGGTCGCGGCGGCGGTGTTGGCGCTCGCTAGGCGCCCGCGTGACCTGCGCGCGGCCGGCGCCGCCATCGCCTGCCTGGCGCTCGGCGTCGTGCTCGTCACCGGCGTGCTCGAGGTCAAACGCATCGAGTGCTGCTGGCCCGAGGTCCGCGCGAGCCGCGTTCCCCAGGATTCCTCGGAGCTCAAGGCCGCGCTGGCCGCGGCCGTCGCCGAGGCGCGCCGGCTCGCGGAGCGCGGCGCGACCGCCGCCTTGTTGCCGCGCGACGTCGAATTCGACCAGCTCGCGGACGCGGTGCGGTCGGGTTCGCGGACGCCGGGCGTCGAGCGGGGTGTCGCGATCCTGGCCGCCGACGGCGAGCCCCTCGCCTGGGCTGGCCGGCACCGGTTCGTTCCCGCCCCCTCCCGTGATACCACGGAGCTGCGCGCCGTCATCACTTCATTCTACGTGGCGCTCGAGGCCCGGCGCCAGACGCAAGGCGGTGGCACGGCGGTGGGGACCGTCTTGCTCGATGCGGCGCCGGCGGCCCCGGATCGCGGTCATGCCGTCGGCGCGCGCTTCGAGGAAGCGCACGGCGTGACCCTGCGATTCTCCGCGCCCGGCCTCGCGCCTCACGAAGCCGACGTGTTCGATTATTGCCCGGGCGGCTGCGCGAACGGCGACACGCTTTTCAGCGTCGAGCCCGTGGCGCCGGCTCAGGGCGACGCCAAGCTCGCGGCGTGGCATGCCGCGGCGGTGCGCGCCGCCGTTGCGCTCGGTGTCACGCTCATGCTGCTCCTCATCGTGGCGCCTGCGGGCCCGTGGCGGTGGCTGGTCGTGCTCGTCGCCGCCTGGTGCGCGGCGAGGGCACCGCTCGGCCTCCCTGGACCCGCGGCCGAGTTCTTCTCCCCCGCCGTGTTCTATCGGTCCGCACTCGGCCCGTTCAGCGCATCGGCGGGATCACTCGCGGTGTTGGGTCTCGTGGCGCTGCTAGCGGCGAGCACTCTCTGGCGCCGCGGGCTCGTGCGGCGCTGGTGGCACATGGCTGCGGCGGGGTTGCTCGTACTCGCGGCGCCGTATCTCGTGCGCTACCTGGGCCGCGGGATCGCGCCGCCAGCCGGCGGCGTCGGGTTCGCCCTGTGGATGGCGTGGGAGACGGCCGTCGCGGGCGCGGCGATGGCCCTCATTCTCGGCGCCGCCGCACTCGTGCGCGGCCCGGTCGAACCCGCCCGCGTTCCTTGGGCTCTTCCGGCCGCGTGCGGTTGGGCGGTGATCGCCGCGCTGGCGGGCCTGTGGCTCTGGAACCCCTATGGCGCCTGGCCCGAGTGGTACACCTTCGTGTGGCTGCCGGCGCTCGTGGGTGTGCTCGTGCCAGCGCCACGCCGCTGGGCTGTGCTCGCGATCGCGACCGTCTCGGGTACTGCGGCCGCCCTGGTCACGTGGGGCGCCGTGGTAGAGGGTCGGCTCCGGCTTGCTGAGCGGGACGCCCAGGGATTGGGCCGCGCCGCCGATCCACCGGCTGTGTCGCTGCTCGAGCGGCTGGGACGGGAGCCGCCCGCCGAAGCGCCGCGGACTCCGGGTGAGCTGTACGCCTGGTGGCTGGCGTCGCCGCTGGCGGAGGATGATTACCCGGCGAGCCTCGCGCTCTGGACCCCCGCGGGCGAGCCAGAAGCGGAGATTCGCCTGGCGAGCCTCGACCTGCGGCCCGCGCTCGTCTCGGCGCTGGTGCGGTCGCCCGCGACCCGGGAGGGCCCCCGCGTCGAGCGTCTCGACGGCACGCCCGGCGTGCATTACGTGCTCATCGTTCCACTGGAATCGGGCGACGTGTTGACGGTGGGCGTGGGTCCGCGTACCCGGTACATCCCGGCCGCGCGCGTCGCGCGGTTCCTCGGGGGCGAGGCGGGCGTAACGCCGCCATATCAGATTTCGCTGTCGCTCCCGTCGCACGGGCCTCCCGAGCCGACCGCTCGCGTGATCTGGACACGGGCCGGCTGGTCGGCGCGAGGCGAACGACGCATCGAGACACCGGGCGGCGTGCGGCACGTGCACCTGCGGGTAGACCTGCGGGACCCGTGGGCGCTGGCCGTGCGGGGCGCGCTCGTCGTGTTGCTCGACGCCGTCCTGCTCGCCGCGTGCTGGCTCGTGAGCCTGGTGCTGGCGGGAGAATGGCGACTGCGGCTCGCACCGCTCGTCACCACCCTACGCACCAGTCACCGCGCGCGACTGACGGTCGCCCTGAGCGCGTGCATCGTGGTGCCGGTGCTGCTCTTCGCGCTCTGGAGCTTTGCGCGATTGGGCGACGAAGCCCGGCGGGCGGGCGACCTGCTCATCTCCCAGACGCTGCGCGACGCGGCGGCAACGGCGGGTCTGGTGGCGTCCGATCGCCCGACGGCGGTCGCCCGGTCCATCGTCGAGCTGGGCGATCGCCTGGACGCTGATTTGTGGTTGTATCGCGACGGCATCCTCGCGGGCACGAGCGCGCCGGTCCTGAGTGAGCTGGGGTTAGTCGATCCGTTCCTCGCACCCGACGTGTTCGTGCGCCTCGCCCTGCGGGACGAGCTCGAGCTCACCGGCGATGGTCGCACCGCCGGGCGCTCGATTCGCATCGGCTACCGCGTGGTGTTCGCCGGCCCGCCGCAGGTCCAGGGCATTCTCGCGGCGCCGCAGCTGCTCGACGACGAGCGCGTGCGACAGCAACAGGAGGACCTGGCGTTGGTCCTGATCCTCGCCACGCTCGTGGGTCTCGTCGGCGCCGTGCTGCTGGCTGGCCTCGTGGCCCGCGAGCTGGCCCGACCGGTCGCGGCGCTCCGCGAAGCCGCGGGCGCCGTCGGGCGGGGAGCCGCCCTCCCCGCGTTCCCCCCCGGCGCGCCGCGGGAGTTCGAGCCCGTCATTTCCGCATTCGAGCGGATGGCGTCCGACGTGAAACGCAGCCAGTCGGCCCTGGAGGAGGCACGCGAGCGCACCGCCCGGGTGCTGGCGAACGTGGCCACGGGCGTCATCGCGGTGGACGACGGACTCCGGGTCACGATGGCGAACCCGCGGGCCGCGGAGGTGCTCGGGACGCCACTCACGCCCGGGGACCTGCTGCCGCAAGCGGCCTCCGATGACTGGCGCACGGTGTGGACCGCGGTGGGCGACTTTCTGCGGTCCCGGAGCGAACGGATCGCGGATCGGGAATTCATCGTCGGCGGCCGGCAGATTCGCGTGCAGCTGGCCCCGCTGGGACCGGCCCCCGACGGCTGCGTCGTGGCGCTCGACGACGCCACGGCGCTCACGCGCGCGGCGCGCGTGCTCGCTTGGGGGGAAATGGCGCGTCAGGTGGCGCACGAGATCAAGAACCCGCTCACGCCGATCCGACTCGGCATCCAGCATCTCCAGCGGGCCCGGGAAAAGGCCGGTGGCGGGGCGGGGGAACGAGACTTCGACGCGACGCTGGCGGAAACCTCGGAGCGCATCCTCGCGGAGATCGACCGGCTCGATGCCATTGCGCGCGCCTTCTCCCGGTTCGCTTCACCGGGAGCCGAGGCCGCTCCCACCCCCGTCGAGCCCGTCGACTTGCGGACCGTGGCCCGTGAGGTGGTGCACCTCTATACGCTCGGTGGCGCGGAAGCCGGCGCGCAGGTCGAGCTCGCCGTGGACCAGGGGAGGGACGTGCGCGTCCGCGCTCGCCGGGATGAAGTCAAGGAAGTGCTCGTCAACCTGCTCGAGAATGCGCGCAACGCCGGGGCGCGGCGCATCGTCGTGCGGATCTCGGGCGGCGGCCGGGAGCTCGCGGTCGTGGACGACGGACGTGGTATCGCCCCCGAGGCGCTCGCGCACGTGTTCGACCCCGCGTTCTCGACCACATCGAGCGGATCCGGGCTCGGCCTCGCTATCGCTCGCCGCTTGGTGGAGAGCTGGGGTGGTACCATCGGGCTCACGAGCCGTCAGGGGGCGGGGACCACCGTGACTATCACGTTCCAGGTCGCTTCCGAGCAGGCTGCTTCGTGACGGGGCTCACGCCCGTCTGTGGCGTATTTCACGATCATTCACGATCTTGGGGCCCGATCGGGCAGCCTATTTCGTGAGGAGCACCGTGCGGACATTGGCGGTCGGCTTCGGGATCGTGGCCTTGACGGTGGGGCTGGTGGCGCAGGTCGCCGGCCAGGGACTCGTGTTCGACGCACGCCGAATCGCGATGGGCGGGCTCACACTCGGCCGGTCAGGGGAACTGGTCCGCTACAATGCGGCATACCGCGCGGTACCCGCGGGGGCCGACCGACGTGGTCAACCCAAGTTGACCATCCCGATCCCACTGGGGATCATCCAATTCTTGCACGATCATCCGAACCTCAGCAGCGACCCGGAGTTCAAGCCTGGCTCCCCCGGATTCAACCCGGTGCTCGCGGTGAACACGATCCTCAACCTGCCGTTGTATTACGAAGTCAAAAAGGCGCCGACGCCGACGAACGATGTGTTCTTCGGGATCGGGAAAGACTCGTTTCAAGTGAAGCTGGGCGCATCGGCCGCACTGGTACCGCAGGATCAGTTCGGGATCAGCGGCTCGAGTCGGCCCTTAGACCCGGGTGTCGAGATCAAAGGTGTCCGAGTCAGCGTGATGGGTTGGCTGCACGACGACGTAGAACTCCAGCTCGACGACAAAGTCCTCGGCCTTCTTGCGGACTCGCAGTTGGCGCAGCACAACACGAGCTACAACGTGCTGGTTCACGGGATCGTGCAAGGAGGATTCGCACCGAGCATCGGCTATGCGGGGCGCGTGGTCGGGGACGGCGCTACAGGTCTATACGTCGGCGGCGCGCTACACTACTACCTCGGCGTCGCGTACTTTCGTACGGACGGAGCGGGGGGGGACAGCATCGGAAATCCGATCACCGCCAATCCTCTCAATCCTGTAGCCAAGACCTTCAGCCAGTATTCCAAGGCGGGAAACGCGCTCGGGCACGGTGTGGGTGGTGACATCGGCTTCGCATGGGTCTCCGGGCCGATCGAAGTCGGAGTCGGCGTGAACGACATCGGGGCGACGATCACCTGGCCCGACACGCGTACGGATACCGCGTTCTACAACGGCTCGGGTTTCTCCAAGCCTGGTCTCACTCACATCGAGACGACGACCAAGCTGCCGGTGTCCTATGTCGCCAACGTCGGATATACGGTGGGCAATACGGCACTCGGCCTAGACGTACTGAACACCGGACGCGGGGCCACCATCCACATAGGGGGCGAGCAGCGAATCAGCATTTGGGCTTTGCGGGGTGGGGTCGCGCGCGATCAGCGCAAGCGGGTCGAGTTCGGGTGGGGCGGCGGCGTGCGGCTTGGACCAGTGGGGCTCGACGTGGGGTTCTGGACTCACACGAACGCGCTCTCGAACGACCGCGCCATCACCATGGCGACGTCGCTCTCGATCTACTAGGGGGTCCGATGAAGGCGAGGTGGGTCGGGGTAACTCTCGTAAGCGCGGCTGTCGTGGCGTGCGGCCAAGGGCGGGCGATTTTCAATATCGACGTCTATAGCTTTCTTAAGAACACCGGTGCAGACACGGTGCACTACACGGCGCCGCCGGCCCTGACAGACTCGCTGAGCAACACACCAATCTCCGTGCGCTCGCTCGCGCTTCCGACATCGGTGGTCGAGAGCGTGTCGGTGTCCGGCGCAGCCGACCTGCTGAACAACTCCGGCGCCGGCACGATTACGCTCGAGATGTTCCTGGCGGCGGACTCTGCGTCGACGTACACAACCGTCCCCGCGGTCACTGCGTCCGGAAGCGCCGGGCCGGGTCCGACACCCGGCACCCTTACATTCAATGCACCGATCGTGGACTCCACGACCAAGGCCCTCTTCGCGGCGTCGACGGTTTGGGTGGGCGTCCGTGTGAGGGTACAGAATTCGAGCGCGTCCCTCCTCGATGGCAAGATGCAGCTCACCGCGTTGCATGCGACCGTCGTCATACAGGATAAGCTGTTCTAGACGGATAAGCTCGTCGAGCAGCGCGCCGTACGGAGACGTTGCACGACGCTGCCCGCGCAGGCTCCGCGCAGGGTTCCACTCTATATTGAACCCGTGACCGATTACCAGCGCAGACACGCCGTCGTCGTCGACGTCGCCGGAGTGAAGGTGGGCGGCGCGCACCCGATCGTCGTGCAGTCGATGACCAACACCGACACCGCGGACGTCGACGCCACGGCCGCGCAGGTGCGCGCCCTGCATCAGGCGGGCAGCGAGCTGGTGCGGGTGACGGTCAACAACGAGGCCGCGGCCGCGGCCGTTCCCGCCATCGTGGCCCAGGTCGACGTGCCGATCATCGGCGATTTTCATTACAACGGCCACCTGTTGCTCACCAAGTTTCCGCAATGCGCGGCCGCGCTGTCCAAGTACCGCATCAACCCCGGCAATGTGGGCGCCAAGCGGCGCGACGAGCACTTCCGCACGATCATCGAGGTGGCGCTGGCGCACGGCAAACCCGTTCGGATCGGCGTGAACTGGGGAAGCCTCGACCAGCAACTGCTCACGGAGCTGATGGATGAGAACGCCCGGCTGTCCGATCCCCTCGACGCGCGGGACGTGATGATCGAAGCGATGGTCGCCAGCGCGACCCGATCGGCCGCGCTCGCCGAGGAGTGCGGGCTCGCGCACGAGCGGATCATCCTGTCGGCCAAAGTGTCCGGGGTGCGGGATCTGGTCGAGGTCTATCGCCGGCTGGCGGAGCGCTCGGATTATCCCCTCCACCTCGGCCTTACGGAGGCCGGCATGGGCGCGAAGGGGATCGTCGCGAGCACCGCCGCACTGGCCATCCTGCTGCAGGAGGGCATTGGGGACACGATCCGCGTCTCGCTCACGCCCCGTCCCGGCGGCGACCGGACCGAGGAGGTCCAGGTGGCCCAGCAGGTGCTGCAGTCGCTGGGCCTGCGGCACTTCGCGCCCCAGGTCTCGGCGTGTCCGGGATGCGGCCGCACGACTTCGACGTTCTTTCAGGAAATGGCAGAGCAGATCCAGACACACCTCAAGGAGCGGATGCCCGCGTGGCGCGACCGCTATCCGGGGGTGGAGACGCTGCGCGTCGCGGTGATGGGGTGCGTCGTGAACGGCCCCGGGGAGTCGAAGCACGCCGACATCGGCATCTCGCTGCCCGGCACGTTCGAGGAGCCGAAGGCGCCCGTCTACGTGGACGGCAGGCTCAAGGTCACGCTGAAGGGCGAGACGATCGTTCCCGAGTTTCTCAAGATCCTCGGAGAGTACATCGAGGCGCGCTACGGCGCGTCAGGCGATTCGGCTTCCCAGCGGGACGTCGCGCTCGGGGTGGACGAGCACGATGTCCCCGTCTCCCAACACGACGCCAAGCGTTAGTACTTCCGAAAAGAAATTCGCGATCTGCCGCGGCGGGAAGTTGACCACCGCCAGCACCAGTTTCCCCACCAGCTCGGCCTTGTCGTAATACTTCGTGATTTGCGCACTCGACGTCTTGATCCCGAGCTCGCCGAAGTCGATGCGCAACTGGTAGGCGGGCTTCCTCGCCTTGGGGAAGTCGTCCGCTTGCACGATTCGTCCGACCCGGATGTCGACCTTCGCGAAGTCGTCATAAGTAATGAATGACATGTGCGGAATCTCCGACGCGGTGGGGGGCGCCGCAACAGGGTGTCGCGCCGGCGCCACGCACTCTCGTCACACGCCACGCAGCCGTTCCCCGCGCGCGTCCAGTGTACGGAACGTGCGACGTGTTCCCGACCATGCGGGCCACTCCACTCCTCGCTCTCGTGCTCGTCCTCGGCACAGCATGCCACGTGGATTCGTTGTTCACGAGTCCACGGCAATCGAGCGCCGGGTTCGGGCTCGGCGCCCTGTCGCAATTCCAGAGCGACTCGACGACGACCATCCCCGTGGGCGGCTCGGCAACGAGCGCCAGCATCGTCGTCGAGGCGGTAGTCGCGGACAGCGATACGACCGCGTCGGTGCGGTTGCAGGTCGAGCTTCATCCCGTCGGCACGGCGTTCACGGGGCAGGCGACGTCCCAGAGCGACCCCGTCCAGAACGGCGCCCGGGCGTACGTGCTCGAGAGCGGTCTTGCGGACAACACGGCGTATCACTGGCAAGCGCGGATCGTCGATCAGAAGGGTGATTCGACGGCGTGGGAGGCGTTCGGCGGCAACGCCGCGAACGCGACGGACTTCCGCATCGCCACCGCCACGCTCCGCCTCATGTTCCGCAGTCAACCGACGACCACCACGGCCGGCGCCGCGATGTCGCCGGTCGAGGTGGACCTCGTGGACGACCACGGCAGCACGGTCACGACGTTCACGGGCACGGTGACCCTCTCGATCGACCCGAGCGCGAACCCGGGCGGGGCGCCCCTGGGGGGAACGACGAGCGCGAACGCGGTGGCGGGCGCGGCCACGTTCTCGGATTTGGCGATCACGACCGCGGCGAGCGGGTACCGGCTGGAGGCGACGTCGGACACATTCTCGGCGGCGACGAGCGCGTCGTTCGCGATCAACCCCGCAGCCCCGGATCACTTGTCGTTCTTGAACCAGCCCACGAACACGACCGTGAACCAGGCGATTACCCCGGCCGTGCGTGTCGCGGTTCAGGACCACTACGGCAACGTCTGTACGTCATTCACGGACGTCATGTTCATGAACATCGGGGTTGACGGGAGCGTGCTGAAGAACGCGACGCTCGATCCGGCGGGGACCCAGCGCGCGGCGAGTGCCGGCATCTCGACCTTCGAGGACCTGAAAATCGATCAGGTGGGGCTCGGCTACACGATTGCCGTGTCTGCGGCGGGCACCCGCGGGACGACCAGCTCGCCGTTCGACGTCACGCCGTGACGGCGGAGCCGGAGAGCGCGCCCGCGGTGATGGGGTCCGCCCCGAGGCTGGTGAACGCGGACGTCGCCGCCCGGCGCTCGAGCTCGGCGTCCTCACCGGCCCCCGTCGTTCGGTAGGCGTCGGCCAGCAACAACCGCGCGCTTGCCGTTTCGTAGGGGAGCTGTATTTCCTGCCACAGCTTGCACGCGCGCCGCAGCGTCGGTACGGCGCCGTGTCCCGAGCCCTCCGCCAGCTCGACGGCGCCGCGGGCCTGCGCGGCGCTCGCCTTCAGGGCGGTGGAGCCGTACGCATTGGCAATCGCTTCGAGCTCCGTCGCCGCGCGACGCGCGATGTCGACATCGCCCTTCGCCAACGCGATCCGCACGCGCGCCGGTAAGAGGCGCGCCCGCTCGAGAGATCCTTCCGGGCGGTCGGTCACGGCGCGATCGATGAGGCTGCTGGCCGCGTCGACTTTGCCTTCCGCCAGACGCAGCAGCGCGAGCCCCGGTACCGGCTCGCGTCCGAGCTCGTGCGCCTGGCGGAAGACCTCCTCCGCGCGCTTCAAATCGCCCATCCGCAGGCGAATCTCGCCGATCTCGTAAAACGCTTCCCCGGCGGCGATATGGTAGAAGCCCTGGAGCTCCTGGGCGGCGCGGAGCGCCTCGGTCTCGGCGCTGCTCCAGGAGCCGCGGAGACGCATCAGCTCTGCGCGGTGAACGCGGCAGATCCCCGGGAACCCGGATTCGGTGTGCTGCTCGCACCAGCGGTGGGCCGCCTGACTCCATTCGGCCGCACGCTGATAGTCGGCGAGCTTCTCGCAGGTGCCGAGCATATTGCAATAGATGCGCCCCGTTACTTCGGGGCCGATCTCTCCGCCCACCGCCGCCGCCATCGCCTCGTCCACCAACGCCATCCCCTGCGCCAGGTCGCCCTGGGACACGAGCATGCGGCCGATGTCATGCAGGGCGAGGGCGTGCAGATCGTGATCGTGGAAACGCGTCGCGAGGTCCAGCGTGCGCCTCGCGAGCCCCAGGGCCTTCTCGACATCGCCCTCGTCGAGGGCGAGTATCGCGTGTAGCCGCAGCAGCCCACCCTGCTCGACGCATTCGGGCACATCCTGCAAGAGTCTCTCCGCCCGCTTCAACCAGCCGTTCCCGAGCGATTTCGCCTGGCGCCGGAAGAAATCCTCCGCCAGGCGCACGGCGACCACCGCCGCGGATCGGGGCTTGCCCTGATCCACGTAGGCCGCGAACGCTCGTTCGCGTGCGGCGATACACTCGTCGATACGGCCGATCCACCACGCCGACTCGGCCAGACGCTCGACGTCTTCGACTGAAAGCGGCTGCTGCTGCTGCGCTTGGCTCAGTGTCTCGAAGGCCTGCCGCCAGGCGTGACGCGCGAACGCGTTCCGCCCGGCTTCTCGCGCGTCCTCAGGCGGTCGTGCCTCCACGACCGTCGACGGAGCGAGTGGCTCCTCGACGGGGTCCCCAAGCGCGAGCAACGCCTTCGCGAAGTCATGCGGCGTAGCGAACCGGTCGGCCGGCGCCCGCGCCAGGGCCTTCGCGATCGCGCGATCCACGACCAGCGACACGGTATCCCGCAGCCGCCTCGCCGACGGCGCCGGCTCGGTAAAGCGCTTGGCGATGATGGCCTGCGCGGTCGGCCCGGTGAACGGGGGCTCGCCGGTGAGCATCTCGTACAGGACGCAGCCGAGGCTGTAGACGTCCGAGCGTCCATCGAGACCGCGCTCGCCAGCCCCCTGCTCGGGACTCATGTACGCGGGCGTACCGAGGATGATGCCGGTTTGCGTGAGCCGGCCTCCTGCCGCGAGCACCGCGCCCGCGATGCCGAAGTCGGCGACGATAGCTCCGCCCTCGGACAGGAGGACGTTGTCCGGCTTCACGTCTCGGTGCACTACATCCCGGCTGTGAGCGTAGCTCAGGGCACTCGCTACCTGACGCACGATCGTGAGCGCATCCTCGATCGGCAGCTGCTTCTCTCTGACCAGACGGTCGCGAAGAGACTCCCCTTCGACGTAGGGCATCACGAAGTACAGAAACCCGTTCGCGTCACCTGAGTCGTGCAGCGGCAGGATGTGAGGGTGACTGAGGCGGGCGGCGGTCGCGATCTCGCGAAGGAAGCGCTCCCGACCGAGCGCGGCGGCGAGCTCGGGCGCCAGTACCTTGATCGCCACCGGCCGGCGATGCTTCAGGTCTTCGGCCAGGTACACGGTCGCCATCCCGCCGCGGCCGAGCTCGCGCTCGATCGCGTACCGCCCGGTGAAGGCGGCGCGCACTTCCGGGAACATGTTCGACACGGGGGTGCTCGGCGCGCGGGACACTGGATGATATGTCTCAAGGGTGAACGTGGCCAGAGGGCTGAGCGGTTCGCGCCTTTTGGCTCAGCCTCGCGTAACTTCGCCTACCTCGTTGTCCCCGCTCCGCGGTACCGTCCTGTCATGCTCGCCCGCGTCCGCTCCGGCGCCGTACTGGGCATCGATGCCTACCTCGTAGATGTCGAGACCGACATCGCGAACGGCTTGCCGACGTTCGTCACGGTCGGCCTGCCGTTGGGCGCGGTGAAGGAAGGTCGCGAGCGGGTGTACGCCGCCCTGGCGAACACGGGCTACACCTTCCCGTTGAAGCGGATCACGGTGAACCTCGCCCCGGCCGACATCCGCAAGGAGGGATCGGCGTTCGACCTGCCGATCGCCGTCGGCATTCTGGCCGCGACGGAGCAGATCTCCCCCGAGCGGCTCGCTCGGGTGGCCGTGCTCGGTGAGCTGGGCCTCGAGGGCGCGATTCGGCCGGTGCGCGGTGCGCTGCCCGTGGCGCTGGCGGCCCGGGCCGCGGGGCTCGAGGCGCTCGTCCTGCCGCGCGAGAATCTCCCCGAGGCCGGTGTGGTCTCCGGAGTCCGCGTGCTGGGCGCCGGGACGCTCGCCGAGCTGGCCGATTTCCTGGACGGCCGGGCGGAGCTGCCCGAGGCCCAGGTCGATCTGGCCGCGCTGCTCGCCGAGCGGGCCAGGGGAGACGTGGACTTCGCCGAGGTGAAGGGGCAGGCCCATGCGAAGCGCGCGCTCGAAGTCGCGGCGGCGGGCGGGCACAACATCCTCATGATGTTGTTGACAAGACCCACACTTCAAACCGACTGAGTTGAGCGCGCTCGTAGCCAAACCCTACGCGGGGGCATGTTGAGACGCACCCTACTCCCCGGTCTTACTTCTTACCCATAACTGCGAAGAGACCTGTGAGTGCGCCGACGAGCCCTGTGATGGCCGCGACCCAACGCAGCCAGTACGCCCTGGTCTCCTGTCGGG
>DASQIB010000200.1:0-5719 GCA_035631795.1 Gemmatimonadales bacterium | reverse complement strand
GACGATGACGGTACGACACCTCGCCTTCTGTGCCTCGCGCACCGCCTCTCGGACCTGCTCGAGGAGGGTACCGCTCCCCGCTCCCCGCTCCGCGGGAAAGACCGGGACGCCGACTTGCTCACCGAGCTGCCGCAGCTGCTCGCGCGCCGCGGGCCGCGCCAGATCCGCCGCGACGAGGCCCGGCGCTTTCTGCTCGAGCTTCAAGCGTCGTGCGAGCTTGGCCGCCGTGGTCGTCTTGCCGGACCCCTGCAGCCCGACGAGCAGAATCACCGTCGGCCCGACCGAGGCGAACTCGAGGCCTCGCTTCGTGCCGCCGAGGAGCCCCGCCAGCTCGTCGCGCACCAGCTTCACCACTTGCTGGCCCGGGCTCACGGTCTTGAGCGCTATCGCGCCAACCGCGCGTCCCCGCACTCGCTCGACGAATCCGTCCGCGACTTCGACGCTGACGTCGGCGTCCAGCAGGTGGCGCCGGATTTCCCCGAGCGCGTCGTTCACGTCGTGCTCGGAGAGCACGCCCCGACCCGTAACCCGCTTCAGGACGGCGGCGAGCTTCTCCGAAAGGGCCGTAAACATAAGCCCACAAAACTAGTTAGCGAATTGGCGGAATCCAAGTGGGGGGACTCTCCCCAGCCCTAGCGGGCTGGGCCCGCCGGCTCCCATGTTTGCTCGCTCATCGATCGAGTTGGGGTGGACATGACTCGACTCGGAACCGTCTGGACCCTCGCGTTGGCATTGCTCCTGGCCAGCCACGGGGTGTGGGCACAGGTGCCCCAAGAGCAATCGTGTCGATTCATCGCTACCTACTTCGGTGGGTCGTTAGCAGCAACGTGCTACACCGGACTCGATGCGGCGCAGGTCTTCCAGCCCCTTTGGGGGATGAGCGTCTCTGGAGGCAACCCGCAGGCCGGCACGGCGGGCTCGCTCGGTGGTTTCGGTCGCGCCTCAGTCACGGCGCGGGTCAACGCGATCGCCGGCTCCCTCCCGGACCCTACCAAGGCCTCAGCAATCGTCGTGCCCTCGAGCTTCTCGGGCTTGCTTCCCTCGACATCGGTAGACGCCGCGGTTGGTCTCTGGAAGGGGACGGGGGCCGGCGTGTTGTCAATCGACGCGCTCGGCTCCGCGGTCCTCTTCCATGGGGGCGCAGTGTCCGATCTCTGGAGGAGTCGTGGGACCGGTCATTTCCCGGGCGGCGTGCTCGGCGTGGGCTACGGCGCTCGCATCGGTGTGCACCAAGGCGGGGCGCTGCTCCCGACGCTCTCCCTGAGCTACATGCGACGAACGCTGCCCCGCGTCCAGTACGGGAGCCCGTCATCGACCTGCTGCGCCGGCGATCAGTTCGAGTTCGATTTGAACCTTCACGCCGACAACTACCGTCTCACGGCCGGCTGGCGCCTTGCCGCCGTGGATATCGCTGCGGGAGTCGGCATCGACCACTACAGCTCAAGCGTTCACATTCACGGACAAGGGGGCACGTCCGGAGGGATCGGGAGTTTTGACTTTTTACCATTCGGGCTGTCGGCGACGCGCCAAGTGATCTTTGCCGACGCAGGGCTCCGGATCGCTGACGCGAGGCTCGTGACCGAGCTGGGGTATCAACCGGGGAAGAACAACCACCTCACAGCCCAGTTTTCCGATTTCGACCCCAACGACGGTCATCCGTTCGCAAACCTGGGCTTGCGCTTCGATCTCTGAGGTCTATCGACCTGCCCGGGTGATCCGGATCGCGGGGACCTTCTTCCAGCCCACCCAGCGCCGTGGGGCGTCCACGAGCCGAACCACGGGCACGCCACTCACCAGAAGCTGTTTGATCTCCGAGCGGCGGCCGCGACTGCCGGCCCGACGCTTGGCCCAGGCCCGCACCAGCCCCTTGGCAAAGCGCGTGGCCGCCGCGCGATCGTCCCAGCCTGTGTACCAGACGAGCACGTCGCCGCCTGCGGCGCTCCCCCTCCCCGTGTGGAGCACCACGTAGCGGTCGCCATCCCACCCCTCGGCCAGCCGCGCCGCTACGCTATCGTCCCCCAGGTGCTGCTCGAGCAGGAGCCGGATCTCGAATTCGCCGAGATCGTCTTCGTAGCGCACGGCGCTGGGCGCCACGGATTCGAACGTGAGACGATCCGGGCGATCGCCGGCGGCGTATCGCGCGGGGTGAAGGATCTGCTCGGTCGAGACGGGCATCAGCGCGCCGAAGGGTTGCTTGCCCGGGTACTGGCGGTCGAACCAGCGCACGAATTCGGCGCCCCCCAGGTAGGGAAAGATCAGGCTCTCGCGCAGCCACAGCGGCGCGCTGGCGAACACTTTCATCTCGGCCTGCGCGCCGTCGAGCGCCGAGCGCAGGTTCCAGAGGTTCGGCAGGCTATCGATCTTCTGCTCCGGCATGAGCACCAGGACCTGGGCGAGCGTCGCCTGTCCCTCGAGGATCGCCTGCGCGGCGCTGCGCCGGTCATTCTGCCGCTTGAGCTCGACGAGGGAATCGAGGTTCACGTATTGGTGCTGTAAGGCGTGCACGAGCTCGTGGGAAATCACGAGCCGCGCCTGGCTCGGGTCGATGTCGACCGGAATGAACAGCGCGTTGGAATCGGGATCGAAGTACCCCGCGACCTGTTCGGTGAGCAGGTCGATCATGCTGCGACGGAGATCGAGCGTGTCGGGGATGAGGCCGAAGAGACGATAGGCAGTCTGCGCCCCCGCCAGCTCGGCCGCGGGAAGGTCATCGTCGAACTTGTGGATGACGTAGTCATGCACTTGGGCCCGGCTGCGGCGGAGCACCACCGGTTGCTGTCGGAACCGGAGTCCTATGGCCCGCTCGACGGCTGGCATCATCTGCTGGACCGCCTGTTTCAGCTCCGCGTCGTTCTGCACCTCCCGCGCTCGACTCTCACACCTTCCAGTGCCTCCGGCGAGAGCCGCGACCAGCAACGCGCGCGCGAGCCTTCGACTCACGCCTGCCACTCGATCCCCTTGCCGACTGCGGACCCGACCACGCGAGCGATATCGCGCCCCGTCACGACGATGCCCTGGCGCTCGAGCTCCTGTCTGAGGAGACGGTCGAGTTCCGAACGCCTGTCGGCGAGGGTGCGAGGAGGTTGGGGGAGGTTAGCGGAGGTTTGGGAAGGTTGCGCCGCTGCGGAGCGACCTCCCCTAACCTCCCCTGACCTCCCCTCACCTCCGCCGCCCAGCATCTTCTCTATCTCCGCCCCGATCCGCTCCAGCATCGGAAAAATCTCCGCGACCAGGTCCTCGGCGGGCTCCTGGTGCGGACGCTCGTGCGTGTGGCCCCGCCGGATCAGCGCGTCCACCTTGCGCCGCTCGCGGATCAGGCGGTCGAGCTCGGGCGACACGTGGGCCGTGGCCTGCGCGTGGGCGCACGCCTCATCCAGGACGTCGATCGCCTTGTCGGGCCGGGCGCGCTCGGCGACGAACCGGTCGGTGAGCACGATCGCCGCCTTCAGCGCATCGTCCGTGATGGCGACGGCGTGGTGGCGCTCGAGGCGCGGGCGCCGGGCGACGAGCACCTCCCAGGTCTGGATCGCGTCGAGCTCCTCCACCATGACCGGTTGAAAGCGTCGCTCGAGGGCGGGGTCGCCCCGGATCCATTTGTCGTACTCCCCTCCGGTCGTAGCGCCGATGATACGGATGTCGCCGCGGACCAGCGCCGGCTTGAGCATGTTGGCCGCGTCCATGGCGGCGCCGAGGGCGGTACCTTGCCCGATCAGATTGTGAAGCTCATCTACGAAGAGGATCAGATCGGGGTCCACCGACAGCTCGCGCACCAGCTTGCGGATACGCTCCTCGTACTGACCGCGGAACGACGTCCCCGCGAGCAGCGCCACGTGGTCGAGGGCCACCACACGAGCGTCCTTCAGGGCGGGCGAGACGTCTCCGGCGGCCACGCGCTGGGCGAGGCCTTCGACAATCGCGGTCTTGCCGACGCCGGCCTTGCCGATCAAGGCGGGATTGTTCTTGCTCTGTCGGAGCAGGATGTCCACGACGCGCGAGATTTCCGCGTCCCGGCACCGCACTGGCTCCAGATCTCCGCGGCGGGCCTGGGCGGTGACGTCCACGCCGATGCGCTCGAGTACTTCACCCGATTCGAACAGCCCGGCTAACGGGTCGTCCACGCGTCCGCCTCACCCCGCTCGCAAAAAGCGCACGTACCAGTCGACGAGTGCGTCCCCGAACAGGAACACGATCGTCGCACCCATCGCCAGGAATACCCCGAACGGGACGTG
The DNA here is from genome assembly GCA_035631795.1 of Gemmatimonadales bacterium. Classification (GTDB taxonomy): domain Bacteria; phylum Gemmatimonadota; class Gemmatimonadetes; order Gemmatimonadales; family GWC2-71-9; genus AG41. The sequence continues at coordinate 1,490 of DASQIB010000200.1, read as the reverse complement.
ACGCTTCCGCTTGCGGAGGAGCAGGAGGGGGACGTACACCAGGCTGCCGAACAGCGCTCCCGCGAACACCGTGAGCAGCACGCCCTTCCACCCCACGAACGTCCCGACCATGGCCATCATCTTGATGTCGCCGCCGCCCATCGCTTCTTCTTTGAATACCCACCCGCCCACCAGGCCCACCAGGAAGAGCAACAGGAACCCGGTGCAGGCCCCGAGCACGGCCTGCACGAACCCGCCCACACCGCCGGTCAGCGAGAGACCAAGTCCAATGACCAAGCCGGTCCAATTGTATTCGTCGGGGATGAGATAGTGGCGCGCGTCCGTGATCGCGATACCCAGGAGGATCGTGCCCAGTGTCGCCGCGGCGAGGAAGCGTACGCTTGGACCATAGGCGAGCATGGCCGCGATCCACAGGAGGCCAACCGCGGCCTCGATGATCGGGTATTGCTTCGAGATCGGCTGACCGCACGCCCGGCACTTCCCGCGCAGCAGGAACCAGGACACGATCGGGATGTTGTCTCGCCACTCGATGCGCCGACCGCAGCGGGGACAAGTGGAGGGCGGGTGGAACAGGGAGCGTTGCTTCTTGTCTTCGTGGGCGAGGCGGAGGATACAGACGTTCAGGAAGCTCCCGAAACAGAGTCCCAGGAGCCCCGCACCCACCAGGAGAATCGGGTCAACGGCCACGCGTCACCTCGTAGAGCAGGATGCCCGCCGCTACCGCGACGTTGAGTGACTCCGCGCCCTGGGCCAACGGAATAGCCACGCGCTGCGCGGCCACCGCATTGAGCTGCGGGCGAATTCCCGCGCCTTCGTTGCCGACGATGACGGCGATCGGCCCCCGCTTCCCGTCCCTCGAGCCGAGGGCGCGATGCAGCGGGAGGCCGTCCGCCGCCGCCGCCCAGAGCGTCACATCGTGCTTGCGTGCCCACCCGATGAACCCTGCGTCATCGAGCGGCACCACCGTGTGACGGAACGTGGCGCCCATGGCCGCCCGCAATGCCTTGGGGCTCGTGGGATCCGCCGTGCCCCGTAGGACCACGGTCCCGGCCGCGCCGAGCGCATGCGCCGTGCGGATCAGCGTACCCACGTTGCCGGGATCCTGCACGCCATCGATGACGAGCGCCACGGCGCCCGCCCCGGGCGCGAAGTCGGCGGCGCTCCAGCGCCGGGGCTCGATCACCGCCAGGATCCCTTGCGGCGTCTCCGTGTCCGCGAGGAGGGAGAACGCCCGCGCGCCGACCTCCTCCACCGGCACGGCGTGCCGCCCCAGGTCGGCGACGAGGGCGGTCCCGCGGGCTGTGCGCGTCAGGTCCGGGGCGACGAGCGCGCCCCGGAACGGGACTCCGGCGGCGAGGGCCTCCTCGACGAGACGAACCCCTTCGATCAGCGCGAGTCCCCGCCGGCCACGCGCCTGGCGGCGTTGGAGATCGCGGATGGTCGATAGCAGATTACTGGCGATGATGCGCCTCGCGGATGCCGGGCAAGCC
>DASQIB010000199.1:0-7158 GCA_035631795.1 Gemmatimonadales bacterium | reverse complement strand
ATCGCGGATGGAGCAGTCTACCAAAGAAGCTTGGAAGCGCCTCCTCGACGAGGCGCGGCGTGAACTTCCCGACGCGACGGTGCGGACCTGGCTCGAGCCCGCGGTGCCGATCGCGTTGGACGACGGTCGCCTGATCGTCGGTGCTCCCGACCAATTCGCCGTCGAGTGGAACGAATCGAAGCACGCGACCGTCCTCGCGCGCGCGGCCGAGCGTGTGTTCGGGCGGCCGACCTCGGTCGTGTTCCGGGTGCAGGAGGATCGCCAGCAGCGACCCCAGATGGATTTCTTCGTCGCGCCCCGCGAGCCGGCGGCCCTCGACAAGGCGGGCGTGCCCACCACGCCGCTCAACGAGCGCTACACGTTTCAGACGTTCGTGATCGGGAAGTCGAACGAGCTCGCCGCGGCCGCCGCGCACGCCGTCGGCGAAGCTCCCGGGAAGACCTACAACCCGCTCTTCATCTACGGCGCCACGGGCCTCGGCAAGACGCATCTCATGCAGGCGGTGGCGCACGCCGTGCTCGCCAAGTATCCCGGGACGCGCGTGCACTACTTCGGCGCGGAGCAGTTCATCAACGAGGTCATCGAATCGATTCACGCGCGCACCATGTCCGAGTTCCGGCGTCGCTATCGGAACGACGTGGACCTCTTCCTGGTGGACGACGTGCATTTCCTCGAGGGCAAGGAAATGACCCAGGAGGAGTTCTTCCACACGTTCAACGCCCTGTTCGAGGGGCACAAGCAGATCGTGCTCACGTCCGACCGGCCGCCCAAGGAGATTCCGGGCCTCGAGGACCGGCTCATCTCCCGCTTCGAGTGGGGACTGGTGGCCGACATCGGGCACCCGGACTTGGAGCACCGGATCGCGATCCTGCGCAAGAAGGCCGAGCAGGACCACCTCGAGCTCACCATCCCGGACGACGTCCTGCGGTTCATCGCCGAGCATATTCGCTCGAGCGTGCGCGAGCTCGAGGGGTGCATCATCAAGTTGCTGCTGTTCGCGTCCCTCAAGAACCGGGAAGTCACGATCGAGCTGGCGCGCGAGGCGCTATCGGACAAGATCCGCCAGGGGGAGGAGGCCGCGAGCTACGGGGGCCAGCCCACGCCGAGCATCGACCGGGTCCAGGAGGTCGTGGCCCGGCGGTGGGGCGTCACGCCCGAGGGCCTCCGGTCGAAGGCGCGCACCAAGACGCTCACGGTCCCCCGTCAGGTCGCCATGTACCTCGCACGCGACATGCTGGGCATGCAGCTGGTGGAGATCGGGCAGGCGTTCGGGGGGCGCGATCACTCGACGGTGATTCATTCGGTGGACAAGGTGGAGCGGCAGATGATGCGAGACCGCACCTTCAAGGAGCGGGTGGAAATGGCGCGCCAGGAGTTGTCCGCACTGTAGCCAACATATTTCGGAGGGCGATGTGGGCGGGTGTGGGAAGAGCGGCGGCGCGTGGGGAAGTGCCGGTATACCAACAGTCCCAACAACTGGGTCAGATGACAGCGGGAGGCCAGCCCTCGCGAGGGGAGCAAGTTACCGAGATTCACCCACATTCGCCGCCCTCTACTACTACTACTAGTATTCTATCTTAGTACAGCAGTAGGTACTTACTTCCACAATCCGAGGATGCGACACGACGGATGAAGTTCACGATCACGCGGGAGCAGCTGCAAGAGGGGTTGGGCGCGGTGGCCGCGGCGATCCCCGCCAAGACGACCCTGCCGGTCCTCGCGAACGTCCTCGTCGAGGCGACCAAGCAGGGACTCCGCCTATCCGGCACCGACCTCGACATTGCGGTGACGACCACGGTGCCGGCCGAAGTGGACGCCGAGGGTGCGGTCACCCTGCCCGCGAAGAAGCTGGTGGATATCGCGCGCGAGCTGCCCTCGGGCCCAGTGCGGTTCGCGGCGGCAGGGGAGTCGCGCGTGGGCATCGAGTGCGGTCGCTCGAAGTTCAAGTTGCTGGGCCTGCCGCGCGAGGAGTTTCCCTCCTTCCCGGCCGTCAAGTTCGACGGGTCGTGGAAGGCACCGGCGGGCGTGGTGCACAAGCTCGTGGGCCACGTGGCGTTCGCGGCGTCGACCGAAGAGAGCCGTCCTATTCTGAACGGTGTGCTGTGGGAGCTGCGGCCCGACCACATGCGGATGGTCGCGACGAACGGGCACCGGCTCGCCAAGATGGACGTCCCGGCGAAGGGCGGGTCGACGGCGGATCTGATCGTTCCGCCCAAGGCGCTCGAGCAGATCCGGCGCCTGTTCGGTGCGGAGGAAGCGCTCGACATCGCGCGGAGCGACAATCACATCGGGTTCCGCGCCGACGGCACGCTCGTGTTCTCCCGACTGATCGAGGGCCCCTATCCCAACTACGAGCAGGTCATCCCGCGCGAGAACGACAAATTCGCGACGGTGGACAAGGCCGCGATGGCGGCCGCCCTGCGCCGCATGAGCGTCGTGGCGAGCGACCAGACCCATCGTATCCGGCTCGCCTTCTCGGGCGGGGCCGTCAAGTTCTCCGTGCAGACCCCGGACCTGGGCGAGGCGCAGGACGAGCTGGCGGTCACCTACGAGGGAGAGCCGCTCGAGATCGGGTTCAACGCGATGTACCTGCTCGAGATCCTGAAGTACATGCCCACCGACGAAGTGCGGCTCACCTTCAAGGCGCCAGAGCGGGCCGCCACCGTGGAACCGGTTGGCTGGGACGATCCGGCGAGCTATATGGCGCTTGTAATGCCCCTGCGACTCGTCGACTGACCAGAACACCGCGGACCGGCAAAGACTAGACGCACAGACGCACAGCGGTGAACAGATGACAGTGATCAGGGCAAACTATCCCGACTACTGTCCGCTGTTCTCCCCTGTGCGTCTGTGCGTCTAGTATTAAGACTGTCCTGCATGCTGTCCAGCGGAGCGAGACTGTCGATCTGGATGGAATCCACGGGTGGCAGCGCAACAGTCGGCACCGGGACCGTATCTGTTTCCTCCTCCGGCGGGATGACCACGTCCACTCCCCTGTAACGCGCCAGGATCAGCGTGCGCCGGGCGAGCATCCGATCGGGCCGGAACGTGGGATTCGAAGTGCGCGGATGGGGGAGCGTGGCGGCGAGCTCGGCGGCTTGCTCTTCCGTGAGTCGGGACGGCGGCACACCAAAGTAGGCGTGGCTCGCCGCATCGACACCCCAGATGCCCGGCCCCCATTCGACGACGTTCAAGTACAGCTCGAGGATGCGATCCTTCGAGAGCGTCGCTTCGAGCCGCAGGGCCGTGGCGGCCTCTTTGATCTTGCGGAGTGGATTGCGGGACGGTGAGAGGTAGAGGTTCTTCGCGAGCTGTTGCGTGATCGTGCTCGCGCCCCGGAGACGATCCCGATGTTGCCACGCGGCGTGCACGCCGGGCCAGAATCCCCGGGCGTCGTTCAACCCGAGCGCATCCGCGATCTCGGCCGGGTCGATGCCGTGGTGCGTGTGGAACCGGGAGTCCTCGGCGATGATCACCATGCGCTGCAGCACGGGAGAGATCTCAGCGAGGGGAGTTGGACGGAACGACGGGAGGACCGAACGTGTGGACCCGGTTCCGTCGTTCCGTCCTTCCGTCGCCTCTCGCATGAGGGCCGTCTCTCGGGGCCAATGATCCCGCCACCAGACGGGCGGGGGCCAGACGCCCAGCAGCCAGACGAGGGCCGCGCCGGTCATCCCTAGCGCCACGCGACGCCCGTTCCTAGGTTTCGCGTCCTCCATGTCGCTCGATATCCCCACGCTGGCTCGCCGCCTCCAAAAAGCTCTCGGCAAGGAATTTACCGTTGGTGATCTGCTCGGAGAGGGGGGCTTCGCCGCGGTCTTCCGCGTGCGGGACACGGCCCAGGACCGCGACGTCGCGGTCAAGGTGCTCGACTTGGGGCAGACCCCCTCGCCCGCCCTCGCCGAGCGATTCGTGCGCGAGGCCCGCACCAGCGCTCAACTCGTGCACCCGCACATCGTGCCGATCTTCAAGGTCGGGGGCTACAAGAACGAAGTGCTGTACATCGTGATGCGCTGCGTCGACGGGCCGTCGCTCCGGCATCTCCTCGAACAGCACCAGCGCCTTCCGCTGCGGGACGCGGCGCGCATCGCGCGACAGGCGGCGGACGCCCTCGGCTATGCCCACCAACAAGGTGTCGTCCACCGTGACGTGAAGCCCGACAACATCCTGCTCGACGCCGCGGGCCACGTGGTCGTCACCGATTTCGGAATCGCCAAGGCGGCTCAGGAGGCCACGGTCAGCCAGCTCACGACGGAGGGGATGGTCGTGGGCACGCCCCACTATATGAGTCCCGAGCAAGCGACCGGGGAGCGGGTCGACGCGCGATCGGACGTGTACTCGCTCGGGATCGTGCTGTACCAGATGCTCGCGGGCGCCCCACCCTTCGACGGCGATTCGGCCCAGGCGATCCTCATGAAGCAGGCCACCGCCGAGCCGGTACCCATCCGCGATGTCCGCAGCGACGTGCCCGGCGCCCTCGCCGCGGTCGTCGACCGCACGCTCGCGAAGGATCCCGCCGAGCGATTCCAGACGGCCGAGGATCTGAGCGGAGCGCTCGTCGCTGCGTTGCCCGCCGCCGCGAGCGAGACTGTGCGCGTACGGTCCAACCGGGCCGGGTGTCTCCTGCTGGGCGGGCTCGCCGCCGCGGCGACTGTCCTCGCGTTATCCCTCTTCTCCAAGCCACCGCGGATCCAGGCGAGCGCGCCGATCCCCGATAGCGTGCTCCAAGGACTCCGGCGCCAGGGCGCCGTCGCGCCGGGGGATGTGCCGCTCTATGTGTTCGGCCCTCGAGGCGTCGACGATACGACGCTTCTTGTCGTGTCACGACGCAGCGTCGCCGTGGTGACGCCCCATCGGACTCGAGCCTATGCTCGAGACGGCGTTCGCGCGCGCTTCGGCCTGCAGCTGTCGGGGGGCCTGTCGTTTCGGATGTCGCTGCTGCTGCCGCGATCGCGGCGCGACACGGTGTTCCGTCGCCTGTCGTTCCGGGATGTGTACGAGGCGGCCCCGCGGCTCGGCAAGCTACTCGGCGAGGACGCCGTTCGGACCGATCGTTAAGGCGTTCTGGGAGGACGACCGGAGCTCACGAACCGGCGGGTCGAGACGCCGTAGAGACTGAGGGCATCGACGCGGCTGACGTCCGCAGGCGTGGTGGCAACCAATCCGACGAGATCCTGGCCGCCCAGCGACAACCCAAAGACGACCCCAGCCCGGTGGAGCGCCCGGTCCGTGTCGAGACGGGCCGAAAGACCGACCGGGAGGTGCGTCCCCTGACGCAACTGCGCGTGCAGGCCGAAGGCGTAGCCTAAGACGCCGGCGGTCGTGACGCGGCTGAGCGCCGAGAGCGCGGCGCTGCGCTGGAACAGCTGGACCGTCGCGCTCGGGACATAGGTCACCGGAAGCACGTCCCCGCGGACTCGCGGCTCGCCGAGGTCCTGAATCGTGCCGCCCACGGAGAAGGCCGGCGTCCACGCATACAACACCCCCAGATCCCACCCAGAGCTCGACGTGCTACCCCGATAGAGGGACAGGGCTGCCCCGCCTGCCAGCTTTTTGTGACCGAAGCCTGCTCCGATGCGTAGCGTGCTGCCGCGCACCCCCCCATCGAACACATCGCGCTGATATCCGAGCGACAGTCCCCGCGAGGTGAACCCCAGGGTGAACTGGCGCAACCGACCGTGCGCCCCCGGATCACCCACCGTGGCATCGAGGCCGATTGATGCCTCCGGGTACAGACCGAGCCCCGCGGGATTCACCCAAAGGGCGCGCGCGTCGCTCACGTCGGTTGGAAAGAGGTACTGCGTAGATCGATTGGACGCGACCTGGGCTCCTGCGCCGGTCGCCATCAGAAGCAGGAGCGGTACGGACGATCCGACCGTCCGACCCTCCGACCGCGCGACCACTACGGCAGCACCGCGATGGTCGTGCGCGTCAATTGAACGACGGGGATGGCGACGCCCCGGACGGTGAGCCGGACCGTAAGCGTCGTCGAGTCCTGCGACTCGCCGCCCAGGTACCGGCCGTCGCCGGCGATGTAGGCGACGCTCGAGCCAGTCCCGGCTCCGGACAGCTCGAACGGCTGTCCCATGTTTTTGCCGCTCCCGGCCACGCGGAACGTTTGGTTCGCGACGATGCGGAGGCTGGGGGCCCCCAGGTGGTCTTCCCATCCGGCCGCCGTAGACTGGGTGATTGCGCGACGCGAGACCTCGGAGCCACTGCCCTTCTGGGTCGTCTCCACGGTGTCGGTCCACGCGGCGCCCAGCCTGAGCCCGTCGATGGGCAGACGAGGCAAGAAGTCGCGGAAGTTACCGAGCAGCTGCACCGCCCCTTGGGCGAGCACGCTGTCCGAGGGCACGGCATTCACGAAGTCGCCCCGCGGCGCCACTCGCCCCATGAACACGAGTTTCCGGACCTTGCTCATGTTGTCCGCGATCGGCGCGGGGGCGCCGGAGTCCGCGACGATCGAATCGACGGCAAAGGTTGCTGGGTACCCGACGCTGTCGGCGGGTCCCGTGATCGCGCTGACCACGAAGATCCGTGCGCCGATGTTTTGGGACTGCGTCTGGTCACCCGCCAGCGCCTGCTCGATGTGAAGCTGCCGGTGCACGACGTATCGGAGTGCGCTGGGCCGGTAGCGGACCGATTCTGATGGGTGCGACGCGGGTCCTGCTGTCGGGGAGGACGCGGCCGGTGCGTAAGGAGCAGCGGCCGGGGCGGGAGCGGGGGCGGGGGTCGCGGGCGTCGGAGCGCGCGAGCCGCCACAGGCGGCCAGGAGCGCCACTGCCACCAGCCTCGATCGCTCAGCCTTCATGGGACTCCCGCTCGGCCTTGGTGCGCCCGAAGACGGCTACCATTTCCGCGCCTTCGCTGGCCACGCGCAGCAGCTTCCATCCTCGCTTCCGCATGTCGGACCGCCACCCGATGAGCTTCTCCCATTCCTCGGCGGTCGTACGAAATACCCGCAGGTCCGCCACCTGCTCCCAGTGTGCTGGGTAGGGCTTCGAGGGTGAGGTCATTGAGAGGCGGGCGGTAGGGCCATAAGCCGAGTTCTGTTTACCCGCCGAGGCGGGCAGATGGTCATCTCTCTGGGATGGCTGTCGCCAGCCACCTCACGCGGCCTACCCGCAGCTCAGACGACCCGGGCCGGGTCTCGCTGCT
>DASQIB010000198.1:0-6284 GCA_035631795.1 Gemmatimonadales bacterium | reverse complement strand
CGCTCCCGCCGGAGTGAAACCGCCCCGTTTCGGTGCCGGCCGAGGCAGGGGTGTTGTATCGGGGCAACGGGTGTGTCGACGCCCCTACGCGTCGTTGACGGGATCGGGAGGCGTGGTTAGGCTCTGGTCCGTCGGAACCTGGCGTTGTGGCAGGGTAGCTCAGCTGGTTAGAGCACGGCACTCATAATGCCGGGGTCGCGGGTTCGAGTCCCGCCCCTGCTACTTCCTTCCTTAACTATCAACTATCCGCAACTATCAACTATCCGCCGCTACATCCGGAACAGGTAGCTGAACTTCACAAAGAACCCGTCGCTGGTCCGGTGCAGGTCGCGGAACGCCAGCGCGTCCGGCTCGGTCAGGCTGTTTCCGTACCCGGCGTACATCACTGTCCCCGGTGTGGGGTGATACGACAGGAGCCAGTCGAACCGCACCGCGTTGGTCGTGCGCGCGGTGGCGCGCGTGTACACGCCGGTGGTCGGGTCCTTGATCAGAATCGGATCGTTGGTCCGGGAGTCATCGCGCAACGAGTCCTGCCACTGCGAGTCGTACTGGCCCACCAGGCGCAGGAACACCGGCCGCGACAGCTGGTATTCGACCGCAAGCCGTGGGATCCGGTGCAAGCCCACGATGCTGCCGTCCGTTTTCCGCCAGTATTCCTGATGCGAATAGCTCGCGCTCACGCGCAGCTGTTCCGTGGGACGCCAGTCCCCGGTGGCCTGGATGATGAGAATGCGCGCGGGTGCCCACTCGAAGAAGTTCTCGTCTTGAGGGGCCGGGAGGAGCAGCAACGTTCCCGAAAACCGCTTGAACTGGGGCGTCGTGACGTTCAGCATCAGGTCGAGGTTGCGGATGTGCGGGGTTCCGACGAAGGGCATGATGCGGGTCACGCCACCGGCGGTGTCCTCGAGCGCGTAGTCGCGGTACAACGATGAGTCGTAGCCGAAAGATTCGAAGAACACGCCGGTCGTGAGCGTCCAGCCGCCCCGCAGCACTCCGGTGAGATTGACGTGCAGCTCCTTATCCTCGGCGGCGCGGCCGGAGGTGAAGTTGTCATACTGCCACCGGCCGAGGAGAAACAGGTCGGGCGTCCAGCTCTCGAGCGAGGAGCCCGGATGTCCGAAAAACGTGAGGCGGTGGTCGACCACCGCGGTCACGATCCCTGTGCGCGCGATGAAGCCGCTCGCCGCGACAAAGTCCGGGTGAATGCCGGTGATGCCGTAATGAAAGGCGAACTCGCGCCCGGTCCGATCGAGCGTCGCCTGCCAGAGCGGCGCGTTCGCTACGCCCGCGCTCGATCGCGTGAAGCTCTCCGCCCCTTGCAACGCCAGCGCGTAGATCGGCCCGAACACGAGGCGCGCGTCCGCTCCCGCCACCCGGTTGTAATCGCCGCCTTCGATCCGGTCGGTGTACACGATGCCCACCGTCGATTGCCCGACCAGATCACGCCGCATGCGGAGGATGTTGTACACGGGATGCTCCGTTCCCGTGAGCGACGCCGCGGCGTCGTCCACGCCGAACAGGGCGCCCAGATTCGTCCCGGACACCTTGCCGGTGAGCTTGACGGCCGCCACGGGTTGGACGAGCCGGCGCGTGTAGATGAGCGTGTTCGGCGTGTCGAACTGCTCGAGCCCCTCGAGGAAGAAGGGTCGCTTCTCCGGGAAGAAGAGCGCCTGGCGCGGGTCGAACTGCAGTTGACCCGCGTCGGCCTCCACCTGGGAGAAATCGGGATTCCCCGTGCCGGTGAGCGTGAGGTTGTTGGTGATCCCCCAGCGCACGTTGCCACCCAGCTCGGGACCGGTCGCGGTATAGCGCCAGCTCGAGGGGCCCTCTGCGCCATCCGCCTTCCCCGTCGCCTCCGGATTGAGATCGAGGACGAGTCCGCGGTGCAAGTCGTGGAGCTCGGCGAGGGTGCCCGACTGTCCGAGGAATGACGCGGCGGCCCGCCGCGCGGGCGTCCACGTATCCTGGTGACCGGAGTGCTGCACCTGCCGGATGACGTTCAGTCCCCAGTTCTGCGACGGCGCCGGCTGGTAACGAAGGCTCTTGAACGGGATCCGAATCTCGACTTCGTATCCGTAATCGGTCAAGCGACCCTTGGACTGGTAGACGAAGTCCGCCGACAGATCCACGGTGTCGCGGACCGTGCCCCCGTAGCCCGTCACCCCTGACTGCGTTCCCTCGTTCAGCACGCCGTCGGACTGCACACCGAGCGGGTTCACGCCGAACACGATCGCCTGGCGATGATCGTCGAAGGTGTCGAGCAGGATCTGGACGTAATCGTCGGCCGCGATCTTGTCGCGATCCGCCAGCGTGGCGTGGACCGACCCATGGCGCTCGAACGCGCGGATGCCGAAATAGATCGCGCCGCCCGAATACCACACGAGCACCTCCGTCGAGTCCTCGGCGGGCCGGCCATCGACGGGCGCATACTCCGAGAACCCGGTGAGCCGGGCCGCGCGCCCCCACTCAGGCTCGTCCAGCGTGCCGTCGATGGTCACCGACCCTTCGAATCTCGGGACCTCGACCCGGAGCTCACCCGCGCGTCCCGAGTACGTCGGCGGCGTGTCGCCACCGCTCTGGAGTAACGCGAGGAGCAACAAGCCCCTCACGGCCGGGCCTCGAGTCCCTTCCAGATCACCGGTCGGATGTCCCGCGACCGCTCGGCGGCGTACGCCTGGGCCGCCTCGAGGAGCTTCTCGTACTCGGCCCGCCAGGCGGCGGGCATATGGCTGCGAAAGTGGGCCGCGGTCATCACGGCACCCCGCGGCTCGCGCGCGGCACCGTACCCGACGGCCACGACGTCGCCCAGGAAGCACGTCGAGCTCCCCGTGTCCATCACATTGGCCACGCGGCACTCGAAATGCGCGTAGCACTCGTCGAGCACAGGCGCGCCGAGCGTCCCCGGCCGGTGCGGCACGTCGGCGAGCTTGTCGAGGGCGCGTCCGCTCGAAAAGCCCAGCCGATGGATGAGCTCGAACTGGTCGTCGCGGAGCAGGTGGAGGACGAAGCGGCCGGTGTCGAAGATGAGATCGTGGCTGAAGTTGAACTTGTGGATGTACACCGACACGCGTGGAATCGTCGGGACGATGGATGCGCGGACCGCGCTGTCGGAGATCATGCCGTTGCGTTTGCCACTCCGCTCCGACGTGATCGCCACCACCGGGGAGGTGAGGTTCCGGAGCAGCTGGTAGAGGGCGTCGGGCTTCATCGGCCCCAATTATACTTCCAGCATGCCTTCGTTGCCCTCCCGTCTGGCGCGCCACCTCACCCGTGCCCGTTTGTTCCGACGACCGGGCGCGGCCGTCGTCGCGGTGTCCGGCGGGGGGGATTCCGTGGCGCTGCTCGACTTGTTGCACGCACTCGCGCCGACGTACGGGCTCGAGCTCGTGATCGCGCACGCGGATCATGGTATTGCGCCGGACAGTCGGACGGTCGGACAGTCGGTTCGAGACCTCGCCGCCCGGTACCGCCTGCCGTTCGAGCTGGGCGAGCTCCACCTCGGCCCGGATGCGACCGAGACCACCGCCCGACGGGCGCGGTATGCCTGGCTGCGCGACGTCCAGCGGCGTCATGCTGCCCGCTATCTCGTGACCGCCCATCACCGCGGCGACCAGCTCGAGACGATCATCCTCCGCTTCTTGCGGGGAAGCGCGCCGGCGGGTCTCGCCGGCATCGCCGCGCGCGCGCGGGGCGGCTTGGTCCGACCGCTCTTGCCGTTCACCAAGGCCGAGCTCGCGGCACACGCGGCCGAGCGCGGCCTGCCCGTGCACGACGATGCCGCGAACCGCGACCCGCGCCACCTCCGGAGCTGGGTGCGGGCCGCGCTGCTGCCCTTCATTGAAGAGCGGTTGGGTGCGCGCGTGAGTGACGATGTGTTGCGCACGGGGCGTGCGGCAGCGCTGGAGCGGCGCGCTTGGGACGACGCCTTGGAACACGTTCCCGATCTTGAGCTTCGCCTCTCTGCGCACGGGTTCGACGTTGCTCGGGCAGGCCTCGCCCGCTATGATGACAGGCTGTCGGTCGCGCTCGTGCGCGCCGCGGCGCGCCGGGCGGGATTGGTGCTCGGCGTGCGCCGGGCTCGGCGGCTGATCGACCTCGCGCGCCGCCCGTCGGGGCGCCGGCTGTCGCTCGGCGGTGGGTGGTGGGCGGAGGTGGCGTTTGACCGGGTGCGTGTTCGCACCCGGGAGGGTGTAGAGGTTGGGGAGGTTGTAGAGGTTGGGGAGGACAAGAAGCGGGGCAGAGCCGAGTTCGGCGCCTTCCACGTCGAGTGGTCGCCGGACGCAGCCCCGGAGCGGCTCACCCGAGGCGACTGGACGACATGGATCGCCGGGGGTGACTGGCAGGTGCGACCGCTGCGGCCCGGTGACCGTGTGGTGCCGTTAGGTGGCGTGGGGCGGCGGCAAGTGCGTCGCATGTTGATGGAAGCGCGCGTGCCGCGCGGCGATCGCACCGGTTATCCGGTGGTCGCTCGTGGCGAAACCATTCTCTGGGTGCCGGGCATTTGCCGGAGTGCTGCCGATCTCCCGCAGCCTGGAACTCGGGCGGTGCGAGTGGATGTTACAAAGCACGGCGAGCCTCAAGCAGACGGGCGGGCGTGAGCTCAAGCGGATCGTCTTCGACGAGGAGACGATCGCGCGGCGGGTTCGCGAGCTGGGCCAGGAGATCACGGCGGCGTACCCCGACGGTGAGCTCCTCGTGCTCGGTCTCCTCAAGGGCAGTTTCATCTTCCTGAGCGACCTGGTCCGGCGCATCGAGCGGCCGCTGCAGGTCGATTTCCTCGTCGCCGCGAGCTATGGCGCCGACACGATTTCGAGTGGCAACGTGCGGCTCCTGTACGATCCGGAAACCGAGCTTCGGGGTAAGCACATCTTGTTGGTAGAGGACATCGTGGACACGGGCAAGACGCTCAACCGGCTGGTGACGATGCTGCGCGAGCGCGCCCCGCGGAGCTTGGAGATGTGTGCACTGCTGCATAAGCATCTGGCCGAGCATCTCGAGCTCGAGCCGGCCTTCATCGGATTCGACGCCCCACAGGTGTTCCTGGTGGGGTACGGGCTCGACCACGCCGAAAACTTCCGGCATCTGCCCTACGTCGCGAGTCTGACCTGATGGCCAACCGCGTCCCGCCGCCGCGCGAGTTCAGCTGGGCCCGGACCCTCCGGACGCTCTCATTCTGGGCGCTCCTGATCGTGGGGGCCGTGGCCCTCGTCCAGTTCGCGGCGCGCAAGCAGGACGCGATCGACATTTCCTACAGCGAGTTCACGGAGCAGCTCGACAAGGGCAACGTGGCCGCCGTGGAGATCACCGAGCGCCAGTCGGTGCGCGGGGACTTCAAGGCGGCCTACCCCCGGCGCGACGGGCACGGCACGGTCGATCATTTCACAACACTGCTCCCGTTCGAGTCGAGCGATACGTGGGTCGCCACGCTCCGCCAGCGTGGCGTGAGCGTGAAGGCGCTGCAGGACAAGCAGTCCTTCGGCGTCTTCCTGTTCGGGTTCCTGCCGTACTTGCTCATCTTCGGCCTCCTCATCTTTATGTTGCGGCAGATGCAGCAGGGCGGGAACCGCGCCTTCGCGTTCGGCAAGTCGAAGGCCAAGCTGCTCGCGGGTGACACGCCGAAGGTGACGTTCGCAGACGTCGCCGGCGCGGACGAGGCGAAGCAGGAGCTCGAGGAGATCATCGATTTCCTGAAGGACCCGCAGAAATTCCAGCGACTCGGCGGGCGGCTCCCGAAAGGCGCGCTGCTGGTCGGCCCGCCCGGGACGGGCAAGACGCTGCTCGCCAAGGCCGTGGCGGGCGAGGCCGGCCGGCCGTTCTTCTCGATGTCGGGATCGGACTTCGTCGAGATGTTCGTCGGGGTGGGCGCGTCGCGCGTACGCGACCTGTTCGAGCAAGGGAAGGCGCACGCGCCGTGCATCATCTTCATCGACGAGATCGACGCCGTCGGTCGGCATCGCGGAGCGGGCCTGGGCGGCGGGCACGACGAGCGCGAGCAGACCCTCAACCAGCTCCTCGTCGAGATGGATGGGTTCGAATCGAACGACGGCGTGATCCTGCTCGCCGCCACGAACCGCCCCGACATTCTCGATCCGGCGCTGCTCCGCCCGGGCCGCTTCGATCGTCAGATCGTCGTGGATATGCCCGACGTGAAGGGCCGGGAGCAGATCCTGCGCGTCCACACCCGGAAGATTCCGCTCGGGTCCAACGTGGACCTGGAGCGCATCGCCCGCGGCACCCCCGGCCTGGCGGGCGCCGAGCTCGCGAACGTGGTGAACGAGGCAGCC
>DASQIB010000197.1:0-3754 GCA_035631795.1 Gemmatimonadales bacterium | reverse complement strand
CCGGAAAACTCCTGGTGCCTCGACAGATCGAAGTTCGTGCGGTTGTGCACGCCTTCGAACTCCTGCCACCCGAAGGGGAACTCGTACTGGATGTCGTAGGCATCCTTTGCGTAGTGCGCGAGCTCCTCCTTGGTGTGCTGGTGAAATCGAAGCTTCTCCGGCCGCACGCCCAGGCCCACGAGCCACTTCATCCGCTCCTGCCGCCAGAATTCGAACCACTCCTGATCGGTCCCCGGTTTCACGAAGAACTGCATCTCCATCTGCTCGAACTCGCGCGTGCGAAAGATGAAGTTCCCGGGCGTGATCTCGTTGCGGAACGCCTTGCCGATCTGCGCGATGCCGAAGGGGACCTTCTGACGTGACGACTGCAGCACATTCAGATAGTTGACGTAGATCCCCTGCGCCGTCTCTGGCCGGAGGTAGACCACGGCGGCCGCTTCCTCCACCGGACCCATGAAGGTCTTGAACATGAGGTTGAACATGCGGGGCGCGGTCAGCGTGCCTTTGCTGCCGCACACCGGGCACTGCGCGGTGGGCTCCCCGGGCGTGCCCTTGATGCGCGGATCGTCGGCGCGGAAGCGATTCTTGCAATGCTTGCAGTCGACCAGTGGGTCAGTGAACCCCGCTACGTGCCCCGAGGCTTCCCAGACCTTCGGATGCATGAGGATCGCCGCGTCGAGACCTTCGATGTCCTCGCGCTCGTGGACCATCGAGCGCCACCAGCGCTCCTTGATGTTCTTCTTGAGCTCGACGCCCAACGGCCCGTAGTCCCACACCGAGCCAAGCCCGCCGTAGATCTCCGACGATTGGAACACGAACCCGCGTCGCTTGGCGAGCGAGACGAGCTTGTCCATCACGTTGTCGTCGGTGGCGGAGGTGGGCGGCATAAGGGCCGGAAGATAGGCGGCCCGCTAGGGCGCGGGCAACCCGAACGCTTCGCGCACCGCTTGCTGCGCCAGGGCGGCGATGCCCGCGGCATCGAGCACGCGGCCGTTGCCGTCGAGCGCATGCAGGCCGACCAGACCTTCGACCTTCCCCGCCACGACCGCAACGCGTTTTTTGGCGGCCTGCGCGCGACGCACCACCTCCCCGGAGGCCTTCCCCACAAGCGAGGTGCGATCGAACGCGCCTTCCCCCGTGATGACGAGCTGGGCTTTGGCGAGCGCCGCGTCGAATCCCACGCGTTCCAGTACCCAGTCCGCGCCGCCGGTGAGTTGTGCCTTGGCGAAGAACGCCAGGCCTGCGCCCAGACCGCCGGCCGCTCCGCCCCCGGCCAGCGTCGCCAGATCGTCGCGTCCGTGCCTCGCCATCACTTCTCCGAGCCGATCGAGCCCCCGGGACAACAGCTTCACCGCTTCCGGGCCCGCCCCCTTTTGAGGGCCGAAGACGGGCGCCGCGCCCTTCGGGCCCACCAAGGGCGTGGTCACGTCGGCGAGGGCGACGACTCGCGCCGCGATGCTCCACCCCCCTTCGACTTCCGTGAGCTTGACGAGTGAGCCTCCTCCCGCGGGAAGCTGGGCGCCCGTCGAGTCCGTGAGCGACCACCCCAGTCCACGCGCCGCGCCCGTGCCGCCATCCACCGTCGCCGACCCGCCCAGGCCCACCACGACCGTGTTGGCACCCCGCTCCACAGCCTCCCAGATGAGCTCCCCGACACCCCGCGTGGTGGCGCGAAGCGGGTCGAGCTGGTCCGGCTGGAGGAGCGCGATACCGCATGCTGTCGCGCTCTCGAAGATGGCCGTCTCCGGATCGATCCAGCCGAGCTCGCCCGAGACCGGCTCGCCGAGCGGGCCCGTGACATCGAGTCGCTCGCGGTGCGACCCGGGCGGCAGGACGGCGTCGAGGAGGCCGTCTCCTCCGTCCGAGACCGGACACTGGAGGACCGACGCATCCGGCAGCGCCTGTCGGACGCCTGTCGCAAGCGCGTCAGCCACCTGGCGAGGGCCGAAAGTGCCCTTAAAGGCGGCCGGTGCGATCAGAATGAGCTGAGACATGTTGTGTTTTGCGTCAAATCGTGCATTATGCGATACATAAGTGACTATTCGCAAACGCTATGTGACGACCGCGGCGCAAGGTAGTGCGGGGGCATCGTTTTTGCTCAATACTCGACCGGCTATCTCTGTTTTCAGGGCAAACCGCCGGCGACGGCGGGGCGCAAAGCCAAGGGTCTCGGTCTCCGAGACAGCCCGGCTGCCAGAGGTCGACACCGGCCCCTCGCCCTGACCAGAGCGCGGGGCTTCTCATTAGCCCCCCGAGCAAGAGTTTCGTCTCGCTCGCATCGGGTTCTAGGGCGCACGATGTTGAGCAGGCGATCACCCCCCAGGGGCAACTCTGGGGGGTTTGCTTTTGATGTGGTCGCAGATCCGTGCGCCGTGCTCGCGCCCGTTCTCGATAAAGATCTTGTTCGCGTCGAACCCCGAGGCCAGCACCCCCGCGATGTACACGCCGGGCACGTTCGTCTCCATCGTGGCGGAGGAATAGTGGGGCACGCCGCTCGCTTCGTCGACCGAGACCCCCACCGAGCGGAGCAGTGTGAGATCGGCGGTGTACCCCGTGAGCGCCAGAACGAAGTCCGTGGGAATCGTCTCGGAGTCCCCATCGGGTTCGCGACGCACGACCACGTGCGACCGTCCGATCTCCACCACCCGGCTGCACCACCGGACGCGCACCCTGCCCTCCTTCACACGATTCGTGATGTCCGGAAGCACCCATGGCTTGACCCCACGATCGAAATCGCCGAGAAAGTGCACCATGGTGACCTCGGCGCCGACGCGGCACAGCTCGAGGGCGGTCTCCACGGCGCTGTTTCCACCGCCGACGACCACTACGCGCTGTTGCCAGTACGGATGGGCCTCGGCGAAGAAGTGCGAGACGTTGGGCAGGTCCTCTCCGGGCACGCCGAGCCGGTTCGGCGACTCGAAGTAGCCGGTGGCGAACACGACGTGGCGACACTCGACAGCCTCCGGACCGGACATGCCCGGATGCTCCGCCAGTACCTCGAACGAACCCGCGCGTCGCACGACGCGCCGCACGGTATGGTACTGGCGCACGTCCAGCTCGAAATGCTCTGACACCTTTCGATAGTAGGCGAGCGCTTCACGGCGCGTGGGCTTGTCGCCCGCCGTCACGAATGGCACGCCGATCTCGAGCTTCTCGGGCGTGGAGAAAAAGCTCATGTACAGCGGATAGCGGAGTAGGCTCGCGACGACCGCGCCTTTGTCGTACAGCGTGCACGTCAGGCTGGCACGTTTCGCGGCCACCCCCACCGCGAGCCCGCATGGCCCGGCGCCGATTACCGCGAGGTCGAGCATTAACGCGCCACTGTCACGTCACTTCGATGATCTGGTCCCGGTGCGTTCCCACGCTGACGTACTGAATCGGCGCATGCGCGAGATCCTGCAGTCGGTCCAGATAGGCGCGGGCGGGTGGGGGCAGGTCGGCCAGGCGGCGCACATGGCTGAGCGACTTTTGCCAGCCGGGCAGTGACTCGTACACTGGCTCGACGCCCGCCAGGCGCTCTACGTCGGCGGGCATGGAGTCGAGCGACTCGCCGTCGAACCGGTAGCCGACGCACACCGGAATTTCGGGGAAGGAATCGAGCACGTCGAGCTTCGTCACGGCGAGCCCCGTGAGGCCGTTCACGCGCACGGCATAGCGGACGACCACGGCGTCGAACCAGCCGCAGCGGCGCGGCCGCCCCGTGGTCGCGCCGAATTCATCCCCCAGCTCGCGGAGGCGTTCGGCCAAAGCGGGC
>DASQIB010000196.1:0-4995 GCA_035631795.1 Gemmatimonadales bacterium | reverse complement strand
CCTGAGCTACTGAGGAGAGCGACCGATGAAATACTCCGCGATGCTGATCCTCGGGCTGCTCTCGACGACGGCGTGCAGCCTGTTCGACAACGCCCTCGAGGTCCAGAACCCGAGCACTGTGCCGGCGAGCATCTTGGAAGTTCCCGCGAACGCGCAGCTCCTCGTGAACGGCGCGATTGCCGACTTCGAATGTGCCGCCGGGTCGTACGTCGTGATGGGCGGGCTGATCACCGATGAGCTGCTGGACGCGACCCAGACCGCCGATCGGTTCCCGTATGACCGTCGGACGATGGCGTCGAGCGATCGACGCTACGCCGTCAACGATTGTATCGGTCTGGGGGTTTATACGCCGCTGCAGACGGCTCGGTTCTCCGCCTTGAACGTACTTTCGCTGCTCCAGGGCTGGACCGACGCGCAGGTTCCCGGCCGAGATACTCTGATCGCCACGCTGCAGGCGTACGAGGGGTATAGCCTCGTGCTGCTCGGCGAAGGTTTCTGCACGATGGTGATTTCGACGCTGGACGCCAACCGCCAGACTGTCTTCGGCGGCGAAATCCAGCGCGACAGCGTGTTCAAGCTCGCCGTGGCGACTTTCAGTGATGCCATCACCTCGGCGACCGCGGCGGGCCAGACCAGCGTGCTGAACATGGCGCTCGTGGGGCGAGCCCGGGCGTACGCCGACCTGGGGCAGCTCGCTACTGCCTCTGCGGACGCCCAGCAGGTCGCCGCGGGATTCACCAAGTTCGTCACGGCCTCGTCCATCAACAGCCGTCGCAGCAACCGGGTATGGCAGCAGAACAGCTTGACCAGCACCGCGACGTCACTCGGCCTCCCCTACATCGGCATGACGGACCCTCGCGTGCCGTTCTCGTTCACGGGGGACTCGAGCGTTACCAAGGTACCGTTGTACACCCAGCTCAAGTACACGCAGGCCTCGAGCCCGATCAGGCTCGCGTCCCGAGACGAAGCGCGGCTGCTCATCGCCGAAGCCGATCTCGCCGCTGGGGACTTCACCGGCGCGGACAGCATCATCACCAACTTCCGGGCGCGCGGCAGTCAGGGCGCCATCAGCAGCACGGACCCCGATACGGTCAAGGCCGCGCTCATCGACCAGCGCAATCGGGAGTTCTTCCTGGAAGGCCAGCACCTGGGGGACGCGCTCCGGTTCAACGAGCCGCTCAACCCGCCAGCCGGTACCACTTATCCGGGAGGGGGAACCTACGGCACGCAGGTATGCCTTCCGCTGCCGGACGTGGAGAAGCAGAACAACCCGAATTTCCCGTAGGGTCGCAGCCAGTAGTGACAGTTCGAGGGCCCGGCACTGCCGGGCCCTCGTGCTACGTCCATACGACTGTCGCCTTACTGTACCCGTGGTGTCACTCGTCCATCAGGGCAAAGGCGCGCACCGGGAAGCTGCCGATGCCGCGCACCCGCGGTGGAACGGCAAAAAACCGAAACCCCTGGTCCGGCAGGTCTCCCAGGTGACACAGATGCTCGACGATCGGAATGCCGGCGCCGAGCAGCAGGGAGTGCGCGGGCCGCGTTCCGTCCGCGGCATCGTCGATGTTGAGCGAATCGATCCCGACGAGCGCCGCGTGGGCCGTCACGAGCAGCTCCGCGGCGGCGCGGGTGATGAACGGATGACCGGTCCCGTAGCGGTCGGTGCGCCAATGCGCATCCCATCCGGTGTGTATCAGCACGGCGTTACCCCGGACATCGCGGCTCATGAACACATCGGCATCGAGCGCCCGGCCCTCGCGCTGCGTGGCGCGCACGACGACGCCGGGAAGCGCGGCGACTGCCGCCAGCGCGTACCCGGCGATATCGGCTCCGCCCTCGTACCGGTGGAACGGAGCGTCGATGTACGTGCCCGTGTTCGCGAGCATGTCGATCTTGCCCATCTGGAACGTCGTTCCGGGCGCGTACCTCGTCGTGGAGGCGCTGCGTGCGAGCCAGTCGCTGATCGCGGGCGCGGGAAGGCCGGGGTAGGTGATCATGCCGTGCTCGATCTCGTGGCTCAGGTCCATCAGACGTTGCGGCATCAGTCCCACCAGCAGTAGAGGTGGCGCGAGCGCCGCAGCTCGTCTACGAGTGCCGCGATCGTCTCGGTACCCTGGTCCACGACGTCGGGACAGAACGAGTACAAGCGGCGGGCCAGCGCCGCAGGGTCGCGAAGGTCGGTCGTGAACCGGCCCTCGATCCAATCGAAGCCGATCCCGGTCAACACGAACGGCTGGTCGCGCCCGAGGGCCCGCAACCACGCGACGATGCTGTCGGACCCGATGCCATAGTTCGCGCCGTTGGTACCTATCAGTCGCAGGATCTCGAACGGATCGGCGCGTGGGAACAGTGCGACCCGATCGGGCGCGTTTCTGATTCCGAAATGCTGCTCGGAGCGGAACAGATAGAACCCGCGATCGCGAAATCGTTGCTGCGCCCCGGCAATCAGTCCCTCCGCCCGAGCCGCGCGCACACCGACGGCGAATCCGGGTGTCGAGACTAACCGGCCGAGTGTGTCGATGCCGGTCAGCGGGGAAGCCGCCGCGCCCGCGAGATGCTCTAGCGCGCGCACCGCACCGGGAAAATCCGCGGGAACCACGAAGTCGGCGGGAATCGTGACTGGATCGCTCGAGGGGAACAGCGGGCGCGACGTGAGCAGTGGACCTCCGACGTAGAAAAGCAGGGCAGCGGCGAGGATGAACGCCGGCCACGCGAATGAAGGACGCCGGCGAGGCGAGGGAATCGGGTGCGCGTCGGCGCCGTCCAGCCCCAGCTCCTTGAGGAGCGCCGCCGCGCGTTGGCGGATGCGCATGCGCCGAATGGTGACGAAGGGAGGCAGCAGCCTCCAGGTGGCGAGCCACGCCCCGCGGAACGTCGGGCGAAACACCTGTGCGGCATCGTCACGCCACCACGTCCCGGCCTCGACTTGCTCGGACAGCTCTCGCGCCATTCCTTCGACGAGAAACCGCGCCGGGTCGTCCTCGTGCTCGAACGGCACGCGCTCCGCGGTGGTGAAATAGCGTTGCAGGAAGGGGGCCTGCATCCGGCGCAAGCGGACCGGATCGCGCACGTCGGGAAACTGTACGACCGTGCGGAGCGACGAGGCGCGAAACGCTCCGATCTGGGAGCTGTTCTTCACCGACACGCTGCGGCCATCCCGGAATTTTGCCGGGAACTCCACGTAGCAGGCCGCTATCCTGGCCGAGGCTGTGGACTGCATCGCCACCGCGAGCGCGAGATCGCCCTTCGCTCGATCCACCAATAGCGCGACGCGGGTGCGCAGGCGGCCCTGCGTAAACACTCCGTCCGCCACGCAGGCGAAGCCGTCCGCCACCAGGGCGTCGCGACTCAGCTGAAACCCCGTCGTGAGATCCGCGTCGAACCTGTGACGGATGGCGTCGAAGGGCTCGAAGTCGGGACGCACGCTCCACCGCTGCGTCACCCACACGACGATCGGGCCGAGCCAATAGGGGAGCAGGAGGACCGGCAGCCAGAACCCGAGGGCTCTCACGGCGCTTCGCGGCGATTGCCCGCAGGTGCGGGCGCCGGGGGGAGGGGCAGGGGAGGCAGCACGCGGGCGAGGGCCTTCAAGAGCTGCCCGTCGGCCGCGCTGCCATCAGGCGCCTCCGTGAGGACGACGGCGAACCGGCGCTTGAGGAGCGGATCGCGCATGGCATACGCAGCGAATTGCAGGGTCAGCGGAATGAACCACGATGCCTGCCGCGCCCCGGCACCGGCCCTGGCGACGGCGGCGTATTGCTCGAAGAGAGCCAGGAGAAAGGCTCCCTTCGACGGGAATTGCCGATATATGGCGCCCTTCGTAAACCCGGCAGCTTCGGCGACTTCATCGAGTGTTGCCAGTTCTATTCCCCGCTCTGCGAAGACCGCTAGACCGGCCCCCAGAAGCATGGCTCTCGTTTCTGCCTTTCGCTTTTGCCGAATGATACCCATTAGTATCTACGATACTCGATGGAATCCTAGATCGCAAAAACGCATGCCGGAATCGAGTTGAGATACCGTTCAGTATCCCAAATTATCATCGGGAGCACCCCGGGGGCCTGTGTGTGCCGCGTTTCATTGCGCGGCGGCGGGCGACTCCTAGCCATTGGGCCCCGCCCTACCCCGTGAGCGCCTCCGGTCCTGCAGTTCGACCGAGCCGAGCGCGCCGCGCCGGGCGGGGGCGCAAGCTGCGCGCTCTGTACCAGCTGCTTGCGATGTTTTTGACCTATAGCGCCGTCGTGGCCACGGATTCGTCACTGATCGCGCGCGAAATGACAAAGCAATTCCGCGTCCGCATGGAAGCTGAACCGGGGTGGCGCGCTGCGGGTCAACAGACCCTACCAGGCCTCCGCACGCAGGTAGCGTCGGCGCTGCTCGCGTGCCCGTCGTGCCAGCGCCTCCTCCATGCGGATGAGCTCAAGCGCCTGGCAGCCCGATGTTCATCCCCGGCCTCGGAGCCGTGATCCGTCTCAAGCAATACCCGGCGACGCCTCGGGAAGACGCGCGAGTCGGTCTTGCGGGACCGCTCTGGGGACTGAGCGCCGCGGCCGCCGCGTACGGCGTCTACTTCGCGACACGCAGCGGCGTGTGGGGAGCGATCGGGCATTTTGGCGCGTGGGTGAACCTGTTCAACCTCCTTCCGGTGTGGCAGCTCGACGGGGGCCGCGGCTTTCGCGCGCTGACGCGTGTCCATCGCGGGCTCGCCGCCGGGGTGGCGGCGTCGATGTACCTCGTGACCCACGAGGGCCTGCTGCTTCTGATCGCGCTCGCCGCCGCGGCGAGCGCCGGCTTCAGCACCGCGCCCGATGCGACCAGCCCGCACTGCTCGAGTATCTGTCGCTCTTCGTGGTCCTGGCGGCGCTGACCAGGATCGCCGTCCCAGGCGCGATTCAATGAAGAAGACTTGACTCGCGTGTCACCGATTCTATGTTTGCGATTACATGACGTACATCATCGCCGAGCCGTGCATCAATCTGAAGGATCGCTCTTGCGTGG
>DASQIB010000195.1:0-23724 GCA_035631795.1 Gemmatimonadales bacterium | reverse complement strand
CTGGCCGAGCGCGGCGGTGTAATAATGCGCCGGCTCGAACACCACCCCGTCCAGGTCGAGCGTCTCGCAGATCACGAGCAGCCACGCCGCCACCTCGCCGAGCATCCCGAGGCCCGGATGCTCCTGTCCCGGTAAGGGCGCGAAGCGGCCGCCGAACGCGATGCGGGGGTTTTGGAGCAACAACCACTCGACGTACAGCACCTCCATCCCCGGAACCACGCGCCGATTGCGCTTCACCCGCAGCTCCATGACGAGGTCGCGCCGTTCAGCATCGCCGTACACGCGGATCGTCTCTCCCGCGCCGAGCGCGTGCCCGAATGCCACGTCCAAGACGGGGTGCGTGAAGCCGCGGTCACGCAATTGCTTGAAGAACCCGAGCCGCTCGAGCAGCAGCTCGAGCCCGTGGGAAGAGTAGTGCCCCAGCACGCGCGGCTCCCCGGCGGCGCCATGCCCGATGTCCGCCAGGGCGGCTTCGGTGAGGGCCCACTCGGATTCCTGGCCGGGGCGGGGCGCCGCCGCGTGCTCCGTGAACTCACGCGCGATCGGCCGGAACCGGCCGAGGGCCAGCTCCATGTCGTCGGGGGGCTCCTCTACGCGTCCCGAAATGAGCCAGCCGAAGAATCGCGCCGAATAGCGCCACGCGCCGGGACCGTAGCCGCCGCCCGGGACGATCACGAGCGGCGTACGGCGGCGCCTGCCGTCGCCACGCACCGACTCCACCACGAACCGATCGCGCTCGAGCATGCCCGCCGCCGTGATGCGCCAGTCCCCCAGGCGATCGTCCGCCGCGGGATCGCAGCCGGCGATGTACACGACGAGTCCGGGTCGATGCGCAGCGAGTACGGGTGGCAGCGCCTCGCGCAGGGTGTCGAGATAGACGTCGTCGTTCACGGCCTCGCCGAGGGCGATGCTGGTCGCCGCCACGGCGGGAGTGTCGTCCCAGGCGTGATTATGGATCGAGAACGTGTGCACCGTCGCGTCCTCCGCGAACACGGCTCGCGTGCCGTTGCCGTCGTGCACGTCGAGATCGATCACCAGCACCGGCTCGCGGAATCCGCGGGCGCGGAGCCGGCGGATCGCCACCGCGACATCATTGAAAACGCAGAAGCCGATCCCACGCGCCGGCCCGGCGTGATGGAGGCCTCCCTTCAGGTTGACGGCAATGGGCGGAGTGCCACCCGGTCGACCGAGCCCGAGGGCGAGCCGCGTGGCCTGGATCGTCCCGCCCACGGAGAGCCGCTGCAGGTCGATGATCGGCTGCACGTCTTCCGGCCGCACCGGTGAGCCGAAGATGCCGGTCAGGGTCGCGGGGTCCTGAATCGACTCCAGGTAGGCGGGCGTGTGAACGCGCAGCAAGTTTTCGAGCGACGCGGGAATGGGCCGTGACACGTCGCGCCGGCGGATCAACCGCCGATCGAGCAGGAACGCGAGAATTTGGTCCGCGCGGGCGGGATCGATGGGAACGCCAGAAACGGTGCGGGCGTAGGCCGCGTGATAGACGAATACCGCGGCCGGCCGCGCGAACGAGACCCGCAGGCGATGAAGGACGCCCCGCATGAGGCTAAGTTTACGTCATGGTGGAAGCGCTCGTCGTCGCTCGCTACGTGGTGTTCGCCGCCTTCGGCGTGAGCGTCCTGGTGGCGCTCGCAGCGTGGCTGGTGCGCACCCGCCGGATCTCCCCATTCGGGTTCCCGGGCCGCGCGCTGCGGGCCATGAGCGAGCCGCTCATTCAGCCGGTGGAGAGGCGCCTGGTGCGCGCCGGCGGCAATCCGGTCAACGCCGGGTGGTGGCTGGTCGTCGGCGTGGCCGCCGCTGGGGTGCTGCTGATCGCGGCCTTGAACTGGCTGTCGGGCGCGGCGTACGAGTTGATCCTCTCGTTCTCGGGCGGTTTCCGCGCCGGCGCGGAACTCCTGATCGAAGTAGCGTACAAGGTCCTGGTCGCGGCGCTCTTCGTCCGTGTGATCTTCGGATGGCTGGGGTACCATCGGTACACGCGTTGGCTGCGGCCGGTGTACTTCTTAACCGACTGGGTGGTGGAGCCGATTCGCCGCGTTCTTCCGCCCATGGGGCAGCTCGACTGGAGCCCGCTCGCCGCTTGGCTGGTCCTGATGCTCCTGGAGCGAATCCTGTTGTTAGGCCTGCGCCTCTGATGGCAGCGGCGACGCTCAGGCGCTTCGATCGGCCGGACGAGACCCGGCGGTTCGAGAAGGGAACGTTCGATCTCGTGAAGATCGGCGGCGTGACGGTCGGACGCGCGAGCTACGAGCCGGGGTGGAAATGGTCCACCCACGTGGGGCCGACCGCAGGCACCAAGAACTGCCAGGTGGAGCACGTCGGCCTCGTGGTGTCCGGGCGTTGCCGAGTGGTGATGGACGATGGCCGGGCGTTTTCCCTCGGCCCGGGTGATCTCTTCCACATCGCGCCCGGGCACGATAGCTGGGTGGAGGGAAACGAGCCGTACGTGTCGCTGCACTTTCTGGGAGCGGATCGGTACGCCACGTGAGGCTCCTCAAGGCCCTCATCAACCTGATTGTCGCCACTCTGGTCGGTGCGCTGGGAAACCAGGTGTTCGGCGCCTGGGGTCTGGTGCTCGGGTTTATCGCGGGGGGCGTGGCCGCATGGTGGGTGGCGCGACGTCTATTCGAGTGACGGCCGCTCCCCCGCCTTGAACACGCGAAACAAGTAGTAGAGCGAGGGTAGCAGCACCACGGCGCCAAGCACCAGGGCCGCGAGCGCGAGCCGCAGGGTTGCTGGCGGGCCGGCCGCGGCGGCCACCGTCAGATCCGGCGGCAGGATGTACGGACGCTGGCTCAGCGCCCAGCCCCACAGGATGAGGGACACCTGCACCGCGGCGGCCGCGCGCGCCAGGCGCCAGTGGCGGTAGCAGAGCGCGGCGAGGGCCGTGACCGCGGCCGCGCCCGTGAGCAGATGCAACGGCACCGCCCACGATGCGAAGACCAGGGCCCCGCGCACCGCCGCGGGAGACAAGAGCAGCGCGGACAGGGCGACGCCGAAGAGCGCGACGCCGGACGCGAGCGCTCGCCGCCGGAAATCCTCCCGCAGCTCCGGCTCCTCCACCTCCACCGTCAGATAGACGGCCGCCAGAAACGCGAACGCCACCAATGCGAACACACCTACCGAGAGAGCGAAGGGATTGAGCCACGGCGCGACGTACGCGGCGTAGAACGCGCCTCCGGTTCCCGCTCCGCGATCCGCCAGCCCGCCCGATGCGATGGCGCCCACCGTCGTGCCGAGGAGGAGCGGCGTGATGAGGCTCGCTACCGCGAAGACAACCCCCCAGTGCCGCTGCCCCGGATCCCCATGCCCGCCGCCACCGTACCGCCAGAACGTGAACGCCGAACCGCGCAGCACAATGCCGAACAGCACGAGGGACAAAGGGATGTGTAACAGCGTGCCAAGCCGAGCAAACGCGGGAGGGAAGCAGGTGAAGAGCAGCACGAGCGCAAGAATCAGCCAGACGTGGTTCGCCTCCCACACGGGGCCGATCGCCTCCGCGATGACCTCGCGTTGCCGCTCCTTGCGCGGACCGGTGGCGAGCAGGTCCCAGACGCCACCGCCGAAGTCCGCGCCGCCGAGCAGCGCGTAGGCGTTGAGCGCGAGGAAAATGATACCTGCGACCAGGTCCGCCAGGGTCACGCCCCTTCCTCCTTCCCCGTTCCCCGGCCTTTCGCCGGCATATAAAATCCCCGCCACTCCGGCATCGTGGGACTCTGCAGGATCTGTCGATACAGCAGCCAGACGACGATCACCCCGAGGAAGCAATACAGGAGCGTGAACGCGAGAAACGGCACGACGAGGCCTGGCATGGGTGTCACCGCGTCCGACGTCCGCAGCACGCCGTAGATCACCCACGGCTGCCGGCCCAGCTCCGTGACCATCCACCCCGCTTCCACGGCGATGAAACCCATCGGCGTGGCGAAAGCGACGGCCCGCATGAGCCAGCGGTTGTGCGCGAGGTCGCGCCGGCGCCACGCGAGCCATCCCACCCAGAGCGAGACGACCGCGAGGTAGGTGCCGAGCACCACCATCAGCTGGAACGAGAGGTGGACGGCGGGCACGTTGGGCCAGTCATCGCGCGGGACAGCGTCGAGTCCCTTCACCACCGCATGGGGATCGTGGAAGGCCAGGAGCGAAAGGGCGTATGGGATCTCGACGGCGAAGCGAGTCGCGCGCGCGTCCACATCGGGCCACCCGCCGAGCGTGAGGGGTGCGCCGGCCTGCGTGGCAAATGCCGCCTCGGCCGCCGCGAGCTTCACCGGCTGATGGACGGCGATGTGGCGCGCCGAAAGGTCGCCCGATAACGGCTGCAGCACCGCGGCGGGAGCCCCGACGATGAGCGCGATCTGAAGCGCGCGCCGATGAAACGCGTTCGCCGGATCTCGGAGAAGAAGCAAGGCGTGGATCCCCGCCACGGCGAAGCCAGTCGCGGCATAAGCCGCCAGCGTCATGTGAATCGTCTGCGACACGGCCGCCGCGTTACCCATCGCGGCAATCGGATCCACGTTCACGGCCCGGCCGTCCACGAGCTCGAAGCCCGCCGGTGCGTTCATCCAGGCATTCGCGATCACCACGAAGATGCCCGACGCGGCGCCGCTGACGGCCACGCCCACGCCCGCCCAGAGGTGCGCTCGAGGTGAGATCCGATCCCAACCGTAGAGGTAGATGCCGAGAAAAATCGCCTCCGTGAAGAAGGCGAAGCCCTCGAGGGAGAACGGCATCCCGATGATCGGGCCCGCGAACTCCATGAACCGGGGCCACAGCAGGCCGAGCTCGAACGACAGCACCGTCCCCGACACCGCGCCTACCGCGAAAAGGGTTGCCGTCCCCTTCGCCCAGCGCTTGGCGAGATCGAGATAGATGTCGTGGCCGGTCACCTGCCAGCGCCGCTCCGCGATCACCATCATCAGAGGCATCGCGATGCCGATCACGGCGAACACGATGTGGAAGGCGAGCGAGATGCCCATCTGGGAGCGCGCGGCGAGAAGATCGGACATTAGAAGCAAGATGGGGGAGGTTTGGGAGGTTGGGAAAGGTTGGAGGAGGTTGAATCGCCATGGAACAACCTCCCCTCACCTCCCGAACCTCCTCTAACCTCCCCAACCTCCTCTCACCTCCCCCAACCTTCCCCTCCAGGCTAGATTGCATCCGATAACTGTCTCTCCCGTGGCGATTTGTCGGCGTATTGCGGCCACGTTAAACAAGTCGCTAAAAAGCCAGCCCGTTTGGCGACTGCTTGGCCGAACGGGCCTTCGATTTTACGGATGACGGATAACGGATGACGATCACTCTGCGCGATCTGCTCGCCGACGGCAAAGTCCACGTGCTCGATGGGGCGATGGGCACGATGTTGTACGCCAAGGGCTTTTTCCTGAATGTCTGCTACGACGAGCTGAACCTGAAGCAGCCCAAGCTCGTGCAGGAGGTGCACGAGGAGTACGTGCGCGCCGGTGCCGAGATCCTCGAGACGAATACCTTCGGCGCGAATCCCGTGAAGCTCGGGAGCTACGGGCTCGCGGACGAGACGGAGAAAATCAACCAGGCCGCCGCCGAGCTGGCGCGCCGCGCGGCCGCCGGTCGCGCCAGCGTGGTGGGGGCGATCGGACCCCTGGGCGTGCGGATCGAGCCGTTCGGCCCCACCTCGCGCGACGAAGCGTGTGGACACTTTCGCCGCCAGGCGCGTGGGCTGATCGCGGGCGGCGTGGATGGGTTCATTCTCGAGACCTTCTCGGACGTGAACGAGATCCACGAGGCGCTACGCGCGGTGCGGAGTGTCTCCGACCTTCCCGTGATCGCCCAGATGACGATCGGTGACGATGGCCTCACGCATTACGGCACGGGCCCCGAAACCTTCGCGAAGCAGCTCACCGAGTGGGGCGCCGACGCCGTGGGCGTGAACTGCTCCGTCGGTCCCGCCGGAGTGCTCGAAGCGGTCGAGAAGCTCGTCAAAGCCACCGACCGCCCCATCTCGGCGGTGCCGAACGCCGGGCTCCCCAAGGACGTGGGCGACCGGAAGATCTACCTCGCGTCTCCGGAATACATGGCCAGCTACGCGCGACGGATGATCGAGTCGGGAGCGCGCATTGTTGGTGGCTGCTGCGGCACCACGCCCGAGCACATCAAGAAGATCCGCGACTACGTGGCGAGCGTCGTGCCCCGGCACCAGCCGGTGGTCGTCTCGCGCGAGGCGGTCGCGGCACCGGCGGGGGTTGCCGCGGTGCCGTTGGCCGAACGCTCCCCCTGGGGGAAGAAGCTCGCCACCGGCCAGCTCGTCACGAGCGTGGAGATCGTCCCGCCGCGCGGCGTCGATCCCGCGCCGATGCTCGCGCAGTGCCGGGCCTTGAAGGCCGCCGGCGTGGACGCCGTGAACGTGCCCGACGGGCCACGGGCGCAGAGCCGGATGGGTGTCCTGCCTTCGGCGATGCTGATTCAGCGCGAGGTGGGGATCGATACCGTGATCCACTACTGTTGCCGCGACCGCAACCTGCTCGGCATGCTGTCGGACATTCTCGGCGCGCATGCGGCGGGGCTGCGGAACATCCTCATCATCACGGGCGACCCGCCGAAGATGGGGCCGTATCCCGAGGCGACGGCGGTGTTCGATATCGACTCGATCGGCCTCACGAACCTCGTGTACCGGCTGAACCACGGGCTCGACCCGGGCAACAACCCGATCGGCGCGCCCACTAAGTGGGTGATCGGCGTCGGGGTGAATCCGGGGGCCGTGGACCTGGACCGCGAGCTGTCGCGCTTCGCCTGGAAGGTGGATGCGGGCGCCGAGTTCGCGGTGACCCAGCCGGTGTTCGATCCGCGTCAACTCGAGCAATTCCTGAAGCGGGTCGAGCAGTTCAAGATCCCGATCGTGGCGGGCATCTGGCCGCTCATTTCGCTGCGCAACGCGGAGTTTCTCGCGAACGAAGTCCCGGGTGTTTCGGTCCCCGAGGCAGTGCTCGTCCGGATGCGGCAGGCGCAAGACAAGGGCAAAGAGGCGGCGCTTGCCGAGGGCGTGAAGATCGCGCGGGAGATGTTTCAGCAGGTGAAGGCCACGGTACAGGGCGTCCAGGTCAGCGCGCCCTTCGGGAAAGTGGAAGTCGCGTTGGAGGTGTTCACGTGAGCGCGGACGCCTTCCTGCAAGCGGCGGTGGAGGAGGCCGAGCACGGTCTCCGGGAGGGAGGAATCCCGATCGGCTCCGTGTTGGTGCACGGCGACCGGATCATCGGCCGGGGTCACAACCGGCGCGTGCAGCGCGGCAGCGTGGTGCTCCACGGCGAAATGGACGCGCTCGAGAACGCCGGTCGCCGACCCGCTGCCGTCTATCGCGAAGCGACGCTCTACACGACCCTGTCGCCGTGCGCGATGTGCAGCGGAGCGATCCTCCTCTACGGCATCCCCCGCGTCGTCATCGGTGAGAATCGCACGTTCGTCGGAGAGGAGCAGCTGTTGCGCTCGCGGGGCGTCGCGCTTGCCGTGATGCAGGATCACCGGTGTATTCGTTTGATGGAGGAGTTCATCTCGGCCCACCCAGCCTTGTGGAACGAAGATATCGGGGAGTAGCACCATGTTCGTCGGTCACTATGGTGTGAGCTTCGCCGTCAAGCGCGGCGACAAGACCATTCCGCTGTGGGTGCTCTTCGTTGCTGTCCAGCTGCTCGATGTGTTCTGGGGCGCGTTCGTCCTCCTCGGCATCGAGCGGGTGCGCATCGTCCCGGGCATCACCGCCTCGAACCCGCTCGATCTCTACTACATGCCCTACACCCACAGCCTCGTGGCCGCGGTGCTGTGGTCGCTCGGCGCGTACGTCGCCTACCGGCTGATTCGCGGCTTCGGCGCGTCGCATCGGGCGGCGTTGCTCTTGGCGGTCGTCGTCTTCTCGCACTGGCTGTTGGACTTCATCGTCCATCGGCCCGACCTGGCGCTGTACGACGACTACCCCAAAGTGGGGCTCGGCCTGTGGAATTACCCTGCCCCGGCCTTCCTGCTCGAGATCGCCGTGGTGTTCGCGGGGATGTTCCTATACCTGCGGTCCACCACCGCCACCCCCCCCACGGACCGGCTGGGACGATTCGGGATGCCGATCTTCGGGGTCGTGATGCTCATCGTCCAGGCAATGGCGTTCTTCGGGACACCACCACCGAGTGCTGCCGTGGCGGCGATCGAGGCGCTCGTGTTCTACGCCGCGTTTGCCGCGGTCGCTGCCTGGCTCGAGCGGCGACGGACCTAAGGACCGACCGCGTGTCCGAAATGCTCGAAGGCTTGCTCCCGATCGCCGTGGCCGCGCTACTCGTGGGCGTCGCGTTCGTCATCTCGCGCGCGTTCGTGCCGTTCATCGGCTGGCGGCGCGGCGCGATTCGTTTCCGGAACGAGCCCATCCCGGATGCCTGGCGAGACATGGTCGCACGAAACGTCCCGGTGGCGAGCAGTCTCTCGGACGAAGAGCGCGAGCGCCTCCTGCGCCTGGTTCAGGTGTTCGTGCACGACAAGCCGTTCGAAGGCTGCGGAGGACTCGAGATCACGGAGGAGATGCGGGTGACGATCGCCGCCCACGCCTGCCTGCTGTTGCTGCACCTCGAGGGTCCCTGTTACCCCACGGTCCGGCGTATCCTCGTGTATCCCAGCGCGTTCTTACCAAGACGCACGCTCCCCGTCTATTACACGGGTATCGTGCCCCTGCCGGCCGCTGAAGCGGGTGAAGCGTGGCGCAACGGGGTGGTGGTCCTGTCGTGGGACAACGTGCAACGCGGCGCGGCCAACCCAGCGGACGGCGACGACGTTGTGCTGCACGAGTTCGCCCACGCACTCGACCATGAAGACGGAGACGCGAGGGGCACACCGGTGTTCGAGTCGCCATCCCTGGTGCGATCCTGGGCCGGGGTCCTGTCGGCGCGCTTCGAGCAGTTGCGACGCGACGTGGATGAGGGTCGATCCACCGTGCTCGACGCGTACGGGGCCAAGAACCCGGCCGAATTCTTCGCGGTCGCGACGGAGACCTTCTTCGAGAGACCCGAGCAGCTCCAGTCCGCGGAGCCGGACCTCTACGACCAGCTGCGGCAGTTCTACCATCAGGATCCGGCGAGCCGTGGCGGTCGGCCCGGCACGGGATGAGGAGAGAACCCCTGCTTGTGCCGACGGCTCCCCCCGTTCATACTCCACGTTCGCGTGCGGAGTACCCTGATCGGAGGCAGGATGATGCGTACCGTGTTTTGCGCTGCGCTGATCGTCAGCGCATGCGCTCCCGGCGATCGGTCGCGCCAATCTGCCCCGGCGGGCCCGGCTCAGAAGTACGCGGGAACCTGGGAGGGGCGCTCCTTTCGCAGCGCGTCCGACACCGGCACACCGATTCGAATCGTGGCCCACGTGGCGCAGGACGGAACCCTGCGCGCGACGCTCATGTTCACCACCGTCCAGGCGCCACCCATCCCGATCCGTGCGCGTCAGGTCACCGACACCGTCCTGGTGAACGAGATCGGACCGTACCACAGCCCGACGGCGAACGCCGACGTCGTCACGCGGACTACCGGCAAACTGCGCGGCGACTCCCTGAACGGCACATTCGAGATGCGTCCGGCCGCCGGGGGCAACGCCATCATGACCGGGACGTTCCGCACCGCACGCGTCACGCCGTGAGGCTGTGAGCGCCGCCGAGCAGCGCGCTCGCCGCGCGCTGACCGTGGCGCTCGCGGTGTACGGCGCGTACCTCCTCTTTCAGCCCGGCCACTACAGCTGGCTCGACAGCCTCGATCTCGCGATCCACGAGTTCGGGCACCCGCTGTTCCGAATCTTCGGCGAGTTCATCGGCTTCCTGGGTGGAACGCTGATGCAGCTCATCATGCCCGCCGCGTTCGTGACCTACTTCTGGCGACGCGGCGATCGGCACGCGGCCACCGTCGCGTTGTGGTGGGTCGCGCAGAATCTCTGGAACATTTCCGTCTACATCCAGGACGCCCAAGCTCAGGAATTGCCCCTCGTCGGCGGGGGCGAGCACGACTGGACCTACCTGCTCGGCCGGCTCGGCCTCTTGCATCAGGATCGCCTCATCGGGGGGATCGTGCGCGTCACCGGCGCGCTGACATATGCGTGGTCCTGCCTCCGGGGATGGACCTACGCTGGCGGCGAGGACGCGTCGTCGTAGCTTTGCTCCGACTCCAAAGGAGCCCTCATGCCGACCGCCAACGTGAATATCCTCGCCGTCCTCGTCGCCAGCGTGCTGACCTTCGTGCTCGGGATGGCGTGGTATTCCCCGGCCCTGTTCGCCCGACAGTGGATGGCCGCCCAGGGCTACACGCCCGAGAAGCTCGAGGAGATGAAGCGAAAGGGCGTGACGCGGGCCTACGCCGTGTCCGTGCTCTCCAACCTGGTGACCGCCTATGTGGTCGCACTGCTGGCGTCCTACACGAGCTCCACGACGCTCGCCCAGGGCCTGTGGCTTGGCTTTCTCTCGTGGCTCGGGTTCGCGGCGACGATCGGCCTCACCGCGAACATGTTTTCCGAGAAGCCCCTGGCCGCGTGGGTGATCGACACGGGGTACCAACTCGCGTATCTCGTGCTCATGGGCGCGTTGCTCTCGGTGTGGCATTGAGCGGGTGAGCCAGGCTCGAACCGCGCTCGTCGCCGGCGCATCGGGGCTCATCGGCGGCCACCTCGTGCGGCTGCTGGTCGACGATCCGGCATACGACCGGGTCACGACGCTCGTGCGCCGCGCCCTGCCGCTCACGCACAAGAAGCTGGTGCAGCGAGTCGTGGACTTCGACCGGCTCGCTGAAGTGGGCGATTTCCCGCGCGTGCACGACGTCTTCTGCTGTCTGGGTACGACCATTCGGCAGGCGGGCTCGCAGGACGCGTTTCGCAAAGTCGATATGACCTACGTGGTGGAGCTCGGGCGGATGGCTGTCCGCCACCGCACGACCCAGTTTCTCGTCGTCACCGCGCTGGGTGCGGACCCGTGTTCGCGGGTGTTCTACAATCGTGTGAAGGGAGAGACCGAGGAAGCGATCCGGCGTCTCCAGTTCGAAGGAATCCAGATCTTCCGACCCTCGCTGCTGCTCGGCAAGCGGGCGCAGAGCCGCCCGGCCGAGCGCATCGCGGGGGTGTTGAGCCCGCTCGTCGGGTGGGTAATGATGGGGCCGCTCGCGCGATACCGGCCGATCAAAGCGGCCACGGTCGGGCGGGCCATGGTGCGGGTCGCCCGAGACGCGCCCCGCGGCGCGCACGTGTACGAGTCCGACGAGATCCGGCGCCTGGGCCGGCGCTAGTTGCGCTGAATCTCGACCGGTCCGTTGGTGGTCACGACGTGAATCGGAGCGCCTCCCGCCCCCAGCCGGGTCGAAATCCGACCTCCCACCCTGCCCTGGATCGTGACGGTGAGGGGGAACCCGACCGTCATCGGACCGTTCACGGTCCCGAACTCGAGCTGCGCGGAATAGCTATCCGGAATGGCCAGATTCACGGGGCCGTTCGTGGTCTCCGCGTCGAGCCCGGCGCCATCCCAGCGCGCACCCACGAGCTCGATGTCGAGCGGCCCGTTGGTGGTGCGGGCCCGCACGTCGCCGCCCACGCCCGCGAGCGAGATCGGCCCGTTGTACGCCGTCAAGGTCATTCGGCCCGTCAGGTCCCGCACGCCGATCGGCCCGTTGTAGGTATCGAGCTTCAGGTCCGAGCGACGAGGCGCGTACACCACGAAGCTCACCGACCACGACTGGCGGCGTCCCGCAACCGGGCCCTCCGCGCCGATCGTGGTTCCCGCCGCTGTGATCTTGATCGCTTGCGCCAGCGCCGCCGCCTCGGCGTCCGTCGCACCCTCGGCCTCGATGCGGGCGTGCACTTCGATGCTGTCGCGATCCCACCCTTCGACCGCCACAGCGCCGTTCCGCCCGGGATCCACCGTGATCACGCCACCCTGGGCGAGCGAAAGGACCCGCACTTCGCAGGCCTTGGCCCGCCAGGCGTCGTCCCGATCTCGGCACTGGGCCATCCAGCGGGCGTCCGCGGCGCTTTGAGAGCGCAGGGCGGTGGGAACGGCCAGCAACAGGAATGCGATCGCGCGCTTCAGCATCGGGCCTCCTGGTCGGCATCGGATCGAGGGGGGATGGGAATCACGGCTGTTTTGACACTCGCAGTAGCCAAACCGTTGGCTCCCGGGTCATTATCTCCGCGTGAAATTCCCCCATCCCCTGACGCTCATGTGTGGCTGCGTCTTGCTGGCGGCGGTCGCGAGCCACCTGCTGCCACCTGGGGAATACGACCGGCGCGACGACCCCGTGACCGCCCGCCAGGTGGTGGTGGCGGGAACGTACCACCCGGTGGTCCCGCGTCCCGTCGGAGCGTTCCAGGCACTGGTGGCCATCCCGCGAGGCATGGCGGACGCGGCGGCGGTCATCTTTTTCGTGTTCCTGATCGGCGGCGCGTTCACCGTGGTGGACGAAACGGGCGCGCTGCGCCAGGGCGTGGACTGGCTGGTGGGGCGCTTCGGGCATTCCGAGACACTGGTTGTACCGGTGACCTCGCTCGCCTTCGCGCTCGGCGGCGTGCTCGACAACATGAAGGAAGAGATCATCGCGCTCGTGCCGGTGATGCTCCTGCTCTCGCGCCGCCTCGGGTACCGGCCGACCGTCGCGGTCGCGATGAGCCTCGGCGCCGCGGCGGTGGGCGCGGCCTTCAGCCCGATCAACCCGTTTCAGGTCGGGATCGCCCAGCAGCTCGCGCAGCTCCCGCTCCTCTCGGGGTCGTGGTTCCGAATCGCGTTCCTGGTCGGCGCACTGGCCCTCTGGACTTGGGGCACCATCCGCCACGCAGTCCGCACACGCTCAGACCCGGCCCCACCCCCCGCGATGGGTGACAGGTCCGCAGGCACCGGGACACTGAAGCGGCGCCGCTGGATCGTGTTGGCCCTTGTTCTCGTTACATTCGGCGTGCTGGTGGCTGGAGTTCTGGGCCCCAAGTGGGGCTTCAACGAAATGGCGGCGCTGTTTTTCGTCATGGGCGTGGTGGCCGGGCTGGTCGGTGGACTCGGCATCGGCGGGACGGCGGAGGCGTTCGTCGCCGGCTTCCGGTCGATGGCCTACGCCGCGCTACTGATCGGCTTCGCGCGCGCGATCTTCGTCACGCTCGAACAGGGTCGGATCGTCGACACGATCGTGCACGGTCTCTTCACCCCGCTCGCCAACCTGCCGCTCGCCTTCGCCGCGCTCGGCATGATGCTCGTCCACGCCCTCGTGCACGTGCCGGTGCCAAGCCCGAGCGGGCACGCCGTGCTCACACTCCCCATCCTCGTGCCGCTCGCCGACCTGCTCGGCCTGTCACGGCAGGTCACCGTGCTCGCGTATCAATACGGCGGCGGCCTGTGCGAGCTCTTCACGCCGACGAACGGAGCACTCATGGCGATTCTCGCGGCGGCGCAGGTGCGCTACGAGGAGTGGCTGCGCTTCGCCGCCCCCCTGTTGCTCGGTCTATTGGCGCTCGGCGCTGGGGCGATCGGCCTGGGCGTGGCGATCGGGCTCCAGTAGGTTTGCCAATTCCTTCACTCGTCCGGAGACACCTCCAATGGCCCGACCCGACGTTTTCCCCTCTCTGCTCGCGACGCTGTTCCTGTCGACGGCACTCTGTGCCCAAACGCCGGCGCGTCGCCATGTGAACGTCCCGACCGTCGCCCCGCGCGCCGCCGACGTCGCGAGCGTCGACAGCGTCGTCAAGGCGTACTACGACGTGATCAGCGGGCCGGCGGGCCAGCCGCGCCAGTGGTCCCGCGATCGCTCGCTCTACATCCCCGACCTTCGGTTCGTGGCCACCGGCTTCGCGAGAGAGCGCCCGTACGCCCGGGTGATGGACCACCAAGCGTTTGTGGACGGCTCCGACTCGGCGATGGTGCACGACGGCTTCTTCGAGCGTGAGATCCATCGTATGACCCGGGAATACGGGAACATCGTGCAGGTGTTCAGT
This sequence comes from Gemmatimonadales bacterium, assembly GCA_035631795.1. Taxonomy (GTDB): domain Bacteria; phylum Gemmatimonadota; class Gemmatimonadetes; order Gemmatimonadales; family GWC2-71-9; genus AG41. The sequence goes on along the minus strand of DASQIB010000195.1, from coordinate 9,774 downwards.
ACATACGAGGAGCACCGTACGGCGGACGGCCCGGTGCAGGGCCGGGGCATCAACGCGCTGCAGCTCTACTGGGACGGGGCGCGCTGGTGGGTGGCGTCCGCGATCTGGTTCGAGGAAGACCCCTCGCATCCGATTCCCAAGGACTTCCTGCCGTAGAGGCCCCCGATGCCCCGCGATCGCCGCTCGGCACAGCTCCTCGATCTGTTCGATCAAGCCTTCAATCGCCGCGCGTGGCACGGCACGGGGCTCTGGGGATCGCTCCGGGGCCTCACGTTCCGCGAGGCATTGTGGCGCCCGGACCGTGGACGGCACAACATCTGGGAGGTGGTGCTGCATGCGGCCTACTGGAAGTACATCGTGCGCCGGCGCCTGACGCGTGACGCGACCCTTTCATTCCCGCACGCCGGCTCGAACTGGCCTCGCTTGCCGGATCGGTCCAACGCGGGCGCCTGGCGGCGTGATGTGGCGCTCCTCAAGGACGAGCACCGTTTGCTCCGTGCGGCGATCGTGCGCTTCCCGCTCGCGCGACTCAACGCAAAGGGATGGCGCTCGACCTGGACGAATGCCCAGCACATCGGGGGCATCGCCGCGCACGATCTCTATCACACAGGGCAGATCCAGTTGCTGAAGCGGTTGCAGCGAAGCGGCTGAGGGCCGGCAGCCTCACCCGCGGACGGGCTCTGGGGGGGGCGGGCCCTCGAGGACCGCAGTGGCCGGTTTCGGTTCCCGTCGTTTCGCCAACCACGACTGCAGCTCATCCAGGTACGTGTAGAGCACGGGCGTCACGCACAGCGTCACGAGCTGCGAGAACGCAAGGCCGCCCACGACCGCCACGCCGAGCGGGCGCCTGGTCGCGGCACCGGCGCCCCAGCCGACGGCGATGGGAATCGCCCCCATGAGCGCCGCCATGGTGGTCATCATGATCGGGCGGAACCGCACGCGCGCCGCTTCGACGATGGCCTGCTCCGGTCGCATGCCTCCTGCTCCCCCGCGCTCCGCCTCGAGCGCGAAGTCGATCATCATGATGGCGTTCTTCTCCACGATCCCGATCAGCATGATGATCCCCACGAACGCGTAGACGTTGAGATCGAGCCAGCTGGTCGTAGCGGTCCGCGTCGCGCCGGGCATTCGCGGCGGTCGCGCTGTCGCGGGCCAGCATGGCCTGGGCCTGCTGGTACGCCGCGATGTAGGGTTGCGCCTCGATTTGAAACAGCACCTGGCCCGGCGAAACGTTCTGCCCTTCGCGGAACGCCACCTCGGTGATGATGCCGTCCACCTGCGGTGCGACGGTCGCCGTCTGGAGGGGCGTGACGAGGCCGTTGGCGACCAGCGTATATGGCAAGGTCACGCGCCGGACCGGCGCGATCGTGACGGGGACGGCCGGGCGATCGGGCTTCCCTTTCGTCCCCGAGCAGCCGGCCGCCGCGAGCAGCGCCACGAGGCAGGAGACACTACGCATCATGCGGGACAGTACGCGTGACCTGAGCAATTCGCTCGAAGCCCGCGTCGGGGAGGCTCACTCCGACTGGTGGCGCCAGTCGCCCCGCATTCCCCAGCCCCGTCCGTCCCCGCCGCGCTGTCCTCGTCTCCCACCATGGCGCCGCCCCGCTCGCGAACCCATGCCCACGAACCGCTCGCGCAGCAGGTCCAGGCGGGCCCGCTGCACGGGCGAGAGATAGCCCGCGATCTCCTTCTCCTCGTCCCGCTGGAGCTGGACGAAGGCGCCGCGGTTCTGGTCCCGCGCGTCCAGCAGCTTGCGCACGCTGTCCGCGTTGGCCGCGATCCCCGGTTGCAGCTGTCCCCGGAGCCCCGCGCGGATCGCGCGCACCCGCTCCATGATCGCGCGGCGCTGGGGAGCGAACCGCGCCCGCGTCGCCTCGAGCTTGGCCGCTTGATCGGCCGTGAGTCCGACGGCCTGGCTGACCCACGCTTCCCGTCGCTGCCGGCGCGCCGCGCTGCCGGTGTCCGGCGAGTTCTGCGCGGCGACGAGGGACGGCGCTAGAAGCAGTAACCAGGCGATTCGTTTCATCTACCCTCCCGGGGAATGAGGTCCTACCGAGGGATACGAGCCTCGCTCGCGGCGTGCTGACCATTGTGCGACGCGATTCAACTCAGCGGGCGAGTGGTCCGTAGCACAGGTGAGAGAAACGCAACGTCGAAGGTGAGATTCGCAAAACCGTGTACAGGCAATTCGTCCGCGCCCTGTTTCAGATCGGGAACTTGATGAGCGGGTTTCGCATCGAGTTGGCCACCGGTTCCACGCTCGCGTACATCCTCGCGTGTGTGTTCGCGGCGTTGTGCTTCTCGGTGCGTCGAGGCCGGGCCCGCGCCGTGATGTCCCGGATCACTCCCCCTTGAGTCGCTCGATCTCCCGTCGCTCGCGCTTGGTAGGCCGGCCCTTTCCTTCATAGCGGAGGCCTGGAGCCACCCGGAGCTGCTCCGCGAGCCGTTCCCGGAGCCGTTTCCCTTCGCCATCCTCGTCGTACAGCGCCGCCGCAGCCGCCGACGACCCGCGGTGCTCCGCGAGCGCTCGCACGCGTACCAGGTACTCGAACGGACCCCGCCGGATGCGCAGGTCGTCGCCCACCGCCACCGCCTTGGCGCGCTTGGCAGGGGAGCCGTTGACATGGACTTTGCCTCCGCCGATCGCCGCGGCGGCGAGCGCTCGGGTCTTGAAGAAGCGGGCGGCCCAGAGCCAGCGATCTAACCGTACCCGTTCGAGCACCGCCACTTGACGCTCCTCCGTCAGGCTCCACGCACCCGCCTGCCAGTGCGTATACTCCGGGGAACACCGATCCAGCCGCCACCCTTTCGCACAGAGCCGAATGCGCAAACGGATGCCGACGGGCCAGCCAGACATCCTCCGCCCTCGTCCCCTCGGTCGCGGGACGTTACTGAGTGCAACGCTCGCAACCGCGGCGGTGGCCGCGCTCGCCGCATGTGGAACGGGCGTGCGCGGCGTCGCGGGCACTGCGCCGACGCCCAACGTCGCGTGGACGCCACCTCGCCGGTCGGTCGCGCCCCCGCCACCAACGCCGCCACCCGAGCTGCCACCCGACCTCGCGAACCGGATCGCACAGCTCACGCTCACGGACGTCATCGACATCGCCCTGCGGAACAATACAGCCACGAGCGCGGCCTGGGCGGACGCCCGATCGGCGGCGGCGAGCTACGGCGCGGCGAAAGGGCAATACTTCCCCACGGTGACGGCTGACGGCACTGCCCAAGCCATCAAGCGCATCGCGTCTGGTGGCGTCCAGTCCGCGAAACAGCAGTCCTTCGGCCCCAGCCTCAACGTCTCCTGGCTCCTGCTCGATTTCGGCGGCCGCTCGGGATCGATCGGCGAGGCGCGTGAAGCGCTCCTCGCGGCCGACTGGACCCACAACGCGACCTTGCAGACCGTCGTGCTCGGGGTTCAGCAAGCCTACTTCCTTTACATGGGCACGAAGGCACTGCTCAACGCGCAGCAGACCACGCTCACCGAGGCCCAGCAGAACCTCGATGCGGCCGAACAGCGGCACCGGGTTGGTCTTGCGACCATCGCGGACGTGCTGCAGGCAAAGACGGCCCTGTCGCAGGCTCGGCTGGCGCTCGAGTCGACGCAGGGCGATCTGCAGACCACGCGCGGCGCGTTGGCGCTGTCCATGGGCCTGCCTGCCAACGTCCCGTACGACATCGCGGTGTCACCGGACACGACCGTGCCGCTGGGAATCGTCGAAAGCGTGGACACGTTGATCGCCCGCGCGACCCAGGAGCGCCCCGACCTCGCGGCCCAGCGCGCCCTGGCCGAGCAGGCCCGCGCGCGTGTGAGCGTCGCCCGGTCCCAAGCCCTGCCCTCGCTCTCGGTCGGCGGGACCGCGAACCAGACGTACTTCGTCCACAATCCGCCCACTCCGACCCCGCCACCTGGAAACGGGTACACGGCCACCCTGACCCTTTCCATTCCGATATTTTCAGGCTGGTCGCAGATCTACGACGTGAAGGCCGCCTCCGCGGCCGCCGACGCGGCCGCCTTGCGCGCGCAGGGCTTCGAGCAACAGGTCATTTACCAGGTGTTCAACGCCTACTACGCCCTTCACACCTCGACGCAGCAGGTGCGCACGAGCCGGGACTTGCTCGCGAGCGCCACGGAGTCCGAGCAGGTCGCGCTCGGGCGCTACAAGGCGGGCGCCGGGAGCCTGCTCGACCTGCTCACGGCGCAGGCCGCGTTGGCAAGTGCGCGCGCGCAGGCGATCCAAGCGCGCTTTTCCTGGAACACGGCGCTCGCGCAACTCGCCCACGACGTGGGCATCCTGGGACTCGACGGGACCAGCCCGCTCAAGATCCAAGCGGACACGACCGGGAGTGGGCGATGAAGCGCACCGGGGTCACGGTGATCGTTTTGGCAGTCGCCCTCGGCTGCTCGGGGAAGCGGACGGGGGGGCCGCCACGCGTGCCCGTCACGGTCGCGCACGCCGAGCAGCGGGCGTTGCCGTTCGAAATCCTCGCCACCGGGTCGGCCGAGCCGCTCCAGACCGTGAGTATTCAGTCGCAGGTGACGGGCGTCCTGCTCCGCGCCATGTTCCGCGAGGGCGACGAGGTGACCGCCGGCCAGCTCTTGTTCCAGATCGACCCACGCCCGTTCCAGGCGGCACTCGAGCAGGCGCAAGCCATGCTCGCGCGCGATGCGGCGCAAGCGCAGAGCGCCCTGCTTGACGCTCAGCGGTACGCAGACCTGGTCAAGCAGGACTACGTCACCAAGTCCGATTACGATGCCAAGGAAGCGGCCGCCCAGGCGCTGACGGCGACCGTACGCGCGGACTCGGCCGCGGTGGCGAACGCGCGACTCAATCTCGAATGGGCGTCCATCCGCTCGCCGATCACCGGACGGACCGGCCGGCTGCTCATGCGAGAGGGGAACCTCGTCCGCGCCAACATGGACGCGCTCGTGGTGATCAACCAGACACATCCGATCCTGGTCCGATTCGCGGTCCCGGAGCAGTACCTGGCCGACATCCAGCGCTACCGCAGCAACCGCCTGCCCGTGATGGCGAGCCCCGGCAAGGCGGATACGGTGTTCTCGACCGGAGCACTCACGTTCGTGGACAACGCGGTGGATACGGCGACGGGTACGGTGCTGCTCAAAGGCGAATTCGCGAACAAGGACAACGCGCTGTGGCCCGGCGAGTTCGTGAACGTGCGCCTGCAGCTCTACGTCCAGCAGAACGCGCTGGTCGTTCCCTCGCAAGCGGTCATGACCGGCCAACAAGGGACGTACGTGTTCGTCGTGGATCAGGCGAGTACGGCGCACTCGCAGCCGGTAACCGTGGCGCGGACCGCCGGACCGTATGCGGTCATCGCGGACGGCGTCCATGCCGGGGACGCGGTGGTGACCGACGGACAGCTGCGTCTGGTGTCCGGGTCGCCGGTCGAGATCAAGGGCGTGGGGGACGCGACGAATGAAATGGCGGGTGACAAATGAGCATATCCGAGCTCTTCATCAAGCGTCCGATCATGACCACCCTGGTCATGATGGGCATCCTCCTGTTCGGGATCATGGCGTACCGGCTGCTGCCGGTGAGCGATCTGCCGAACGTGGACTTCCCGACGATCACGGTGAGCGCGAGCCTGCCGGGCGCGAGCCCCGAGACTATGGCCTCGGCCGTGGCGACGCCGCTCGAGAAGCAGTTTTCGACGATCGCTGGCGTAGACCAGATGACCTCGACGTCGAACCTCGGGACTACCTCCATCACGCTGCAGTTCACGCTCGATCGCGACATCGACGCGGCGGCGCAAGACGTGAACGCGGCGATCTCGAAAACGCTGCGCCTCCTCCCCAGCGGCATCCTGCCGCCGTCCTACCAGAAGGTGAACCCGGCCGACTCGCCGATCGTGTACTACGCGATGAGCTCGAAGACGTTGTCGCTCTCCGCGCTCGACGAGTACGCGGAAACGTTCATCGCGCAGCGCCTGTCCACGGTCGACGGCGTCGCTCAGGTGCAGGTCTACGGAGCCGCCAAGTACGCGGTCCGCGTCCAACTCGACCCCAAGGCGCTCGCCACGCGCGGGATCGGCATCGACGAAGTGGCCGACGGCATCGCGGCGAGCAACGTGAACCTCCCCACGGGCATCCTCTGGGGCCCCCACCGCGCCTACACGGTGGAGGCCAATGGGCAGCTGCAGAACGCGGCGGAGTTCCGGCCCATGGTGATCGCGTATCGCAACGGCGCGCCCGTGCGCCTCCAGGACGTCGGCCAGGTGCTCGACGACGTGCAGGACAACAAGAGCGCCGCGTGGTACAACGGCAGCCGCTCGATCATCCTCGCCATCCAGCGGCAGCCGGGCACCAACACGGTCGCGGTGGCGAGTCGCGTGCGGAGCGTCATGGCGAACCTTCGCCAACAGCTCCCGGCCTCCGTCGATCTGCGGCTGCGCTACGACCGGTCCGACTCGATCCGGGCGTCGCTCAACGACGTCCGGTTCACGCTGCTCCTGACGCTCTGCCTCGTCGTGCTCGTGATCTTCCTGTTCCTGCGAAATCTGTCCGCGACGGTGATCCCGAGCCTCGCCCTGCCCTTCTCGCTCGTCGGCACGTTCGCGGTGATGTACCAGCTCGGCTACAGCCTCGATAATCTCTCGATGATGGCGCTGACCTTGTGCGTCGGCTTCGTGGTCGACGACGCCATCGTGATGCTCGAGAACATCGTGCGTCATATGGAGCACGGGAAACCGGCGATGCAGGCGGCATACGAGGGCGCCCGCGAGGTGGGATTCACGATCCTGTCGATGACCCTGTCGCTCGCGGCCGTGTTTCTTCCGGTCCTCTTCATGGGCGGGATCATCGGCCGGCTCTTCCACGAGTTTGCCGTGACCATCGGCGCCGCGATCCTGGTCTCGGGTGTCGTCTCGCTGACGCTCACGCCGATGCTGTGCAGCCGCTTCCTCCGGCCGCCCCGCGAGGCGCAGCATGGCTCGTTGTACCAGGCCTCCGAGCACGTCTACCAGGCCACGCTGGGGTGGTACCAGCGCACGCTCGCCTGGGTCATGCGGCACCGCGGGGTCGCGCTCGCCACCTCGGGGGCGATTTTCGTCGCAACGCTCTTCCTCTTCGTGATCGTCCCGAAGGGATTCCTGCCGAGCGAGGACAACTCGCAGATCTTCGGGATCACGGAGACGCTCCAGGGGACGTCTTATGACGACATGGTGCAGCACCAGCTACAGGTCATGTCGGTGCTGCAGCAGGATCCGAACGTGGACGGCACCATGTCGTTCCTGGGAGGCGGCACGATCAACCAGGGCCGGGTCTTCATGCAGCTGAAACCGCGCTCGCAGCGCAAGCTGAGCGTGGACCAGCTGATCCGCTCGTTCTCCGGGAAGCTCGCAGGCATTCCGGGTATTCAGGTCTTCCTGCAGAACCCACCTCCGATCCGCATCGGCGGCCGGCTGTCGAAGAGCCTGTACCAGTTCACGCTGCAGAGCCCCGACATGACCTCCCTGTACGAGAGCTCGAAGACGCTGGAGACCCGGTTGCGCGCCCTTCCCGGCCTCCTCAACGTGACGAGCGACCTCCAGATTGCGAACCCGCAGGCCTCCGTCGTCATCAATCGCGACCGGGCGGCGGCGTTGGGAGTGACGGCGGAGCAGGTCGAGAGGGCCCTGTACGACGCGTACGGCTCCGGCCAGGTCTCGACGATCTATACGCCCACGAACCAGTACTGGGTCGTGATGGAGCTCCTGCCCGACTATCAGCGCGATCTCTCCGCGCTCAGCCTCCTGTACGTCCGTTCGAAGACAGGCTCGCTCGTGCCCCTTGCCTCGCTCGCGGACATTTCGTCGTCGGTCGGGCCCCTCACCGTCAACCACTCGGGGCAGCTGCCGTCGGTGACGATCTCGTTCGACTTGCAGCCCGGCGTGTCGCTCGGGACGGCGGTGGCGCAGGTGCAGCGGACGGCCGCGCAGGTGCTGCCCTCGGGCGTCACGACCTCGTTCGGCGGCACCGCGCAGGCGTTCCAATCGAGCCAGGGCGGCCTGCTCTTCCTCCTGCTCCTCGCCGTGCTGGTGATCTATCTGGTGCTCGGCATTCTGTACGAGAGCTTCATCCATCCGCTCACGATCCTGTCGGCGCTGCCGTTCGCGGGATTCGGCGCCCTCGCCACGTTGCTCCTGTTCCGGGTCGAGCTCTCCGTGTACGCCTTCGTGGGGATCATCATGCTGGTGGGGTTGGTGAAGAAGAACGGCATCATGATGATCGACTTCGCGCTCGAGGCGCAGCGGGTGGAGGGGAAATCCCCGCAAGCGGCGATCCTCGAGGCGTGCAGCATCCGGTTCCGGCCGATCATGATGACCACCATGGCGGCACTCATGGGCACGCTCCCGATCGCGCTGGGCGTGGGGGCGGGCTCAGAGTCGCGCCGGCCGCTGGGCATCGCGGTGGTGGGTGGGCTCGCGTTCTCGCAGTTCATCACGCTGTACGTGACGCCCGTGATCTACCTCTACCTCGATCAGTTCCAGAGCTGGCTGGGGCGCAGCGCCGTCGGCCGGGCGGCGGCGGGCGGACGTGCACCCGAACCGGAGGCGGCACCGGCGGACTGAGCGGTTTGACGCGGCGCCGCGTGGCGGCCCCGTAGGCGAAGACGCAAGGGGCGGAGGGGGAGGGATGTCAGGCGTCCCGAGCCGGAGGGGTCGCCACTCGGCGCCGTTTCGAGCCGCCGGTTCCCGGAATTACCAGGCTGGGGGACGCGCGCTAATTTCCCGCCATGCACGAATGGCAAGTTTGGCTCGTGGCGGCGCTGCTCCTATTCGTGGCCGAGATGGTCGCGCCGGGGTTCTGGCTCCTCTCGGTGGCGGTCGGCTGTCTCGCCGCGGGCCTGGCGTCCCTGGTGGCGCCGGGGGCCCTCATCCCGGCTCTCACGTTCGCCGCGGGGACGCTCCTCTCCCTCGTCGGTATCCGTCCGTTCCTGCTCCGGCACCTGCACACTCGCGGCGGCGAGATCCGGACGAACGTGGACGCCCTCTCCGGCCGCGTCGGGATCGTGTCGGAGCGTATCGACCCGGCCACGGGGAAGGGCCGCGTGCTGGTCGAAGGTGAAGACTGGCGCGCGGCCTCCCTGATGGACACCGCGCTCGAGCCCGGAACCCGCGTGATGGTCGTTCGGGTGGAGGGCGCGACTCTGTACGTGGACAAGGAGAGCTGAGATGGACATCGGCGGGTACATCGTCCCCATAGCGATCGCCCTCGTGGCGATTTCGATCGTGGCGAAGGGCGTCCGCGTCGTACAGCAGGCGCAGACGATGATCATCGAGCGGCTGGGGAAATACCACCGCACGCTGGCCTCGGGCGTGAACCTCATCATCCCGATCATCGATAAGCCACGGGCGATCGATTGGCACCAAGTGATCGTCACGCCCGCCGGCGAGTCGTTCGCGCGGCACTTCCGCACCGAGAAAATCGACCTGCGCGAAACCGTGTACGTGTTCCCGCGCCAGAACGTGATCACCAAGGACAACGTGGTGGTGGAGATCGATGCGCTGATCTACTCCCAGATCACCGACCCCGTGCGCGCCACGTACGAGATCGCCAACCTGCCCGACGCGATCGAGAAGCTGACGCAGACGACGCTGCGCAACGTGATCGGCGAGATGGAGCTCGACCATGTGCTCTCGTCCCGCGACACGATCAACGCCAAGCTGCGCGAGATCCTGGATGAAGCGACGCACAAGTGGGGCGCGAAGGTGAGCCGGGTGGAGCTCAAGGACATCAACCCGCCGCGCGACATCCGCGACGCGATGGAAAAA
>DASQIB010000194.1:0-21201 GCA_035631795.1 Gemmatimonadales bacterium | reverse complement strand
TCGCTGAACAACAACCCCACCGTACAGGACGTGTGGAACAGCACCCCTGCGTGGGGATTCCCATGGGCTTCTTCGTCGGTTGCGCCGACGCCGGCCGCCGCGACGCTGATCGACGGCGCCTTGGCACAACAGTCCGCGGGGATCGGTGCGTACGCCCTTTGGAACAACCGCGTCTACGGGGAGTTTTCCGTGTACCGTTCGGCCCCGCAGGGTGGCCCGCACCCCCCTGACTCCTCCGCGACGAATACGCTGCACGGCGTTGCGCCGTACTGGCGTTTTGCGCTACAGCACGGGTGGCATGGCCAGTACCTCGAAGTCGGGACGTACGGCATGTCGACGACGCTCTATCCGACCGGTGTGACCGGCCCGACGGACCGGTATACGGATATCGCGGTCGATGCCCAATACGAGCGCCGGGTCGGTGGCGGAAGCATCACGGCGCACACCACGTGGATTCACGAGTCGCAACACTTGAACGCTTCCTTCGACAGTGCGCTGGTCGCGAACGCATCGAACACACTGAAGACCTTTAAGATCGATGGCTCGTATTACACCGCTGGACGGGTCGGCGCGACGGTGGCTTATTTCTCGACCACCGGCGGCGCTGACAACGTGCGCTATGCGCCCGCGCCCGTAGTCGGCAGTCGCTTAGGGAGCCCGAATTCGAACGGGATCATCGGCGAGCTCGATTTCCTGCCGTGGCTGAATACGCGGTTGACGGCGCAGTACGTGGCGTACACAAAGTTCAATGGCTCGAGCAACAACTACGATGGCTCTGGTCGGAATGCGTCGGACAACAGTACTTTGTTCCTGCTCGTCTGGTTGGCGTTCTAAGGTCGAAAGGAAGCAAGCATGATGACGACCGTGATGGACCGTGGGATGATGCTCGGCGGGCTGCTGCTCGTCGCCGGCGCTCGGCCGACATTGGCCCAGGCGCCCGCCGCTCGCCCGGCCGCGTCGGACTCGATTACGCCGGCGATGATTGTACGGGGCGACAGCATCTTCCACGGCAAGATCGGGGGCGGGACGTGTTATGTGTGCCACGGGCAGGACGCGAAGGGCACGCAGGGGCTCGCGCCCGATCTCACCGCTGGCAAATGGCTCAACGGCGACGGCAGCTTTGGCTTCATCGTCAACACCGTGCAAAGCGGCGTCCCAAATCCGAAAGAGTCGCCCGCCGCGATGCCGCCGATGGGCGGCGCGAACCTTGCCGCCGATCAGGTCAGAGCGGTCGCGGCATATGTGTACTCATTGAGCCGTTCCAAGACCCACAAAGGTTGAGGTAGCACTGGACCGGCTGGTTCCGAAGCTCTTCACCACGCTCCAGGGATACACCCGCGACCAGTTCTTCAGCGATCTGGTCGCGGGTGTCATTGTCGGCATTGTCGCCCTGCCGCTCGCCATCGCGTTCGCGATCGCGAGCGGTGTGACGCCCGAGCGCGGCCTGTACACGGCCATCGTCGCCGGATTCGTGATCTCGGTGCTGGGCGGCTCGCGCGTCCAGATCGGCGGACCCACCGGTGCGTTCGTCGTGATCGTGTATGCGATCGTCCAGAAGCACGGCGTGGACGGTCTCGCCGCGGCAACGTTGCTGGCGGGCATTATCCTGGTCGGCTTTGGTCTCGCCCGGCTCGGCGGCGCGATCAAGTTCATACCGTACCCGGTCACCATCGGGTTCACGAGCGGCATCGCGCTGATCATCTTCTCGAACGAGGTCAAGGACCTGCTCGGCCTTCATATGGGTCCGGTGCCCGCGGAATTCGTCCTCAAGTGGCGCGCGTTCGCCGCGCATCTGGGCGCCGTCAACGCGTGGGCGATGCTGGTGGCGGCGCTCACGCTCGCCATCATCCTGGCGTGGCCGCGCGTCAATCGGCGCATCCCCAGCCCGTTCGTCGCACTCATCGTAGCGACCGCTGCGGTTCAGCTCTTTCACCTTCCCGTCGAGACCATCGGCAGCCGATTCGGCGCAATCAGTATGGGGCTCCCGCAGCCCACGCTTCCCACGATCACCCTCCCGCAGCTTCCCGGCCTCCTGGGCCCCGCGTTCACGATCGCGCTGCTCGGCGCCATCGAGTCGCTCCTCTCCGCGGTGGTGGCGGACGGAATGATCGGCGGCCGGCATCGCTCGAACATGGAGCTGGTGGCGCAGGGGTTCGCGAACATCGCCTCGCCGTTGTTCGGCGGCATTCCCGCTACCGGCGCGATCGCGCGCACGGCGACGAACGTGAAGAACGGCGGGAGGACGCCCGTCGCCGGCATGATACACGCGCTCACACTTCTCCTGATCACCCTGTTCTTTGGCCGTTGGGCCGGCCTGATCCCCATGGCGACGCTGGCCGCGATTCTCACGGTCGTGGCCTACAGCATGAGCGAGTGGCGGACCTTTCTCGCGGAGTTCCGCGCGCCGAAGAGCGACGTGGCCGTCTTGCTCACGACCTTTCTTCTTACCGTTCTATGGGATCTGACGGTCGCCATCGAAGTCGGCATGGTGCTCGCCGCGTTCCTGTTCATGCGGCGCATGGCCGAGGTGACGAACATCAACGTGCTGACGCACGAGTTCACCGATCCGGTGGACGACTTCGAGCGCGACCCGAACGCCGTGGCGCGCCGAGTCGTGCCACCGGGCGTGGAGGTCTACGAGATCAACGGGCCGTTCTTCTTTGGCGCCGCCGAGACGTTCAAGGAGCGCCTCGCCCGGGTCGCGCAGCGCCCGAAGGTCCTGATCCTACGAATGCGCCATGTCCCCGCAATCGATTCGACCGGAAAGCATGCTCTGCGCGATCTGGTGCACCGGAGCCGGCGAGACGGCTCCCTGGTCATCCTGTCGGACGTGCACGCCCAACCCGTCGTGGCGCTCGAGCGGTCGGGGTTCTACGACGAGCTCGGGGAAGAGAACGTGCACGGCAATATCGACGACGCGCTGAACCGGGCGCGGGAGCATCTCGGGCTCCCCGTGGCCCCGGCGCCGGCGTTCGCGACCGCGACGGTCGCGCGTGAGAAGCGATCCTGAAGCCGAGTTCTTTCTCTCGGCCCTCTAGGCGATCGCGACCGTCGCGCGAGATTGCTCCTTATCGGAGCGCTGCTCGCTGACAAGCGCCCGGGCCGCCCGCGTCGGAACGACCAGCACCGAGGTCGGGAGATGATTGAGCAACCGCTCCGTGACGCTCCCGACGAGCATCCGCTCGGCCCAGCCCTTCCCGTGCGAGCCGACCACCAGGAGATCTGGGTTCCATTCCGCCGCCTCACCCAGGATGGTCTCGACGGCTAGCCCGTAGCGAACGGCTGTTTGGATGCCCGTGGTCCGGAGCAATGACCACACGTCCCGCTGCAGCAGCTCCTCGGAAAGCGCGTAGTACTGCGAGACGTCGTAGGGCGGCGTGACCTCCGGAATGACCGGCAACGGCTCGAGCACGCTGATCGCGCGGAGCTCGGCCCCGAAGAGGGTGGCGTATTGCTGTGCCACATCGAGCGTTGGCGCGGCGGCGCTCGAGACGTCGACAGCGGCCAGTACCCGGCGAATCACGCGCCCGGGACCGGCAGTGACGAGGAGCGGCACCTCGGTGATTCTGGCGACGTTCAGGCTCGTGCTCCCGCCGAGCCAACGGTCCAGCGCCGAATGATGCTTGCCACCCAGGACGATGAGCCCGGCCTTGACCTCGCTCGCGACATCGACGAGCACGCGCGGCGCGTTTCCCAGACGAACGGTCAGACTGTTGAGCACCTCGGCCGGCACGCCGCCGCGGAGCCGCGTGACGAGCTGTGCGCGTGCCTGATCGATCAACGCCTGGCGGTAGCGCCTGTCGTCGGTTTCCTGCCACGGGATGAGGGTGTCACGCACCGCGTGCACGACGTGGCACGGTGTCTTGGCGCGCTGCGCGAGTTGGACGGCAAAGGCAGCGGCTTCCACTGACGCGCGAGACGCGTCTATACCGACCACGATGGGTTTCCACGTCATAACCACCCCCGATGTGCAGTAGTCTGACCGCCGATTCCTCTAAAGAAGGTGAAGGGGACATCGTGAAGTGATGTTGAGGCGCGTCGGAAATGCAGTTCACGAAATGAAGGTTCTTTCACTTTTCGTTCATGAGTCCGACCACGGAAACACGGGAACGTGGTTCAGCAAGAGATGAATATGTGCCCAGTTCATAGCGACCTCCCTGCCCTCCAATCAAGCTGGTCGATCATGAAGCTTCCCTGAGCCGCTCTTCGAAGGTTCTTCATCCCGGTCGGGCGAGAATTCGGCCATGACTCGCCTCTCGTTCGACCTCGCGCCCCGGCGGGTGTATTGGGAGCTGACGCGCGCCTGTGACCTGGCATGTCGTCACTGTCGCGCCGCAGCGGTCAACGTCCGGCACCCAGACGAGCTCAACGCAATCGAGGGTCTCCACCTGCTCGAGCGCCTCGCCGCGTTCGGCGATCCCAAGCCCCACGTCGTGCTGACCGGCGGGGACCCGCTCAAGCGGCCCGACCTCTGGACGCTCATCGTCGCCGCCCAGGCACTGGGCCTCGGCGTTTCCGTAGCTCCGAGCGCGACCCCGCTGCTCGGCCCAAAGGAGGTTCGGCGGCTGAGAGCCGCCGGAGTAGAGGCCATTTCCCTGTCGGTCGACGGCTCGACCCCGGACCGCCACGATGCATTCCGCGGGGTGGCCGGGACATTCGAGCGAACGCTCGTCGCGGCGCGGGTGGCGCGGCACGCGGACCTACCGTTCCAGATCAACACGCTAGTCGCCGAGGAGACGCTCGACGACCTGCCCGCGATCTACCTGCTCGCGACGGAGCTTGGCGCAGCGCGCTGGAGTCTGTTCTTCCTCGTCTCGGTGGGTCGGGGGACGCTGCTCGAGCAGATCACGCCCGGGGCCGCGGAAGACGTCATGCAGTGGCTGGCGGAGCTGTCTCGCCGGGGTGGGCGCCCCGTGGTGACGACCACGGAAGCCCCGCACTTTCGGCGGGTGATGCTGCAGCGACACCAGTTCGCCACACACGGGCACGCCGCCGGGATCCGCGATGGCAATGGGATCATGTTCATTTCGCACACCGGGGACGTTCACCCGTCGGGGTTCCTGCCGCTGTCCGCCGGCAATGTTCGGAAGGACGATGTCGTGTCCCTCTATCGCGGCGCGCCGCTGTTTCGCCGACTCCGGCGGGCGGAGAGCTTCACAGGCCGCTGCGGGCGGTGTGAGTTCCACTCGTACTGCGGGGGGTCGCGGGCCCGCGCGTACGCGGCAAGCGGCAATCCATTTGCCGAAGATCCGTTATGCGCCTACGAGCCGCGAAGGGCGGCGTCTTGTGAACTGGAGGCTCTATGAAAGTCGCGGAGCTCATGCGGCCGAATCTGAAGACGATCAGCAGCGATGCCACCGTGGGGGATGCCGTCGCGGCACTGGCCGAGGCGCAGCTCTCCGCCCTGCCGGTCCTGGACGGGTACGGGCGCGCGGTGGGAGTGGTCTCCACGCGGGAGATTCTCAAAGCCGAGCACGCGATGGTCAGCCCACGCGCGCGCGAGCGCCTGTTCGAGGAGACCCTCGTGTTGGAGATCATGGCGCCCTGGCCCGTCACGGTGACACCCGACGCCGACGTCCGAGACGCGGCGCGCCAGATGCTCTATCTCGAGGTGCAGCGATTGTTCGTCGAGGAGCGCGGCGCGTTGGTAGGCGTCATCTCGCAGACCGACATCGTCGGCGCGGTCGCCACGCAAAGGGTTTAGACCGGCGGCCAGGGTGCGCAGGCTAGCCTCCTCGCGGCTCAGAGTTCATACTTGCTTCACGTGGAGCCGCGAGGATCTATTGCCCAAGCAGCGCCGTAGGAGCCCGAAGCGCCCGCGTGCCGAGGCGTCACGCGTTCGACATCGGTTCGAGAAGCTCCTTTCAGCCGGGATCGCCATTTACTCGGAGCGGTCCCTCGAACGCGTGCTGCAGCAGATCGTGGACTCGGCCCGGGACGTCGTGGGGGCGCGATACGCCGCGCTGGGCGTGCTCGCGCCCGATGGAACCTCGCTCTCGGAGTTCGTGACCTCGGGGCTCTCGCGGGCGGACCGTGATCGTATCGGAGCCCTGCCGACCGGGCATGGGCTCCTCGGGCTGGTGATCCGCGAGGCGCGGCCGATCCGGACCGCGGACATCAGCCATCATGTGCAGCGCTCCGGTTTCCCGCCCGCCCACCCCCCGATGAAGTCTTTCCTCGGCGTTCCGATCCGTGGCCGCGACCGGGCGTTCGGCAATCTGTATCTCACGGAGAAGATCGGTGCGGCGGAGTTCGACGCCGAGGATCAGGCGATCGCCGTGCTGCTCGCGGCACACGCGGCCGTGGCCGTCGAGAACGCGCGGCTCAACGACGAAGCGCAGCGGCTGTTGAGCCAGGTCCGGGACATGCAGCGGCATCGCGACCTGTTCTTCGCGATGATGAACCACGAACTGCGCAACGCGCTCACCGGAGTCTTCGGTTGGGCGGAGCGGCTGGTCCGCGGCAAGTCCGCCGACGGAGCGTCGCAGGCGGCTCGAGAGGTGTACGAGGGCGCCGAGCACACGATCACGCTGCTCAACAATTTTCTCGATCTGACTCGCCTCGATGCCGGCAAGGTACGGCCCGTGTGGCGCGACGTAAACGCACTCGGGGCCGTCCAGCGGTCCGTCGCCGGGATGCAGCCGGCGGTCGATGCCAAGCGGATCGTGATCGCGGTGGACTGCCCGCCGGATGCGTCGCTGCTGACCGACCCGGTGCGGCTGGAGCAGATCCTCCTCAATCTGCTCTCCAATGCGGTGCGACACAGTCCCCAAGGTGAGCGTATCGCGGTGCGGGTCGAGGCGGCCGATTCTACGGTCTCGTTCCACGTCGTCGATCACGGCCCCGGCATCGCGCCCGAGCTCCAGGGCCGTATCTTCGAGCCGTTCGAGCGCTTCGACCCGCATTCCGGTCTGGGCACCGGGCTCGGCCTGCCCGTGTCCCGCCGCCTCGCGGAAGTGCTGGGCGGGAGCCTCACGGTCGCAAGTGACGTGGGCCGGGGGGCGGATTTCGCGCTCACGCTCCCGCACAAAGCCGGGGGGGTGTAGCGCTTTGTGAAGCTTCCTTCAGCTATTCTTTAGAGTCGGTTCAACGCGTCCCTTCTAGAATCCGCCCTATGAAAATCCTCGTGGTCGAAGACGATCGAAAAGTCGCGGGCTTCATCGAACAGGGCTTGCGGGAGGAAGGCTACGCCGTAGACGTCGCGCCGGACGGGGAAGAGGGGACGACCCTCGCTCACGTCTACGACTATGATCTGCTCGTGCTCGACGTGATGCTCCCGAAGAAGAATGGGCTCCAGGTGGCGTCGGAGCTGCGGCGCGAAGGGCGTCGAACGCCGATTCTGATGCTCACGGCGCGCGATACGACCGAGGATGTGGTGCGTGGTCTCGATGCCGGCGCCGACGACTATCTCCCCAAGCCCTTCAAGTTCGATGAGTTGCTGGCGCGCGTTCGTGCCCTGATCCGACGGGGCGGTGCGAGTCGCACCGAGCTACTGGCATATGGGCCGGTAGAGCTGGATCGGTTGAAGCACAAGGTCAAGGTCAAGGGCAAGAAGCTCGAGTTGACGCCGAAGGAGTTCCAGCTGCTCGAGCATTTCCTGCTTCGCCCCGAAGAGGTCATCCGGCGCACCGACCTCCTCGAAAAGGTCTGGGACCTGCACTTCGACCCGGAGAGCAATGTGGTCGATGTGCACGTCGGCAATCTCCGGCGCAAGCTGCAGGGCGCGTCCGAGATGGACCTGATTCAGACGGTGAGGGGCGTCGGCTTTCGGCTCCAGTCGCCGGATAGAGAAGAAGAGTGACCCAGTCGCTGCGGCGGACGCTGGCTGTCCGGTTCGCGGCGACCATGGGCGCAGGGTTGCTGCTCGCCACCGCTGCGGCGTACGCGGTGGCCATCGGCCCGGCCGCCGGAATGCACCGTGAGCTCCTCGTCGTCTTGGCAGCGGTCGTGGTCCTCGGCACGGGTGCTACTCTGGTCGGGGCGTGGTGGCTCGCCGGCTCCGTCGTCCGCCCGGTGCACGAGATCACCGAGCAGGCGACCCGCATCGAAGCCGGCACCCTTGACCAACCCATCGTGGCGCACGCCGAGACCGCGGAGTATCGCGGCCTCGTCGCCGTGCTCAACCGAATGCTGGAGCGGCTCGACCGCGCGTTTCGCAATCAGCGTCGTCTCACCGCGGACGTGAGCCATGAGCTCCGGACTCCGCTCACCGCCATGAAGGGCGAAATCGAGGTGGCGCTCCGGGCGGAGCGGACGCCACGAGACTACCAGCACGTGCTGCACAGCGCGCTCGAGGAGATCGAGCAGCTGACGGAGATGAGCGACGACCTATTGCTCATCACGCGCGCGGATGCCGGCTTGTTGGAGCTGCAGATAGCGCCTACCGACCTGAACGCCGTGGTGGCAGGTGTGCTCCGGGCATTGAAGACGCGGATCGAGGAGCGAGACCTTGCCGTCGAGCGCCGGCTCCTCCGCGAAGGGGCCGAGACTTCGCTCGACGCGGCCCTCATCGCGCGCGTGGTCCACCATCTGCTCGACAACGCCGTCAAGTTCTCGCCGCCGGGCGGCACGATTCGGATCACCACGAGCCGATTGGACGGTGGCGTGGAGCTGTCGGTCCAGGATTCCGGTCCCGGCATCACGGCCGACCACCTACCGCACATCTTCGAGCCCTTCTATCGGATCGACGAAGCCCGTACCCGCGGCAGCGGGACGGGGTTGGGATTGGCGATGGCGGCGGCCATCGTGCGCCTGCACGGCGGAACGATCCGGGCCAGCAACGTGCAGGGACGAGGCGGCGCGCGCTTCGACGTCGAGCTGCCCAACGCGATTTCCCAATACTCGAACCGTGAGGCATGACCATGGCTGAGGGCCAGGAGCACCCGAGGGGCACACTGTTCATCGTCGGCCTGTACGGGGTGCTGTTCGTGCTCGGATGGTTCGCCGTGTACGTGCTGGTCTACCTGCGGCGCGGCGGGGTGACCCCATGAACGTCCCGCTCTACGAGAAGATCTGGATGTGGGCCGCGGCAGGGGTCATCGCGGCGTTCGTCGCCACCGTGCTGATCACGAGTCTCGGCGGTGCCCTCGCGCCACCGAGTCACGTGGAAACGATCGACCCGACACAGGTCTTCAAGGACGCGCGCTTTGCGCACCCCGGTGTGACCGTGGACGCCAACGGTGCCACGGTGGTGGCGTTCGGCATGATGTTCGGCTTTACCCCGGGCGAGATTCATGTGCCGGCGGGCAAGCCCGTCACCTTCCGGATGACGAGCACCGATGTGACGCATGGGTTTCTAATCGTGGGGACGAACGCCAACACGATGCTCGTACCCGGTTACGTAAGCCAGTTCACTACGGTGTTCCGGGCGGGCGAGTACCTCATCGTGTGCAACGAATATTGCGGGCTGGGCCATCACCTCATGTCGGCGAAGCTGATCGTCGAGGAGGCGCGGCCATGAGCGACCGCACCAGCCGCCTCCCGCTGGCGAACCTGTGGGTCGCGATCATCGCGTTCGGCGTCGCGTCCGCGATGGCACTGATGCAAGCGCTCTCGCGTGCCGCGCTCGACCTCCCGTGGCGCTCCGCCAGGATGTATTACCTCTCGGTGACGGCGCACGGCACGCTCATGGCGCTCGTGTTCACCACGTTCTTCATCATGGCGTTCGGTTACGTCGTTGTGCAGCGCACCCTCGGGCGCTCCGTACCGCATCGTGGCCTCGCTTGGGCGGGCTTCTGGATTGCTCTGACAGGCACCCTCGCCACCGTAGGGGCGATTCTGTCCGGCAAAGCCACCGTGCTCTACACGTTTTACCCGCCGCTCAAAGCGCACCCGGCGTTCTACATCGGGGCGACGCTGCTGGTGGTGGGGTCGTGGATTTGGGGCTTCGTGGTGATCCGGAGCTATCTCGCGTGGAAGCGTGAGCACCAAACGGAGCCGGCGCCCCTCGCGCTTCACGGCGTGCTGGCCACCGTGATCGTGTGGCTGATCGCGACGGTGGGCGTCGCGGCGGAGATGCTCTTCCTCCTGATCCCCTGGTCTCTCGGCCTGACCAAGACCGTCGATCCGGAGCTCGCGCGCATGTTGTTCTGGTATTTCGGCCATCCACTCGTGTATTTCTGGCTCCTGCCCGCTTACGTCGTCTGGTACACGGTCCTGCCGAAGGTGGCCGGTGGAAAGCTGTTCAGCGACCCACTCGCGCGCCTAGTCTTCATCCTATTCATCGTCCTGTCCACGCCGGTGGGATTTCACCACCAGTTCATGGATCCTGGAATTCCCGCCTCCTGGAAGCTGTTCCACGCCCTCCTGACGTTCGGAATCCTGTTTCCGAGCTTCGTCACGGCGTTCACGGTGACGGCCTCGCTCGAGGTCGCGGGCCGCATGCGGGGTGCGACCGGATTGCTCGATTGGATCAAAAAGCTGCCATGGGGTGATCCGCTCGTGGCGAGTGTCCTCCTCTCGATGCTGCTCTTCGCCGTCGGCGGGATGGGCGGCGCCATCAACGCGGCCTACGGCATGAACGCGGTGGTGCATAACACGGCGTGGATTCAGGGTCACTTCCATCTCACCGTCGGTAGCGCGACGGCGCTGACGTTCATGGGAACGGCCTACTGGCTGCTGCCCCGCCTCACGGGACGCGAGCTCGAGCTGGGACTCCTCGCCAAGGTTCAGCCCTATCTGTGGTTCATCGGGATGGTGCTGTTCTCGATCTCCAACCACATCACCGGGCTTATGGGAATGCCCCGCCGCATCTACGACGCGAGCTACGGCGGCAGCGCGGTGGCGCACGCGTGGCGTGGCTTGACCGACCTGTCGGCGGTGGGCGGGCTGTTTCTGTTCGTGAGCGCGGGCTTCTTCATGCTCGTGATGCTCGGCACCGGGCTCGCGGGCAAGAGACGCGAACCGGAGCCGATCGAGTGGGCGGAGACGCTCGACGCGCGAAGCCCCAGGGTGAGCGTGCTCGACCGGTACGGGCTGTGGACGGTCGTCGCGGTCCTGCTCGTCCTGATCGCCTACGCGTATCCGTTATGGGCGCATCTGCACATGCAGACATATGGGTCGCCGGGGTACTCGCCGTTCTAAACGCCGAGATGCCGAGGAAAAGCCCGGGGAAGGGAGCACAGTGGTATCGGCGAGGATCCTGAGATCGTATCCCCTTCCTGTGATCGTCGGCGGAGGACTCGTCGTCGGGCTTACCGCCCAGTTTGCCTTCCATGCTGGGGATCTGGCCAAGTGGATCTTCCTGGCGACGCTCCTCATCGGCGGCGTCCCGCTCGTCTTCCAAACCCTGCGCGGGATGCTGCGCGGGCGGTTCGCGGCCGACCTCGTGGCGATGCTGGCGATTCTCACCGCACTCCTCCTCGGTCAGTACTTTGCCGGCGCGGTCATCGCGCTGATGCAGTCGGGGGGCGAGGCGCTCGAGCGTTATGCCATGGGGCGTGCATCGAGCTCGCTCGAGGCGCTGCTGGCGCGGGCACCCAAGCTGGGACGCCGAATGCGGGCAGGGCAGGTCGAGGACGTCCCCGTTGGCGAGATCCGCGCCGGGGACGTGCTGCTCATTCGACCGGGGGACCTCGTTCCCGTGGATGGCCAAGTGACCGAGGGCACGTCGACGGTGGACCAGTCGGCGCTCACCGGCGAGCCGGTCCCGATCCGGGCGGTATCGGGGACCTCCCTTCTCTCCGGGAGCCTAAACCTGGACGGAGCGCTCGAAATGCGGGCCGTGCATCCCGCGGAGCACAGCCAGTACCAGCAGATCGTCTCCATGGTCGAGCGTGCCCGGCTGGAGAAACCGCCAATCCAGCGGCTCGCCGACCGGTTCGCGGTGTGGTTCACGCCGGTTACCCTCGCCATGTGCGGTGTCGCGTGGCTTGTCTCGGGTACGGCGACGAGCGTCCTGGCGGTCCTCGTGGTCGCGACGCCGTGCCCACTCATTCTCGCCACGCCAATCGCCGTGATCGCGGGGATCAGTCGGGCGGCGGATATGGGCGTGATCATCAAGACCGGAGCGGCAATCGAGCAATTGGGACGAGCAGGCGCGGTGGTGTTCGACAAGACAGGCACGCTCACGCTTGGCCATCCGACCGTCGAGCACGTGGTTCCCAGCGACGGAGCATCGCCCGACGAGGTCCTGCGCCTGGCCGCGGCCGTCGAACAGCTCTCGTCCCACCACCTCGGAGCGGCGATTGTCGAAGCAGGGCGGCAGCGCGTGGGTGCGCTTCCGGCCACGACGGACTTCCGGGAGACACCGGGTGCCGGCGTGGTCGGACACGTCGAAGGCCATGGAGTCGCCGTCGGATCCGCGCGATTCCTGGCCCGGCACGACGTGCCGGTCCCGGAGACTCCCGACGACCGCACGACCGCGTACGTGGCCGTGGACGGCCGGCTCCTCGGGACGATCGAGTTCGCGGACCGGTTGCGGCACCCGGTCTCGTCGCTGATGCAGCGACTCGCCGTGTTGGGCGTTACGGAGACCGTGATGCTCACGGGCGACCGTGAGTCGGCCGCCGAGATCGTCGCGGGTCAGGCAGGCATCCGGACCGTGCGCGCCAACCTCCTGCCGGCGGACAAGGTCGCCGCCGTTGAGGAGCTGAAGCGTCGCTACGGCACGGTCGTAATGGTCGGGGACGGCATCAACGACGCGCCCGCGCTCGCCGCCGCCACCGTGGGGATCGCCATGGGCGAGCACGGTACCGCCGTCTCCGCCGAGGCGGCGGACATCGTCCTGCTCCTGGATGACATCTCCCGTGTGGGCGACGCGATGACCATCAGTCGACGCATGCGCCGGATCGCCCTGCAGAGCATCGGCGTAGGGCTGGGCCTGAGCTTCGCGCTCATGATCATTGCGGCGCTCGGCCTGCTCACGCCAGCCTTTGGCGCCGTGATGCAGGAGGCGCTCGACGCCGTGGTCATCCTCAACGCGCTGCGGGTGCGGTAGTGTGCTGCTCGATCCTTATCTTCTCCATCGCAACGCTCCGATTGAGTGGCTCATGACGTCCGTCTTTCAGACCGCAAGGCGGAACGGCGGATAACGATCGGTCGTGAGTAGGAACGCATAGGCCGCCACTCGGATCCCCCAGCGCAACACGCCCACGACGAAATCGAACAGGGCGCGCGGATAACGGCCCGTAACGAGGATGACGAACCAGGCCAGGATCACGCAGAGAAACGCGGCGATCCAGAGGACGCACAACACGATGTAGTGCGGGAAAGCCAGAAACCACTTGATCAGCGGCAGCCACGGATTCAAGTCGTGCGCCGCATCGGGATAGGGAATCTCGATGTGGACCGCCTGATCATCCTCCGTCGATGGATACTCGTCGCGCAGCAACGCCCAGTACGCGGACACCCGGGTGCTGAACTTGATGAGCGCCACGTTCCAGTCGAACCACCAGCGTGGGTACTTCTGACGGAAGAGCAGCATGAGCATCGTCGCGCCGAACAGGAAACCACCAGACGCGGCCACGACTTTCGCCGAACGCCCGTACGCAATCGGTCCCGAGATGAGGGCGAGGATGATGGCGATCGGAATGCCGGTCACAGGGCGAAAAAACGTCGTCAGGCGGTTCAGCTCGCGGTCCGGGTAGTCGATCTCGAGCGTCGCCGGGAAGGCATTAGGACTGTCCGTCATACTCGTCTCCAGGCGAGGGCCAGCTCAAAACATGTCGCCGGCGACCATAATCGCGTGTGAATGCGATGTGAGCCTTTCTTGTCCGTCGGAGCTCCGCTTCGTGCCCAGTTCACGTCCCGTTCATAGAGGTTTAGTAAGCTTGGCTATATGTCGCTCCCGTTCACGCCCGAGGCGTTTCTCCAGGTCTTCGCCGCCTACAACCAGGCTGTCTGGCCTGCTCAGGTGGTCCTGTACGTCCTTGCGGTCGTCCTGGCTGGCGTCGCTCATCGCGGCGGGGCTGGAGCGGCGCGCTGGGTCGCCTTTGGGCTGGCGGTATTGTGGGCGTGGATGGGCCTCGTGTACCACATCGGGTTCTTTCGCTTCATCAATCCGGCCGCGCTCGGGTTCGGGATTGCATTTCTGGTGCAGGCGTGGCTCTTCCTCGTGTGGGGCGTAACCACTCCGACTCTCACCGTCGGGGAGATGAGGGGTGCGCGCGCCTGGCTCGGGGGTGCGATGCTCGCATACGGGCTGGCACTCTACCCCCTGCTGGGATGGCTTCAGGGACATCGGTTTCCCGCCAGCGCCACGTTCGGCCTGCCTTGTCCCACGACGATCGTCACCCTCGGTCTGTTGGTGTGGGCCCGTCCGCGGCCACCGTGGTGGTTGTTGGTGGTCCCCCTTGCGTGGGCCGTCGTTGGGATCAGTGCGACGGTCGCGCTCGGCATGTGGGAGGACCTTGGGCTGGTCGCCGCTGGAATCGCCGCCGCGGCGTGGCTCTGGCATGATCAGGGCCATGAAGATCCGGGCATCGCAGGGAGAGGACACAAATGGCTACCCTTACTCAACCCGAAGCCGTAACGACCACCGGGGCTGACCGGCTCATCGAGCGGTTCATACCGCAGGCCGACGTCACGGAGTGTCACGAGACGCTGGTGCGCGCGCCCGCGGACGTGGTGTTCGCCGTCGCGCAGACACTCGATTTCCAGTCGATTCCGGTCGTTCGCGCTCTGATCTGGTTGCGAACAAAGCTGCTCCGTGCAACACCGCCGCCCACGCAGGTGCGTCCAACAGGACTAGTCGCCGAGACGACTGCCTTGGGGTGGGGCGTTCTCGCCGAGCGACCCGGGCGCGAGCTGGTGATGGGGGCCGTCACGCAGCCGTGGAAGGGAAACGTCGTATTCACGCCGGTCGTGCCCAAGGGGTTCTTGGCCTTCTCGGAGCCCGACCTCGTGAAGATCGTCTGGACGCTCGAAGCCGAGCCGCTCGGGCCAGCGCTCACGCGGTTCCGGACGGAGACCAGAGTGCTGGCGACCGATGAGGAGGCGCGAAGGAAGTTTCAGAGCTACTGGCGCTGGGCGAAGTTCGGGATCGTCCTTATTCGCCGACTCATGCTCCCGTCGCTCCGGCGGGAGGCGGAGCGGCGTCAGCAAATGCGCGGGAGCTGATCTCCGGGAAGCATGTCCACGACGCGCGTGCCTCCCACGGCGGTTTCCAGGACGACGAGGCCGGGATGCTCGGGGACGACGCGTCCGATGCGCGCAGCCTGGCGCCCCAGCGGGTGGCGGCGGAGCGCTTCCAGGGCCGCGTCGGCCGCCGACTCGGCCACAAACGCGACGAGCACGCCCTCGTTCGCGACATAGAGTGGGTCAAAGCCGAGCATCTCGCACGCCGCCGCCACGGGCGCCGGGACGGGGATCTGCCCGTCGCTCAAGGCGACTCCCACCCGTGAGGCCGCCGCGATCTCGTTCACGGCGCTCGCGAGGCCCCCACGCGTCGGGTCGCGGAGCACATGCACCGCCGCACCGGCCGTTTCCCGGAGTCGCTCGACGAGGGGCGACAACGCGGCGGAGTCGCTTTCGATCGCGGCCTCGAACGCAATGCCCTCACGGACCGCCATGATGGCCATCCCGTGGCGGCCGATCGGTCCAGAGACGAGCACCGCGTCCCCCGGCCGCGCCCGTGTCGGAGCAGGCGTGAAGGCGGGATCGATGAGGCCAATTCCGGTCGTATTGATGAAAATACCGTCCGCTTTGCCGCGCTCGACCACCTTCGTATCTCCGGTTACGACCAGGACGCCGGCCGCGCGCGCCGAGTCGGCCATCGTACGGACGACACGATCGAGCAGATCGAGCGCCAAGCCCTCCTCCAACACGAACCCGGCCGACAGGTAGAGGGGCTGGGCGCCCATCATGGCGAGATCGTTCACCGTTCCATGCACGGCAAGGGAGCCGATGTTGCCGCCGGGGAACTCGATCGGGTGCACCACGAACGTATCGGTCGAGATCGCCACGTGCTGGCCATTCACAGCGACGACGGCGGCGTCACCGAGCTGCGCTAGGACGTCGTTCTGGAAGTGGGGAAGGAAGCGCTCTTTGAGCAGCGCGGCGCTCATCTTGCCGCCGGAGCCGTGACCGAGCTGCACGCGGTCCAGCGTCGTGATCGGCGTGGGGCAGACGATGGTGGTCATACATCCATCGGGGTCGGGGTACGGAAGCGGCCGTAATTGTAGTACGCTGCGCAGGCGCCCTCAGAAGACACCATGGGGGCGCCGAGCGGATGCTCCGGTGTGCATTCCTTGCCGAAGGCCGGACACTCGAACGGTTTGAGCAGACCTCGGAGCACTTCGCCGGCGTGGCACGCGGGCGATTCGGCCGTATGGATCCCCTCCACGGCGAAGCGGCGCTCGGCGTCGAACTCGGCAAACTCATCCCGGAGCCCGAAGCCGCTCCGCGGGATTTCCCCAATCCCCCGCCATTTCCGATCCACGAGCTGAAAGACGCGCGAGACCAGCTCCTGCGCCGGCTGGTTGCCGTCGCGCCGCACGGACCGCACGTACTGATTCTCCACCTCGTGGCGACCTTCTTCGAGCTGGCGCACCGTCATCAACATGCCTTCGAGGATGTCGAGCGGCTCGAAACCCGTCACCACGATCGGCACCTTGTACTTGGCGGCGATCGGCTCGTACTCCGTCCAGCCCATGATCGTGCAGACGTGGCCTGCCGCGAGAAACCCCTGTACGCGGTTGTCAGGAGACTCGAGGATCGCTGTCATGGCGGGCGGTACCGTGACGTGTGACACGAGCACGGTGAAGTTCGGGACGCCGAGCTGTTTCGCCCGCCACACCGCCATCGCGTTCGCGGGTGCGGTGGTCTCAAAGCCGACCGCGAAGAACACCACCTGCTTGTCGGGATGCTTGCGCGCCAGCTCGAGCGCGTCGAGCGGCGAGTACACTACCCGCACGGCGCCACCCCGAGCCCGGATCTGGAGCAGGTCGCACTCGCTCCCCGGCACACGCAGCATGTCCCCGAACGACGTGAAGATCACGTCGGGGCGTGCCGCCAGCGCGAGCGCCTTGTCGATCTGCTCGAGCGGCGTCACGCACACCGGGCACCCCGGACCGTGGATCATCTCCACGGCGCGGCCGATGAGCTCGTCCAACCCCTGCTTCACGATCGTGTGGGTCTGCCCGCCGCAGACTTCCATCAGGACCCAGGGCCGCGTGGCGACGGTCCGGATCTCCTCGATCAGGGCACGCGCCACTCTGCCGTCGCGATACTCGGTGAGGTATTTCATACGGCGTCCGCCTGGTCCGCCACGTCCTTCAACCATTCCAGCTCGTCGAGCTGGCTCATTTCCCGCAGCACCTGGTACGTGCGGCGGGCCTCTTCCTCGTCGACCTTGGAGATGGCGAAGCCGACGTGTATGACCGCGTAGTCACCCGGCTTCACCTCGCCGGCGACGTACGCGAGACACACCTCACGGCGCACGCCCCCGAAGTCCACCATGCCCATCGAGAGGCCATTCGTCTCGTGCATCTCGACGATACGTGCGGGAATACCGAGGCACATGACGCTCACTCCTTGTGGCTTGAGACTTCGAGCTTGAGCCTGTCTCTTACATACTCGCCGACGAGGATCGCCGCCGGATACAGGATCTCTTCCTCCATCTGTGCATGATGCCGCAGTTCGTCCGCGAACTCGGCCCACGTTCGGAGACCTTCCTCGCTCGCCGCGTTGCCCATCTGTATGAGGGCACCCGTGATTGCTCGGTGCTCGTCGACCATGAGCGGAAACTCGTCCTTCAATCGGGCGACGAGTGGCAGCACTTCCGCCATGTCTGGTGTCACGTGACCCTTCGCGAGCTGCCGCAACAACGCGAGCGGCGGAATGGCGTACTCGTCTTCGCGCAGGAAATGGGGATGTGCGATCCTCGCCAAAGCCCGCGCCGCCTCGCCGGTGCGGCCTGGGAGGTGCGTCGCCTCGGCCAGCCTGCCGTGCAGCTGCTCGTGCTCGAGTCGGATGGAATCGGGGATTCTCATGGGTAAGCCCTCGTCACAGTCCGCGTTCCCGTCGCAGCAGCGCGGCGGCCACCGCGGCTTGGCCGTAGCTCACCGCACCGTCGTTGGGTCCGAGCCGCTGGGGCACGAGCACGTGGAGACCGCGCGTCTCCAGGCGCGCCCGGAGCGAACTGAAGAGGCGAGCGTTCAGGAAGCAGCCGCCACTCAGGGCCACGATGCGCGTCCGGGCGGATGTCGCCACCAGCGCGACGAGCTCGTCCGTCGCCGCGGCGACACTCTCGTGGAACACCGCCGCGAGATCTCGGGCGTCGATTCCCGCTGCGAGCCGCTCACCCAGCGCCGCCAGCAGAGGCACGGGGTCAAGGACCCAACCGGCGGCGCCGTCGCCGGCGACCGGCATGGGAAGGGGTTGGGCGGAACGGGTTCCCGCCAGCG
The DNA here is from genome assembly GCA_035631795.1 of Gemmatimonadales bacterium. Taxonomy (GTDB): domain Bacteria; phylum Gemmatimonadota; class Gemmatimonadetes; order Gemmatimonadales; family GWC2-71-9; genus AG41. The sequence goes on along the minus strand of DASQIB010000194.1, from coordinate 2,857 downwards.
CCTCGAGCTCCATCGCGGCCTGGGCCTCGTAAGCCGCGACGCGCCGCACCCCCAGCACGGCCGCCGCGGCGTCGAACAACCGGCCCATTGACGAGGCGAGCGGCGCGTTGAGCCCCGCCGCGAGTTGTCGGGCCACCGCCATTTGTTTCCCCGGGTCCACGCCTTCGAAGGCGCGTGCGAACGCCGCCTCGAGGGAGGGCTCGAGTGACAGGTATCCGGCGGCGACGCGCCACGGTCGTCGCGCCGCCAGGTCGCCGCCCGGGAGCGGCGCATAGCGCAGATGCGCGGCGCGGCGGTAGCCCGCGAGATCCGCGACCAGAATCTCCGCGCCCCACACGTGCCCATCGTCGCCGTACCCCGTGCCGTCGTAGGCGACGCCCACGGCGGTGTCCGTCACGCCGTGCTCCGCGAGTACGGCGGCGACGTGCGCGTGGTGGTGCTGGATCGCGATCATCCGCTCGAGCCCGAGGTCGCCCGCCGCGCGGGTTGACAGATAGCCGGGGTGCAGATCGCGCACCGCCACCTCGGGCTCGATACGGAACAAGCGCTTGTAAGACTCGAGCGTGGTCGTGAAATGCTCGAGCGTTTCGAGATTCTCGAGATCGCCGATATGCTGGCTCACATAGCCGCGCCGGCCATGCACCAGCGTGAAGGTGTTCTTCAGGTGCGGCCCGACTGCTATCAGGGCCTGCGGGCTCTCGAACGGCAGATCGACGGGGAATGGCGCGTACCCCCGCGCGCGCCGCAAGAAGACCGTCGTATCGCCGACCACGCGAACCACCGAATCGTCGTAGCGCGCAACGATGTCCCGGTCGTGGAAGAGGAACGCGTCCGCGATTCCCGCGAGGCGCGTCCGGGCATCGCCGTTGTCGGTCGCGATCGGCTCTTCGCTTCGATTGCCGCTCGTCATCACGAGCGGCCGCTTCACACAGTCGAGCAGCAGGTGGTGGAGCGGCGTGTAGGCGAGCATGAGGCCGACCGTGTCGAGCCCCGGGGCGATCGCGCATGCGAGCGGTGTGCGGTCGTGCCGGCGCAGCAGCACGATCGGACGCTCGGGCGAGGTCAAGACCCGCGCTTCCGCCGGGCTCACCGATCCGAGCGCGCGCGCTTCTTCGAGCGTTCGCACCATCACGGCGAGCGGTTTCGCGTCGCGGTGTTTGCGCTGGCGCAGCCGCTCGACCGCGAGTTCGTTGGTGGCGTCCACCGCCAGATGAAATCCGCCCAGCCCGCGGATCGCGACGATCGTTCCGGTGCCAAGGAGGTCGGCGGCCGCTTGGATGGGATCGGTCCTCTCCCCCTGTCCTACTCTCCCTTCGGGCGAGGGGGAACTACGCTCCAGCCACAGGCGTGGGCCGCACGCGGGGCAGCTGTTCGTCTCCGAGTGATACCGCCGGTCCTCCGGTGAGCCGTACTCGCGCTGGCACTCGGCACATTGCGTGAAGGCGCGCATGCTGGTGCGCTCGCGGTCGTACGGCATCGCGTCGATCACCGTGAAGCGCGGGCCACAATCGGTGCACGTGATGAAGGCGTAGCGGTAGCGTCGATTCCCGGGATCGAACAGCTCGGCCTCACACGCGCCGCACAGCGCGACGTCCGGCGAAACGGGTTGCCGTCGCTCCGGTTCATCTCGGCTCTCGAGGATCGTGAACGTCTCGAGTCCGGACGGCACGCAGGGATCGCTTGCCAGCTGCTCGATCCTCGCGAGTGGTGGCGCGTCCGACCGCAGCGCCCGCACGAAGGCCGTGATGTCTTCCTGCGGGCCCTCGAGCCGGATCTGTACACCGCCCGCGGAGTTCAAGACCCAGCCGGCCAAGCCATAACGCATCGCGAGACGATGCACGAATGGCCGGAAGCCCACGCCCTGGACCACCCCCGTCACGTAGACGCGGAGAGCGGCGACCGGGGAGGTGCGTGCTGCCGTAGTCATGCGGCCGTCCGGTGGTGCCGCACCTGAGCGCGCAGCCATCCGTACCACTGCTCGAGTCCCTCGGAGGTCACGGCCGACGTCAGGCAGAACTCGAGAGTCGGGTTGACCTCGTGGGCGAACCCGAGCGCCTTGTCCACGTTGAAGGGAACGTGCGGGAGAAGATCAATTTTCGAGAGCACGGCGTACCGCGCCTGCTCGAACATCTTGGGATACTTGAGCGGCTTGTCCTCGCCTTCCGTTACCGAGAACAGGACGATCTTCGCGTCCTCGCCCAGGTCCCAGCTCGCGGGGCACACGAGATTCCCGACGTTCTCGATGAAGAGCAGGTTCGTGCGCTCGAGGTCGATCGCGTCGAGTGCGGCGGTCACCTGCCGGGCGTCGAGGTGACAGGCCCCATGTGTCACGACGGCCTGCACCAGGCGATCGGTATGTCGCGCCAGGCGATCGGCGTCGTTCTGCGTCTGGACGTCTCCCGTGATCACCGAGATGGCGAGCTCCTCGCCGAGGGCGGCGAGCGTGCGCTCGAGCAGCGTCGTTTTTCCCGAGCCTGGAGAGGACACGAGGTTGTACGTGAGCACGCCCGCCTCGCGCAGTCGACGACGGACGTCGACGGCGAGCTCGTCGTTCTTGGCCATCACCCGCTCGCGGACTTCAATCGCTCGGACGGCCATCGTCCACCTCCAGATACGTCACGCGAAGCACGTCACCCGGGAGACGGGTTATGCTCGGCTTGGCCCCGGCGAACGGCGGTGCAGCCAGCACAGCCTCCAGACAGAATGTGAGGCTCGTGATCTCGACCCCCGCATTGTCTCCTACTTCCACGCCCACGGTCGCTACTCGCGCCGCGCCCCCCGAGCCCGCCCGCTCCTCGGCGATGCGGCTGATCTCGAGGGCCAGGCTCATCTCATGCATGCGCGGGAGCGGGTCGGC
>DASQIB010000193.1:0-7400 GCA_035631795.1 Gemmatimonadales bacterium | reverse complement strand
CGACTTCCTCAAATTCCCTGACAAATTCACCGCCCTTGGTGCGCGCATACCCAAGGGTGTGCTGCTGGTCGGCCCGCCCGGGACGGGCAAGACGCTGCTCGCCAAGGCCGTGGCGGGCGAGGCCGGCCGGCCGTTCTTCTCGATGTCGGGGTCGGATTTCGTGGAGATGTTCGTCGGCGTCGGCGCGTCGCGCGTGCGCGACCTGTTCGAGCAGGGCAAGGCGCACGCGCCGTGCATCATCTTCATCGACGAGATCGACGCCGTCGGCCGCCATCGCGGAGCGGGCCTGGGCGGCGGGCACGACGAGCGCGAGCAGACGCTCAACCAGCTGCTCGTCGAGATGGACGGATTCGAATCGAACGACGGCGTGATCCTGCTCGCCGCCACGAACCGCCCCGACATCCTCGATCCGGCGCTGCTCCGCCCGGGCCGCTTCGATCGTCAGATCGTCGTGGATATGCCCGACGTGAAGGGCCGGGAGCAAATCCTGCGCGTCCACACGCGGAAGATTCCGCTGGGGTCCAACGTGGACCTGGAGCGCATCGCCCGCGGCACCCCCGGCCTGGCCGGCGCCGAGCTCGCGAACGTCGTGAACGAGGCCGCCCTGCTCGCCGCGCGGCGCAACAAAGCCGTGGTGGGCATGCAGGACCTCGAGGACGCCAAGGACAAGGTCATGCTCGGCCTCGAGCGCCGGAGCCGCGTCCTGTCGGACGAGGAGCGCCGGCTGATCGCCTACCACGAGGCCGGGCACGCGCTCGTCTCGCTGAACCTGCCGGGATCGGACCCGCTGCATAAGGTCACCATCATTCCACGGGGCCGCGCGCTCGGCATCACTGCGTATCTGCCGGAGGAAGAGCTCCACAAGTACACGAAGCAGTCGATCCTGTCGCGGCTCGCCATGGCCTATGGGGGACGGGTGGCGGAAGAGCTCGTGTTCGGACCCGAGAAGGTCACGACGGGGGCGGCGCAGGACATCCAGCACGCCACCGATGTCGCGCGTCGCATGGTCACGCAGTACGGCATGAGCGACACGATCGGCCCGATCGCCGTCGGTGACCGGGAGGCCGAAATCTTCCTCGGGCGCGAAGTCGTGCAGCGGCGCGAGATCTCCGAGCGCACGGCCGAGCTCGTCGATACGGAGGTGAAGCGCATTCTCGGCGATGCGTACGAGCGGGCCCGGACCGTGCTCATCGAGCGTCGCGACGCGCTCGATCGCCTGGCCGCGGCGCTGCTCGAGCGCGAGACCCTTGATCGCGAGGATGTCGAGCTGGTGGTCGCGGGTAAGCCCCTGCCGCCGGTGCCGCCGCCTCCACCCGCGCCCGCCGCCTCGTCGCCCGAAGGCGCGACGCGCGAGAAGCCCGGCGCCGCGCGCGGTCCCGTACTGGGCAGTCCACCTCCGGAGCCTGCCGGCGCCTGACGCCCCACCCGCCCGACGAGCCGTGACGGTTCGTCGGGTTCTTGATTCGCGGCGTCCCCTTCAGCACCCGACGGATGACGGTTAGGATTGTGGGCATGGAAGCGAAGAATGCGGACCTCGCGGCCCTGCGCATCAACCGGTCATCCGAGCCGGCCGCGGCGGCGCCCTCCCCCCGGGGTCGTGTCCCGCGCTGGCTCACGATCGGCCTGCCCGCCGGCGTCATCTTGGCCCTCGTGGGTGTGTTGTTGATAACGGGCGGCGCCCTCCGCTCGGCGGTGCCCGTTCACCTCACGCCCGCAACGATGGTGTCGCCGATGCGCGCGGGGGCCGTGCTGATCGCGAGCGGCTATGTCGTGGCCCAACGCAAGGCCGCGGTGGCCTCCAAGGGGACCGGGCGGCTCGTCTACCTCGGCGTGGTCGAGGGCGACCGCGTGCGGGCGGGGCAGGTGATCGCTCGCATCGAGGATGCGGACGTCAAGGCGCAGCTGGCGCAGGCGCAGGCCAATCTCGAGGTGAGCCGGGCCGATCTGCGCGACGCCGAGAATTCCCTCGCCCGCGAGCGCTTCCTGATGGACAGCGGATTCTCATCCCAGGCGAGCTTGGACGCCGCCCAGGCGCGCTACGAGCGGGTGAAGGCCGGCATCGCGCTCGCGCAGGCCACGGTGCAGTCCGCGCAGGTGGCCCTCGAGAATACAGTGATCCGCGCACCCTTTGACGGCACGGTGCTCACGAAGAACGCCGACGTGGGCGAGGTCGTGGCGCCGCTCGCGGCGAGCGCGTTCTCGAAGAGCGCGGTAGTGACGATCGCCGATCTTTCGTCGCTCGAGGTCGAGGCCGACGTCGCGGAGTCGAACCTCGAGGCCATCGGGGTGGGGCAGCAGTGCGAGATCGTCCTCGACGCGTTCCCCGACGTGCGGTATCCCGCCCGGGTCGCCAAGATCGTTCCCACGGCCGATCGAGCGAAGGCCACCGTTCAGGTGAAGGTGGCCTTTCGCTCGTACGACTCCCGCGTGCTGCCCGAGATGAGCGCCAAGGTCCACTTTCTCCCGCGGCCGGCCAAGGCCGGAGCGGATACGGCGCCGGTGCTCGTCGTCCCGTCGAGCGCCGTGGCCGAGCGAAACGGTCAGGCCGTGGTGTACGTGGTGCAGAACGGCCGGGCGGTGGAGGTACCGGTGACGGTCGGCCGGCAGGTGGGCACGGGTGTGGCCATCCGTGAGGGTCTCGCCGCCGGCACCCAAGTGATCGACAGCATCGGTGATCGGGTGCGGCGCGGCGCCAAGGTCAAAGTCGAATAACAGAGGAGTGCATGCCTAATCCGATCGTCCAGATTCGGGGCCTCTCGAAGGCCTATCGACGCGACAGTCTCGAAATCCCCGTGCTGCACGACATCACACTCGAGGTGCCCGAAGGGGAGTTTCTCGGCTTGATGGGTCCCTCGGGCTCGGGGAAGACCACACTCTTGAACCTGATCGCGGGGATTGACCGGCCCGACACGGGGACGGTCACCGTCGCGGGCACCGACGTGACGAAGCTGAGCGAGTCGCAGCTCGCCCGGTGGCGGTCCACGCACATCGGGTTCGTGTTTCAGTTCTACAACCTGATCCCCGTGCTCACCGCGTTCGAGAACGTGGAGCTGCCGCTGCTCTTGACCTCGCTCTCGAAGGGCGAGCGGCGGAAGCACGTCGAAACGGCGCTGGCCCTGGTCGGGTTGTCGGATCGAATGCACCACTACCCGCGCCAGCTGTCGGGCGGCCAGGAGCAACGGGTCGCGATCGCGCGCGCGATCGCCACCGATCCCACGATTCTCGTGGCCGACGAGCCCACGGGTGATCTCGACCGGAAGTCCGCCGAGGAGGTGCTCACGCTGCTCGAGCGCCTCAATCGGGAGTTCAAGAAAACCATCGTGATGGTCACGCACGACCCGCACGCCGCCGAGCGCGCTCATCTCGTGCGCCACCTGGACAAGGGCGAGCTGCAATGAGGCCACGACCGTGAAGCTCCTTCGACTCGTCTTCAAGAACCTGTCCCGGCACCGCCTCCGCACGGCGCTCACGATGCTGGGGATCGCCACGGCGGTGATGGCGTTCGGCCTGATTCGCACGATCGTCGGCGCCTGGAACGCCGGCGTCACGGGGGCGTCCGCCAATCGGATGATCACCCGCCATCGGGTGTCCCTGATCTTCCCGCTCCCGCTCCCCTACCGCCAAGAGATCGAGAGGGTGCCGGGGGTGACGGGCGTGGCGTGGGGCAACTGGTTCGGGGGCGTCTACGGGGATCCGAACGACTTCAAGAACTTCTGGGCGCGGTTCGCCGTCGATTCCACGTACTTCGATCTTTACCCCGAGTTCCAGGTACCTCCGGACCAGCTCGCCGCTTTCAAGAAAGAGCGCGACGCGTGCATCATCGGCCGCAAGCTCGCGCAGCAGCACGGCTTCAAGCTCGGCGACGTCATTACCATGGAGGGCGACATCTTTCCGGGACGCTGGCAGTGGGTGGTGCGGGGGATTTACACGGGTCGCGATCCGTCGACCGACGAGACCCAGATGTTCTTCCACTACGAGTACCTCTACGAGCAGGTGAAGGCGCGGGAGCCCGGCCGGCCCGTGGACGCGGGCTGGTACGTCCTGCGGGTCGGGTCACCCGACGCGATGGCGCGCGTCGCGGCGACGGTGGACTCGCTGTTCGTGAATTCCCGAGCGCCCACGAAGACCGAGAGCGAGCGCGAATTCCAGCAGAGCTTCGTGCAGATGTCGTCCGCGATCATCACCTCGCTGCAAGTCATCTCCGTGGTGATCATCGGGATCATTCTCCTGGTCCTCGCGAACACGATCGTCATGTCGGTCCGGGAGCGGACGCGCGAGTACGCCGTCTTGAAGACCCTGGGCTTCTCGGGGCGCCATCTGGTGGCCCTCGTGTTCGGCGAGGCCCTGGTGATCTCGCTGACGGGCGGGGTGGTCGGGCTGCTCCTGACGTTCCCCATCGTGCAGGGGTTCGCGAAGGCGCTCCCCACGTTCTTCCCGGTGATCAACGTGGCCCCGCTGACCGTCGCGCTCGGCATCGGGGCCGCGCTCCTCGCCGGTCTCGCCGCCGCGGCCGTGCCGGCGAATCGCGTGGTTCGCATGCCGATCGTCGTCGGTCTGCGGACGGTCGGGTGACCGGCCCATGATGCGGATTCCGTTCTCCTACATCTGGCGGAGCCTCTGGGCCCGTCGTCTCACCACGGCCCTCACCATCGGCGGAGTGGCCCTCGTGGTGTTCGTCTTCGCCGGCGTCCTGATGCTCGCGCGCGGCCTCGAGGCCACCCTCGTCGACACCGGCTCGCCCGACAACGTGATCGTGCTCAGGCGCTCGGCGACCTCCGAGCTCTCGAGCCAGGTGGACCGGGCGACCGCAGACGTCCTCGAGGCCGAGAATGGCGTGGCGCGGGGAGCCGACGGCCGCGCGCTCCTCTCGCGGGAAGTGGTCCTCGTCATCGACCTCTACAAGAAGAAGAGCAACGCGTTGGGCAACGTGTCGATCCGGGGTGTGTCGCCGCGGGCGCTCGAGCTCCGGCCCGGCGTGCACATCGTCCGGGGACGGCCGTTTCAGTTCGGCACCCACGAGGTCGTAGTCGGCACGAGCATCGCCTCCCAATTCAAAGGTGTAACGCTCGGCTCGCAGTTGTCCTTCGGCGGCGACCGCTGGACCGTCGTGGGGATCGCCGACGCCGGAGGCACGGGCTTCGACTCGGAGATCTGGGGGGACGCCGATCAGTTCATGCAGGCGTTCGGTCGCCCGGTCTATTCGTCGTTGACGTTCCGCCTCGCCGATCCGGGCCAGTTCGATCAGCTCACGGCCCGGCTGCAGGCCGATCCTCGCATGCAGTACGTGGAGATCAAGCACGAGCGGGACTACTATCGCGAGCAGTCGCAGACTCTGGCGAAGTTCATCCGGATCCTCGGCCTCCTGGTGACCACGATCTTCAGCTTCGGCGCGATGATCGGCGCGATGATCACCATGTACGCGGCGGTCGCGAACCGGACGGTCGAAGTGGGCACGCTGCGGGCCCTAGGATTCAGGCGCCGGAGCGTGCTGGGCGCGTTCCTGGTCGAGTCCGTGATGCTCGCGCTCGTCGGTGGCGGGCTCGGTGTCTCCCTCGCGGCCCTCCTCTCCTTCGAGCGGATCTCCGTCATCAACTTCCAGAGCTTCTCGGAAATCGGCTTCGGCTTCGCGTTGTCGCCCGGCGTGATCGTGAGCGCCCTCATCTTCGCGGTCGTCATGGGGGTGGTCGGTGGGTTCCTGCCGGCGGTGCGCGCCGCGCGCCTCGACATCGTCAACGCCCTGCGAGCGTCGTGAAGCTCACCGCGCTCGCCGCGCACACCCCCGACGCGGTGCGTGCGGCGCTCGCGGCCCGGGGCTGGGAGGCCCAGCCCGCCTGGTTCGCCGCCAACGGCGTGCAACCCCTCATCGTCCTGCTGGAAGAGATCACCGAAGCCGAGCGTGAGGGCCTCGTGCGCTGGGGCGCGAAGGCGGGCGCCGACGTGCTTACGGGAGAGGGATGGGCGCTGATCGGCGCGGCGGCCAGCCGCCTCGCCCCGCTCGCGCGTCCCGACCGCCTGCCACCCGGCCTCGAAGGCTTGGCACCCGAGCTCGGCCGGTTCCTCGCGAGCTACGCGGAACCGACGCGCTGCTGGGCGATCGCCGGCCGCACGCTGGCCCTGGAGCACCCCGTCTTGATCGGCGTCGTCAACGTCACACCCGATTCGTTCTCGGACGGCGGGCGGTTCACAACCGTCGATCGCGCGGTGGCGCAGGCGGAGCGGCTCGTGGCGGACGGGTGCGAGCTGCTGGACGTGGGCGGCGAGTCCACCCGACCCGGCGCGGTCCCCGTGGAGGAGCGGGAGGAGATCGCACGCGTGGCTCCGGTGATCGAGGACCTGGCCCGGCGGGGCCTCGGGCCGCTCTCGGTCGACACCCGCAAGGCGGCGGTCGCCCGGGCGGCGCTCGGCGCCGGCGCCGCCGTGGTGAACGATGTCTCGGGTCTCTCGTTCGACCCCGCGATGGCGGGCGTGCTGGGGACGTCGGCGGCCGGTCTGATCGTGATGCACATGCGCGGGACGCCCGATACCATGGACTCACTCGCCGTGTACCGGCACGTGGCGGCGGAAGTGGCGGCCGAGCTCGGCGCCGCCACGGCGCGGGCCGAGGCGGCGGGCGTCGGACGCGAGCGGATCGTCGTCGACCCGGGGTTCGGGTTCGCCAAGACGCCCGAACAGAACTTCCGACTGCTCGATGAGCTGGCAACGCTGGCCGGCTTGGGCTATCCTGTAGCGGTGGGTCCGTCCCGCAAGCGCTTTCTCGGGGCCGCGACCGGGCGGCCGGTGGAGGACCGCGACCGCGCGACGGCGGTGGCGTGCGCGCTCGCGTGGGAGCGCGGCGCACGCCTGTTCCGGGTTCACGACGCGGCCCTCGCGCGCGAAGCGCTGCGAGTCGCCGCCGCGACCACAAACGGACGATGAACTTCGAGGCGTACCGCTTCCTCATCCCGCGCTTCTGGCCGGACGTGGTCGAGATCCTGCTCGTCGCGTTCGTGATCTATCGTTTCCTGTTGTTTCTCGTCGGCACGCGGGCGATGCAGATCGTGGTGGGCGTGATGATCCTCTCGGTCGCGTACTTCGCCTCGCTCCTGGCCAAATTCACGATGATCAGCACGCTGCTCTCGTACGTGTTCACGTTCGGGGCGTTCGCCGCGGTCGTGGTCTTCCAGCCCGAGCTCCGGAACGCGCTGGCTCGGCTCGGCCAGTCGCAGTTCATGCGGCGGTTCTCCCAGAGCGAGCGCCAATCGGTGGCCGAGGAGATCGCCGAGGCCATGGATCGGCTGTCGCGGGCCGGGACCGGTGCCATCATCGCGGTGGAGGGAGACATCGGGCTCGAGGAGTTCATCTCGTCCGGTGTGCCGATGGAGGCCAAGGTCTCGGCCGATCTCCTGACGACCATTTTCACG
>DASQIB010000192.1:0-2425 GCA_035631795.1 Gemmatimonadales bacterium | reverse complement strand
GCGTCGAGGTGGAGCTGGCGCCGTGCGCCCCGGACGGGTGGCCTGACGAGGACTACCTGGTGGAGCGGCTGCACGACCCGCGCGTGCGCGTGCTCGCCGTGTCGTTCGTGCAGTTCTCGAACGGCTATCGCGCCGATCTCGCGCGTCTGGGCGCGGCGTGTCGCGCCAACGGCACGTTCCTGGTGGTCGACGGCATTCAGGGCGTCGGTAACTCGGTCCTCGACGTGCGCGAGACACCGGTGGACATCCTGGCGTGTGGCGGACAGAAGTGGCTGCTCTCGCCCTGGGGGTCGGGCTTCGTCTACGTACGCCGGGAGCTCATTTCAGGACTCGAGCCCGCCGTCACGGGTTGGATGGCCTTCGAGGGGACCGACGATTTCTCCCGCCTCACCGAATACAACCCCTCGTTTCGATCGGACGCCCGCCGATTCGAGATGGTGACCCTGCCGTTTCAGGACTTCTACGGTATGACCGCCTCGGTCGGGATGTTGAGCGAGCTCGGCATCGACGACATCGCCCGGTACGCCCACACGCTCCACGAGCCCGTGCTCAAGTGGGCGGACGACAACGGCGTCCGCGTCGCCTCACCGCGGGAGGAAGCGCATCGCTCCGCGATCATTTGTCTCGCGCCCGAGCACCCGGCCGAGGCCTACCACGCCTTGAAGCGCGCGCACGTCGTGTGTTCGCTGCGCGAGGGAGCCATCCGGCTGGCGCCGCATTGCTACAACACGGTCGAGGAGCTGGAGCGGGTGCTGGATGTGCTGGATCAGTTGGAGTGAGGCGTAACGCCTCACCCGGCAACGTAGTCTCGGTGTTTATCCCCCCACCCCGCCCACCCCACGAACAGCCATCCGAAGATGATGCCGCCGATCGCGAACGCGCGCTCGGACGACGGCGGCGGGCTGAAGAGCGACCCGTAATACGAGAGCAGGAGCACCACGACGAACGTCCAGAAACCGTAACGTCCCACTCCATCGCGCCCGCGGGTACTCGTGGCGTAGAGCCACAAAGCCGCCGCGAACATCACGCTCTCGGTGACGACGGTTGCCGTCGGTGAGTTCCAGAGGCCGAGCCCGAGCGGCGTACCGCCCGGGTAGAGCGGCATGTCGGCTCGATGGGTGACCCAATCGAGGACCCAATGGCTCACGACCAGTACCGCCACGGCGACCGCTCCCCGGTCGTACCCCGTGCGCGTCCGGTAGAGCACGGCGAACAGCACACCCCACCCAATGAGGGTGACGAGGCTGTGTGAGATCGGAATAGAATCGAGCCACAGCCGCAAGAACGGATTGGGGTTTGGGATGATGTGGGCGTGTTCCCACCCGGCGAAGAAGAAGACCGGGAGCAGCAGATCCGCGAGCGTCGCGGCCGCGATGAAGGTGCCGAGCGACGTGCGCGGAGCGACGCGCTTGGCGGCCATCGCGACGGCGTAGTGACCGATGAACACGCCGTTCCCTAGCCTCCCGCCCGAAGCAGCGCGTAATCTTTTTTTCCCTTGCGCAAGAGCAGATTGCCGCCGGTGAGCCAGTCGGCCTGCTCGATGAGCTGCGTGGGGTCCTTCACGCGCTGCTGATTGAGGTAAATGCCGCCCTGCTCGATCGCTCGGCGCGCTTCGCTCTTTGATTTCGCCAGGCCGGCCTGCACGACCGCGTCCACGAGCGAGAGCCCGTCGCGTGACGGGAGGCGCGCGGTGGGGATCTCCTGCGCCAGTAGGTCTAGCGCCGCGGGCTCGACTCGACGCGGATCCAGATCACTGAACAGAATCGCGTTCACGGCCGTCGCGTTGTATGTGGCCTTTTCGTCGTGCACCATCGTGGTCACTTCGATGGCCAGCTTCGCTTGCGCCTCGCGGCGACTGGGATCCTTCTTGTGCGTCTTGATCAGCGCATCGATGTCCTGCCGCGGCAGGCGCGTGAAGAGCTTCAAGTACGACTCGACGTCGCGGTCATCGACGTTGTACCAGAATTGGTAGAGCTTGTACGGTGACGTAAGGGCGGGGTCGAGAAACATGGCTCCCGCCTCCGTCTTGCCGAACTTCGCCCCGGATGCCGTGGTCACGAGTGGGGCCACGAGGCCGTGGGCTTCGCCGCCCTCCACTCGCCGGATGAGGTCGATCCCGGCCGTGATGTTCCCCCACTGATCGCTTCCACCCACCTGCAGGGTGCAGCGCTTGGCACGGAACAAATGGAGGAAATCGTACGCCTGCAGCAACATGTAGCTGAACTCGGTGTAGGAAATGCCCGTGTCGAGCCGCGCCTTCACCGACTCCTTCTGCAGCATGATGTTGACGCTGAAGTGCTTGCCGACGTCCCGCAGGAAATCGACGAGCGGCTCCTTGACGAGCCATTCGGCGTTGTTCACGACCTCCGCGGCGGCCGGTCCGGGATCGAAATCGAGGAACCGGCTCATCTGGTCGCGCTGGCGC
>DASQIB010000191.1:0-2435 GCA_035631795.1 Gemmatimonadales bacterium | reverse complement strand
GTCGTCGGCGCCGGTCTTCACGCCGAGCTGCGGGGTCCATCGATCACCGACGGTCGGGTACGCAGCGCGTAGGCGCTGTGCCACGCGCGTCGCGTCGTGCGCCAGGATCCAGGGCCCTTCCGCCGCGAGAGCCCGTTGTGGGATCGACGGGACCGCGCTCTTGGGGCCCAGCGCGATCGCGACCCGCTCGCGTCCGCTCGGCTCCATGCGCGTTACGATGAGCGCCAGGGGATAGACCGCGGCCGCGAACGCCCCATCCGATGGAGGTATCGGCGCCACTCGCTCGAGTCGCGTGCCCCGAGCGAGCCGCCGCCGCAGGGCGGCCGCGTAGCCGCTCGTGGTGAGCTTGGCCGGGACGAGCAGCGCCGTCGCGCCTCCGGGAGCAGTGAGCTCGAGGGCACGCTCCACGAACGCCACGGCGAGATCCGGCAGGTGCGCGAACCCGCGGCTCTGGTCCGGCCTCCAACTGGCATAGCGCGTGGCGAGCGCCTCGCGCACCTGGCCGGGCACTCGCTCACCGCGCACCCACGGCGGGTTACCGGCCACGAGATCGAACCCCCCGCGTGACACCGTGTCGGCGAAATGCGACTCGAACGCGAAAAAGGGCGCGCCGCCATGCTGGGCGAGATCGCGGCTGGCGGCGCGAAGCGCGCGCCGACTGGCCCGCACCCGGCGCAGCAGCGTGCGCTCCACGGCCGCGAGACCGCGGCGCCCCCCGAACAAGTCACGATCCTTCGCGGCGGCGATGAGCTCGGCGGCCCGCCGGTCGAGGGCCGCGGTGCTCGCCGCCAGCCAACGCTGCGCCAGCGCGCTCTCCGCACGGCCGAGTTCTGCCACGGCCTGACGCTTCGCGAACCCGGTGAGGGCGAACAGCGCCCGGCGGGCCGTAGCAAATCGGTCCACCTCCCGGGCGGTGGCGGCGGTGACGACGACGCTCGTCCCGGCCAGCGACCGCGCCGTCGCCAGGGGATCGAGCAGGGCGTCGCCCTGTCGCACGTGCCCATCGAGATTCGGGAGCGGCGCGACACGCGCGAGGTCGGTGTCGTCCTGGTCGGCGATCAACGCGAGCCACAGGCGCAGCTCGGCGAGCCTCACCGCCGTGATCTTCAGATCCACGCCGAACAACGAGCGTGCGATGACGTCGCGTCGCACCGCGAGCGCCGGGCCTTCACCTCCGGTGCACCGTAGGCGCGTGAGCTCCTCGAGGGCGCCGAGAAGGAAGGCTCCCGACCCGACCGCCGGGTCGAGAACGGCAATACCCCGCACGTCGGGCGGCGAGTCCGGGCACATGCCCTGATAAATCCACCGCTCCGCCGCCTCCGCGGCGAGCTTGAATCGGTGCTCGAGCACCGACACGAGACCCGCTCGCACGATTTCTCGCACGAGGGCGGCGGGCGTGTAGTAGCTCCCGCTGCTCCGCCGCTCGACGGGATCCATAACGCCCTCGAATACCCGGCCCAGCATGTCGGGCGCGATGGCGTCGCCGCTCTCCTCCTCCCGCGCGGAAAAGTGGAAGCGCTCGAACAGATCGTCGAACGCGTCACGCCAGTCGAGGTTCGACCAGCGCGCCGGTCCGAGGCGCCGCTCGAGCGTCGTCGGCTCGAACAGCCCGCCGTTCAAGAACGGCACGTCGCCCAAGGCGCGCGCCGCTCCCGACCGATCCTGCGGCGGGCGGTTGAGGGCCCCGAAGCACAGCGGATCGAACACCTGCCGATGAAAGGGGCGCCGGGCGGCGGCACTGGCGTCAAAGCGATGGATGAGGTAACGCCGATCGCCGTCGAGCCACCCCTTCGCCTGGACGAAATAGAGGAAGAGAACCCGGGTGAGCGCGGTCAAAGCGAGCGCATGGCGCTCCGATCGGCTCCGCGACGCCGCCAGCCGGTCGGTCAGCCGCTCGAGCGTCGAGCGGAATGCCCGGAAGAAGCGGGGTGTGACTCCTTCGCTCGCGAGCGCTTCGCCGATTCGCAGGCTGAGCGCGAGCGAGGTCTCGCCCGGGAGAGGGCTGAGCCGTTCCAGCATGGCGAGGGACGCACCGGGCGTTCGCTCGAGCGGGATGGCGGTGGCGCGGACCGGGGACCCGCGAGCGGCCGGCCGCCAGGTTGCGCACACCAGGCGGCGCGGGCCCGAACCGAGGGCACACGCGAGCCCGCGCTCCGCGGTCGCCGCGAGCCGCCGCGCGGCCACCCGAGCCGCCCGCTCCGGCTCCCGCGCGTCGAGGGCGAACACGCGGAACGCCTGGTGACGCGCGATGAGCGTCGCGCGTCGCACACCCGCCGCCTCCGCCTGCTCGGGACCGAGCCAGGGACCGGGTGGCACGTGCTCCCACGCCGCCTGGAACCCGAGCGCCCCAAAGAGGTGGCGAAGATCATCGATCTGCTCGGTGCGGGCGAGAAGGTCCCGCAACACCACGGCGCCCCTGGTTCGGTCGGGGCTAA
>DASQIB010000190.1:0-9440 GCA_035631795.1 Gemmatimonadales bacterium | reverse complement strand
GCCGAGGCGCCCAAGATGCCCTCGGGCCAGCAGCCGTTGTTCGGGCCGGGCGGGATGGCCAAGGAGGCCGCCCAGCAGGTGCAGTTCAACCTCACGGAAAAGGGCATCGATTTTCTCGGGTACCGGACCCTCAAGCACCTCTTGGGGAGCATCGGCAAATCGAGCTTCGGCGCCCACGACACCGAGCACCTCGCCACCGGCGTGGAAGCCGAGGCGGCGAGCAAGCCCTACGCCTACGGGGACACCCTCAACCTTGACGTGAACGCCACGCTCACCAACGCGCTGCAGCGCGAAGGCCTGGGGGTGCCGATCAACCTCGAGTACGACGACCTTATGGTGCACCAGGCCGAGTACCGCTCGTCGTCGGCTACGGTGCTGATGCTCGACTGCTCGCACTCCATGATCCTGTACGGGGAGGATCGCTTCACGCCGGCCAAGAAGGTGGCGCTCGCGCTCACCCATCTCATTCGCACGCAGTTCCCGGGCGACACGCTGCGCGTCGTCCTGTTTCACGACACCGCCGAGGAAATCCCGCTCCCGCAGCTTGCGCGCGCGCAGGTGGGGCCGTACCACACGAACACCGCGGAAGGCCTCAAGCTGTCGCGACGCATGCTCATGTCCCAACGCAAGGACATGCGCCAGATCATCATGATCACCGACGGCAAGCCGTCGGCACTCACGGAGCCGGACGGCAAGATCTACGTCAACTCGATGGGGCTGGACCCCCGGATTCTCCAGGCCACGTATCGCGAGGTGGCGTTGTGCCGGCGCTCGGGGATCATGATCAACACCTTCATGCTCGCGCGAGACCGGAGTCTCGTGGAGTTCGTGAAGAAGGTTTCCGCGATTTGCCGCGGGAAGGCCTATTTCACCAACACGATGACCCTCGGCCAGTTCATTCTGATGGACTTCATGCGGAGGAAGACCCGGCGGGTGTCGTAGCGGTCCGCCGTGAGGTGTGGAGGTCGCCCCGCCTGCGCAACGCAAGACGCCAGGCGGGGCGTGGTCGTTTGGTGCACGTTTAAGACGGGGGGGGAACATGCACGAGCCCGTGATCTTCGGCACCCACGAAGAGAAGACGCTCCAGCAGCTGCGCGACGTGGCGACCCGCGCGGAGCGAGTGGCGCTGATGGCCGACGGCCACCTCGGCTACATCATGCCGATCGGCGGCGTGGCCGCGTACCGCGAGCAGGTGAGCGTGGTCGGGGTGGGGTTCGACATCGCCTGCGGGAACGCGGCGATCCGCACCGACCGCCGGCTGGAGCACTACACGCGGGCGGACC
Organism: Gemmatimonadales bacterium; assembly: GCA_035631795.1. GTDB lineage: Bacteria > Gemmatimonadota > Gemmatimonadetes > Gemmatimonadales > GWC2-71-9 > AG41. The sequence continues at coordinate 8,157 of DASQIB010000190.1, read as the reverse complement.
TCGAGCACCTGGCGGACGAAATCCAGCGCACGATCTCGTTCGGCGTGGGCCGAAACAACCGCGCCGACGACGCGCCCACGAGTCATCCGCTGTTCGAGCATCCGGCGTGGGACGCGCTGCCGGGCAAGCACGAGCGCGACGGGCTGCGCGCCAAGGCTCGGAACCAGCTCGGCACGGTCGGAAGCGGCAACCACTATGTGGATGTGTTCGCCGATGAGCGCGGCGACATCTGGGTGGGCGTGCACTTCGGCAGCCGCGCGCTCGGGCACACGGTCGCGTCGGGGTTCCTCGCGCTCTCGCAGGGCAAGCAGTGGGATGAGCGGGTGCCGGAGGCCGAGGCGCTGCTCTCGCTCGCGCAGCCGCTAGGGCACGACTACTGGCACCTCATGACCCTGGCGGGCGAGTACGCCTACGCGGGGCGGGAGTGGGTGGCACGCAAGGTGGTGGCGATCCTGGGCGGCGACGAGATGGAGCTGGTGCACAACCATCACAACTTCGCCTGGAAGGAGACGCATCACGGGACGGAGTACGTCGTGGTCCGCAAGGGCGCGACGCCCGCGTTTCCGGGGCAGAAGGGGTTCGTGGGCGGCTCGATGGGCGACAATGCCGTGATCATCGAGGGCGCGCGCCACGACTCGGAGCGTCAGCGGGCCTCGCTGTACTCGACGGTGCACGGCGCCGGGCGCGTGATGTCGCGGACGGCGGCGCGCGGCAAGGTGAACCGCAAGACGGGCGCGGTCATCTCGCCGGGCAAGGTGACGTGGGACATGCTCCACGAGTGGGTGGGCGGCAAGGGCGTGATCCTGCGCGGCGGTGGGTTGGACGAGTCGCCGCACGCGTACCGGCGGCTGCCGGATGTCCTCGCCGCGCAAGGCGACACGGTGACCGTGCTGCATACGCTCGCGCCGCTCATCGTCGTGATGGCGGGCGAGAAAGAGTTCGATCCGTACAAGGATTAGCGACCCCCGGGGCTCGCCGCTCTGGTGGCCGAGCTTCGCGAGTTCCCGGAATAGATTCGGTGGATCACCTTCGATCGGAAAGGGCAACTCGACATGAATAGCAACGGGACACGGAGCCCAGTGACGCGGCGTGAGATGCTGCTGACGGGCGCGGCGGTAGTGGGCGGCGCGATCTGGACCCGGTTGATTCCTCCGGGTCTTGCCCAGCAGCCGGCCGCGCAGACCGACCGGCTGGCTGCGTTCCGCGCGCAAATCGGCGCTGCGCCCCTGCAAACGCAGCCCCTCGCCGAGAATCTCACGCTGCTCTCGGGACCGGGCGGCAATGTAGTGGTGCTGCACGGACCGGACGGCCTGCTCGTCGTGGATACGTTCGTGCAGCCGGCGTGGCCGAAATTGAAGGAAGCGCTCGCGGGCCTGGGAAACGGGCCGACGCACCTGGTCGTCAACACCCACTGGCATCTGGACCACGTCGACAACAACGCGCCCTTGCACGCGGCCGGCGCGACGGTCGTCGCGCACGAGAACACGAAGAAGCGCATGGCGGAGGCGCACCACCTTGCATTCCTGGAGCTAGACGTCCCCGCTTCCCCACCGGCCGCGCTCCCGCAGCAGACGTTCGCGGACAGCCACTCCCTGAGCTTCAACGGAGTCAGTGTCGCGCTCTCTCGCTTCGCGCCCGCCCACACGGACACCGACATCTCCGTCCACTTCGAGAAGGCGAACGTCCTGCACTGCGGCGACATCTTCTTCAACGGGCGCTACCCGTTCATCGACGGGAGCACGGGCGGCCGGATCAACGGGATGGTCGCGGCCGCCGAAAAAGCGCTGTCCATGGCGGACAACGACACGAAGATCGTCCCCGGGCACGGCGCCCTCGCGACCAAGGCCGACCTCACCAGGTATCGCGACATGCTCGCGAGCGCCCGCGATCGCGTGCAGAAGCTCAAGTCCGGGGGGAAGACCGTGGAGCAGGCCGTCGCCGCGAAGCCCCTCACGGATCTCGAAGCGGTCTGGGGCAAGGGACGGTTCAACGGGGACACGTTCGTCCAGATCGTCTACTCCACGCTGTAGCGCGTGGCCCGTGGTGTTGTTTCTCTGGGATTTCGTCTTCTGAAAGGAGAGCGTCATGAATAAGGAGTTCCTCGCCTTCCTCAAGCAGTACGGGGTGATCGGCCTGGCGATCGCCGTCATCATCGGCGGGAAGGCGAACGCACTCGTGTCCTCGCTCGTGGATGGCATCCTCATGCCGATCGTCACATTTTTCATCCCCGGCGGCACCTGGCGAACCGCCACGCTCAACGTTGGTCCCATCCACTTCCTGCTCGGCCCCGTGCTCGGAGCCACCGTGGACTTTGTGATCGTGGCTTACTTGGTGTTCTGGTTCTCGAAGAAGGTGCTGCGCGAAGAGACCGTCACCAAGAAGTAACGGGGGGGGCTCTGCTTACCGGCGCTGGCTGGCGTACACGAGTCGCGACAGGTCCGCCACGAGGTTGTGCGCCACGCTGTCCTGCTGGATCCCCCCCGTCAGGACGGTGAGGACGTAGGCAGCGCCGCGCGCCGGATAGACGATGGCGGCGTCGTGGTAGACGACCTCGCCCACCCATCCCGTCTTGTGCGCCACGCGCGTGCCGGGCGGGACGCCCGCGGGAATACCCTCGTTGAACTCCTGGCGCCCGAGGATGGCGAGCATCGAGTCGCACGCGGCGCGGCTCGCCGCCCGCCCTTGGGCAATCGCCAGGAGCAGCACGCCCAGGTCGCGCGCCGTCGTCGTGTTGTTCAGTCCCGCGCGATACGCCAAGCCGTCCTCGACCCCGCGCAGCACCAGGATCGACCAGGCACCGAGCGCGCGCGCCGACGCCTGGGCGCGCGCCGCCCCGACCCGCTCGATCAGAATGTTGGTGGCGAGGTTCGACGATCGCGTGATCATCAGCTCGAGCAGATCGCGCACCGACCGGTTTCGCCCCTCCCATGCGTACAGCGTCGAATCCGAGTCGTCTTCCCTTCCCCCCACGAATGCCTGGCCCTCGACCAGTGATGGGAACGCCACGTGCACCGTGAGCGAATCGTCGAGTCGGAGGCGTCCCGCGTCCGCATCCCGGAACAGCTGGATCATCACCGGGACCTTCATCGTGCTCGCGGCGTGGAATCGCAGATTCGCGCCGATCAGAACCGAGTCGGGATCGACGAGACTGCGGTAGTACAGGCCCACGGCGCGGGCGGGAGCCCGGGACATGCGCTCCGCGAGCTGTTCCGCGAGGGTCGAGGGCTCCTGCGCCGGTGCGGTACTTGCCGGGGCGACGAGCAGGAGCACCGCCAGGAGGTGTCGTGTCACCATTTGATTAAATTAGAGCCGTGAGCGAGTTCGTGTTCGGCACGCACAATGCCGCGTTCGTGCAGGTGATGTACGAGCAGTACCTGCGAGACCCCTCCTCGGTCGGCGAGGAGTGGCGGCAGCTGTTCGATAACGGAAAGCTCGCCGAGCTCCCGGTCATTCCGACGGACCGCTCGGAAGTTCTTGGGAGCGGGGAGCAGGGAGCGGTACCCTCCGGTGCACCGGAAGGAACGGCTCCCCGCTCCCCGCTCCCTGTCTCTGCGGACCTGAGCCCCATCACGGGTCCCGCCGCTCGCCTCGTGCAGAACATGACCGACTCGCTGACCGTCCCCACGGCCACCTCGTTCCGCGAGATCACGGTCGACCTGCTCGATGCCCGCCGCCGCGAGCTGAACACGCTGCTCGCCGCAGCCGGGAAGAAGATCTCGTTCACGCACCTGATCGGATTCGCGATCGCAAGAGCGGCGCGCGAGCTCCCCGTCATGACGCACGCGTTCCAGGAGGCCGAGGGGAAACCGTACCGCTTCGATTCCCACGCGGTGAACCTCGGCCTCGCCGTCGACGTGGAGAAGAAGGACGGTAGCCGGGCCCTGGTCGTCCCGGTGATCAAGCATGCCGAGGGGATGGACTTCGCCGCGTTCCACGCGACGTACGAGACCCTGGTCGACAAGGCGCGCGCTAACCGGCTTCTCCCCGACGACTTCGCCGGTGGGACGATCACGTTGACCAATCCCGGCACCATCGGCACGGTCGCATCCGTGCCGCGCCTCATGAAGGGCCAGGGCTCGATCATCGCGACCGGCGCCATTCGGACGATCGGTTCGGCGAAGGTCATGACGATCACCTCGACCTATGACCATCGGATCATCCAGGGTGCGGAGTCGGGGATGTTTTTGCGGCGGCTCGATGACTTGTTGCAGGGAGCCGCCGGGTTCTACGAAGCGGTGTTCGAGAGCTTGAACTTGAAAGGGAGCCGGGAGCAGGGAGCGGTACCCTCCGCTGCGCCGGCTGCTCCCAGCTCCCGGCTCCCTGCTCCCGATGAGTTGAAGCATGTCGCCGCGGCAATGGCATTGGTCAAGGCGATCCGCAACTTCGGCCATCTCGCGGCACGGCTCGATCCCCTCGGCTCCGACCCGCCCGGCGATCCGGCGCTCGATCCCGGCCCGCTGGGGCTCACGCCGGAGATCATGGCGCGCATTCCAGCCGACGTCCTCCGGGTCTACGTACCGGGTCGGACACTCGCCGAGGCCTATCCGCGCCTGCAAGCGACGTACTGTGGGACCATCTCGTACGAAGTCGAGCACATCGGCAGCCATCAGGAGCGCGTGTGGCTCCGCCAGGTGATCGAATCGGGCGAGCATCGCAAGCCGCTCACACCGGAACAAAAGCGCAAGCTGCTCGCGCGCCTGACCGCGGTCGAAACGCTCGAGCGGTTCCTGCACAAGGCCTACCTGGGCCAGAAGCGGTTCTCGATCGAAGGGCTCGACGTCCTCGTGCCGATGCTCGATGAGACGATCGAGCGGGCCGGCGCGAGCGGCGCCAGACGCCTCGTGCTCGGCATGGCGCACCGTGGCCGGCTCAATGTGCTCGCGCACATCGTGGGGCTCCCCTACGAGACCATCTTCGCGGAGTTCGAGGGCGGCCGGCACGTCGAGGAAACCCTCACGCCGGAGGGCGGTACGGGTGACGTGAAGTACCACCACGGCGCGGACGGTGTATATCAAACCGCCGCCGGCAAGCCGGTGAACATCACGCTCACGCCGAACCCGAGTCATCTCGAGGCGGTGAATCCCGTCGTGGAGGGCCGGGCGCGGGCCAATCAGACCAATCGCCGGGGCAAGGAGGCGATCCACGACGGGTCGGTGGCGCTTCCGGTGCTGATCCACGGCGACGCATCCTTCGCGGCTCAGGGGGTCGTGGCGGAGACGTTCAACCTCGCGCGACTCAAGGGCTACAGCACGGGCGGCACGATCCACTTGATCGCGAACAACCAGCTCGGCTTCACCACGGATCCCAAGGAAGGACGCTCCACGGACTACTCGAGCGACCTCGCCAAGGGGTTCGACGCGCCGATCATTCACGTGAACGCGGACGATCCGGAGGCATGCCTTGCGGCGGCGCGCCTCGCCATGATGTACCGCGACAAATTCCACGGTGAGGTCGTGATCGACGTGGTGGGCTATCGCCGGCACGGCCACAACGAAGGCGACGAACCGGCCTACACCCAGCCGCTGATGTACGAGCGCATCAAGCAGACTCCCACGGCGCGCCAACGCTACGCGGACCAATTGGTGCGCGAAGGCGTGCTGCAGGAGTCCCAAGCGGCGGCGGAAGCCGACCAGATGTACCAGCGTCTCACCGACATTCAGCAGTCGCTCAAGGCGCATCTGCGCGAAGAGGGAGCGGGCGAGGAGCCCCAGCGGATTTCCGGCGCGCAAACGGCGCCCCCGGAGCCCGAGACGGCGGTTGCCGCGCCGCTGCTCACCACGTTGAACGAGCAGCTCCTCCAGGTTCCGGACGGCTTCACGGTCATCCCGAAGCTCCTGAAGCAGCTCGAGCGGCGCCGCCCCGCCCTGAAAGAAGGTCAGATCGAGTGGGCCCACGCGGAGGCCTTGGCGTTCGCATCGCTCCTGGGCGAGGGCACCGCGATCCGGCTCACCGGACAGGACACGGAGCGGGGCACGTTCAGCCAGCGTCACCTCGTTCTGCACGATGCCACGGACGGGCGCCGCTACGCGCCGATCCAGAACCTCCCGGGCGCGCGTGCTCCGTTCGAGCTCCACAACAGCCCGCTCTCCGAGTTCGCGTGCCTCGGCTTCGAGTACGGGTACGCCGCCGCCGCGCCCGAAACGCTCGTGCTGTGGGAAGCGCAATACGGCGATTTCACGAACGGCGGTGAAGTGGTCATCGATCAGTTCATCATCGCCGGGCTCGCCAAATGGGCTCAGACGTCGCGGCTCACGCTGCTGCTGCCGCACGGCTACGAGGGACAGGGACCGGAGCATTCGAGCGCCCGGATCGAGCGCTTCCTCGCGCTCGGCGCGGAAGGGAACATCCGGATCGCGAACTGCACCACGCCGGCGCAGTACTTCCATCTGTTGCGACGTCAGGCGCGGCACGCGGAGCTCCGTCCGCTCGTGCTGTTCACGCCGAAGAGCTTGCTGCGGCTCCCGCAGGCGAGCTCGAAGCTCGAGGAGCTGACGGGCGGGCGGTTCCAGCCGGTGCTCGACGATCGCACGGCCGCGAAGAGCCGCGACGGCGTGCGCCGCCTGATCCTGTGCAGTGGCAAAGTCTATTATGACCTGACGCTCGCGCCCGCCCGGGCGCAGGCCGGCCACATCGCGATCGGACGCGTGGAGCTGATGTATCCCTTCCCACGGGAAGAGCTGGCCACTTTGGTCGGGGGCTATCCCAACCTGCAGGAGATCGTATGGGTTCAGGAGGAGCCGCGCAACATGGGACCGCAAAAGTTCATGCTGCCCCAGCTGCGCGAGCTCGTGCAGCCCGCCATCACGTTGCAGGCCATCGCGCGTCCCGAGCGCTCGAGCCCGGCGGAAGGCTATCCCGCCGCGCATCAAGTGGAGCAGGCGCGGATCATCGCGGCGGCGTTCGCCGCCTGATGCGAGCCGCCCTCCCACTCCTTCTCGGCGCTTCCCTCCTCTCGGGTGACGGGCATTGGTCCAGCGCCGCGCCCCTCCCCGAGCCGATGCAGGAACTGTCCGCCGCCGTGCTGCACGGGAAGATCTACGTCGCTGGAGGGATAGACGGCTCCAGCCGGCCGACGGCGGCCGCGTACCGCTACGACCCCGCTGCGAATCGCTGGGAACGGATCGCTGACCTTCCCCTCCCGCGCCACCACATGCCCCTCGCCGTCGTCGGCGACACGCTGTACGCGGTAGGTGGGCTGGCGGAGCGAACGTTCGTGCCCGTGAGCACGCTCTGGCTCTACCGAGAGAACGGAAACCGCTGGGAGCCGCGCGCCAATCTGCCGGCGCCACGCGGAGCCTCCGCGGTAGGGGTCGTGAACGGCCAGCTCATCATCGTCGGCGGCTGGAGCGCCGGCAGGCGGCTCATCGCCGCAACCGCGATCTACGATCCCGCCACCGATCGCTGGCGCGACGCCGCGCCGATCCCCACGCCGCGTGATCATCTCGCCGCGGCGGCGGTGCACGGCGTGCTGTACGCGATCGGCGGGCGACCGTTCGACTCCCGGCGGAATTACGACGTGGTAGAGGCCTACGATCCGATGACGGATCGCTGGAGTCGGCGCGCTCCGATGCCGAGCCGGCGGGGCGGGCTCGCGGCGGCGGTCGTCGCTGGAAAGATCGACGTCGTGGGCGGCGAGGCTCGGCACGCGGTCTTCGCGAACCACGAGGTGTACGACCCCGCCACCGATCGCTGGGCGACCGCTCCTGCTCTCCCGACCGCGCGACACGGGCTCGCGGCCGCCGCGGTCGGAGACACGCTCTACGTGATCGGCGGCGGGCCGAGACCAAACTTCGCGCAGAGCGACGCCGTCGACGTGTTCACACCGTAGCCAACCGCAGGCCACCGCGGGCCGCGTCGAGCGCCCGCTCGTAGCTCGGGCCACCGACCAGCGCTTTCAGCAGCCCACTCACCGGGACCACCATCGGGGCGGGCCGCCAGCGGACGGGCTCTCCGGTTTCCGCCTGCACGACCAGTCCGTCGGCGATAGCCCGATCCGCGTCGGCGAGGCTCATTCCGGCGACGGCTTCGCGGAGCGCCTCGAAGCGCGCCTGATCCTCCGGCTCGAGAAAGCGCAGGCGGTGCTGGCCGAGCGCGGCGGTGTAATAATGCGCCGGCTCGAACACCACCCCGTCCAGGTCGAGCGTCTCGCAGATCACG
>DASQIB010000189.1:0-11853 GCA_035631795.1 Gemmatimonadales bacterium | reverse complement strand
CGGCGGTCTGGCCGTGGCTGGTCCAGATGGGGGTCGACCGCGCCATCTGGTACACGTGGGACTACTGGCGTCCCTGGGGCCGGCGCAGTGCGGAGCGGATACACCCCGAGTGGCAGGACATCTCGGTCGGGCACCACATGCCCTCAGTCCCCGACGGCAGCGTGTGGTGGGAGGTCGCGGTTCTCGAGCCGGAGCGCTTCCTGGGTTTGCGAATGTCGGTCGACCTGCGCGGGCGGCGGTTCGACCCGAGGAGCATCCTGCCCCGCTTCTATAGCGACTCGCTCTGGGCCTTCCTACTGAAGCGGCTGCCGGGCGACCGTACCCGACTGGTTGTCAGCGGTTACTGGGCGTTCCGACCCAAGTGGCTGCAGGGCATCGTCGGCTTTCTCATGGTTGAGCCCTCCACCTGGATCATGCAGACGCGTCAGTTCAACGGCCTGAAACGGCGCGCCGAGGGCGAGGCGCGAAACGCCATCACGGTGGCGGCATCCGGCGCCGCACCATGACTCGCAAAGTTCTGCTCACATGCGGAGTGGCCGCATCGGTGCTCTATGCCGCCATGAATGTGATCGCGGCCGTGGTGTACCAGGGCTACAGCTCCATCTCTCAAACGGTCAGCGAGCTGTCCGCCATCGGCGCTCCGACCAGGGGCCTGTGGGTCGCACTCGCCACGGTGTACTCGCTGCTGGTGATGGCTTTCGGCTGGGGTGTGTGGCGGTCCGGGCACAGCCGACCGCTGAGGATCGTGGGAGGCGTGATGATCGCGCAGGCCGTCATCGGCCTCGCTTGGCCTCCGATGCACCAGCGTGAAGTGCTGGCCATGGGTGGAGGAACGCTGACCGATAAATTGCACATCGTTTGGGCGATAGTGACGAGTCTTCTCTTCTTGCTCGCGATTGCATTCGGCGCAGCGGCCCTCGGCAAGCGATTCCGCCGCTATTCCATCGCGACCGCGGTGATCCTCCTGCTGTTCGGCGCCCTGACCGGAATGGTGAGCCCCGGGATCTCCGCGAATCTGCCGACGCCGTTGATTGGGGTGTGGGAGCGCATCAACATCGGCGCGTACATGCTGTGGGTCGCGGTTCTGGCGATTGGCCTCCTGCGTGTCCGGGCGGCCGGCTCCGTCCACCTACAGCACACGTGAGGAAAGGCTTCGAACCCCTCTTCCGACGGATTTCAGAGACTCTTCACACACCCCGGTGATCCTTTAGTACGGACAAGCGACCACGCCGAGGGGAGAGCATCCGATGCCAGTCATTAAAGAGCGGGAAATCACGGTCCAGCAGCAGGCGTTGCGCGGCCAACTGCTGGATGAACTGGAGTGGGAGCCAAAGCTGGGCGGATCTCAGCTCGACGTCACGGTGGGCCATGACGGCGTCGTGACGCTCACCGGGATGGTCAAGAGCTATGCCCAAAAGGTTGCGGCCGAGCGCACCGTGAAGCGAGTGAAAGGCGTGCACGTCGTCGTGAACGATGCGGACGTCAAGGTACCAATGGAGCACGAGCGCACGGATCCCGCGCTCGCCGAGGCCGTGGTGGAACTCCTGGAGTGGGATGTGCTGGTCCCGCACGAGAAGATTCGAGCCACCGTCTCCGATGGATGGGTGCGACTGGAAGGCGTCGTAGACTGGCAGTTCCAGCGGACGGCCGCTGAAGAGGCGGTCCATCGCCTGACCGGGGTGAGGGGCGTGACCAATCTGATCACCGTCAGGCCTCCTGCTGCGGGCGAAGACCTTGGGGCGCGCGAGGGGGTGCGGGCGCGCATTCGGGCGGCCCTGGAACGAAGCGCGGACGTCGAAGCGAAGGGGATCGACGTCGAAGCCCATCGGGGCAGGGTTCTCTTGCGCGGTCGGGTTCACTCTTGGGCGGAGCGGGAGGCCGCGCTCGCCGCAGCGTGGGCCGCTCCCGGCGTGGCGGCCGTCGACGATTATCTGGAGGTCGAACCTGTGGCGGCGGGTCGACCCACGACCGGGCCTTGACCACAACCGCTCGGATCCCCCACCCGGCGCACCCGCGCGACCGCCGCGAGCCCCTGCCGTGGCATCGGCCGAAACCGGCCGAGGAAGACGCCACGGCGCCGCGACGGGTGCAAGCGATTCTCGAGAGTCCGAGCTACCGCGAGGCCGACCGGGATGTCGAGTTCCTCAATCGCGACGAGGTCCGTGGACTGCGACTGCAGCTCGACTACCTGAAGCCCGAGCTCCTGCTCGAAGACCACGACATCCGGGCCACGATCGTGGTGTTGGGGAGTTCCCGAATCGCGGAGCCCGCAGCCGCGCGGCGGAACGTCGCGCACTTGCGGGCAGCGCTGGTGGCGGACGGCGGGAATCCCGAACTCGCGCGCCGGCTGAGCATCGCGGAGCGCGTCCTCACGAAGAGTCGATACTACGACGTGGCGCGCGAGTTCGGACGGCTGGTGAGCGCGGCCGAGGGGGCGCCACCCGATTATCGCCCGGTGATCCTGACGGGCGGGGGCCCGGGCATAATGGAGGCCGCCAACCGCGGCGCATTCGATGCGGGAGCCAAGTCCATCGGGCTCAACATCAATCTGCCGCACGAACAGTATCCCAACCCCTACATCACGCCCGAGCTGTGCTTCTCGTTCCACTATTTCGCGGTACGCAAGCTGCATTTCCTGCTCCGGGCCACCGCGCTGGTCGCGTTTCCGGGCGGGTACGGCACCTTCGACGAACTGTTCGAGACGCTCGCGCTGATTCAAACCCGCAAGATCAAGCCGATCCCCGTGGTCTTGGTCGGCGAGCGCTATTGGCGCCGGGCGTTTGATGTGGACTTTCTCGTCGGCGAGGGCGCCATCGAGGCGGAAGACCGCGAGCTGTTCTGGTTCGCCGAGACGGCGCAAGAAATCTGGGATGGCATCGTGGGGTGGCACGCGTTGAGCCGCGCGCAGGAGAGAGCGTCGCACCAATGACCTCGAGGAGAGTCGCAGCGCTGGTCGCGTCGGCCCTCGTAACAGTCGCGGTGTTCGCGGGGGGGCTCGGCAGGCATGGGAGCCGGGGTGCCATGCAATGGACGCCCGACACAGGCAGCGGGTCCATGGGCGATCCTCGTGCCGCCATCTTCGTGGAGCGTGGCTGTCCGGAATGTCACGCGATCGCGGCCCTGGGCATCAAGGCGGCGACCGACGTGGGCCCCGATCTCACGTTCGCCTACGCCGACGTGCTGAACCGCTACGGCGTGAGCCTGCGATCGTTTTTCGACAACACCCCTGGCCTGATGGGCTGGGTGCTCGCTTCACACGTCCATCTGACCCAAGCCGATCGGGACTCGATCACGCGAATCCTGCACGAGGTCTACCAGAAGAATCTGGCCGCCATGGATCGTGAGATGCCTTCGTTCCCGCCGGGACGGTCTCGGCCCCCGAGCCGACCGGACTCCGTCCGGACGACGCGCGAATAGGGAGGCCCCCATGCTCGAAACCATCACGCGCGCACCCGCGTTGGAGCTCCGCGAGGCAGCGCATCCATTGGTCGGCAGACCCGAGGACTTCGACCCGCTACTCGCCTGCATTGGGAACGCGCGCTTTGTCCTCATCGGTGAAGCATCACACGGCACCCACGAGTTCTACCGCATACGTGCGGAAATCACTAAGCGGCTGATTCGAGAAGCGGGGTTCAGCTCTGTGGCCGTGGAAGCCGATTGGCCGGAAGCGTACCGGGTGAATCGATACGTTCGCGGCCGCGACGACGATGCCGACGCGGAGGACGCCCTCGACGGCTTCCGGCGGTTCCCTCAATGGATGTGGCGGAACGCCGATGTCCTGGATTTCGTGGGGTGGCTCCGCACGCACAACGACGCATTGCCGGAGGGTGACCGAGTTGGCTTCTACGGCCTGGATCTCTACAGTCTGCATGCCTCGATCGAGGCGGTGTTGGCATACCTTCGTGTGGTCGATCCAGAGGCGGCCGATCGAGCCCGGCGCCGCTACGGCTGCTTCGAGCACTTCGGGTCTGATCCGCAAGCATATGGCTACGCCGCGGGGCTGGGCCTCGCGCCCTCCTGCGAGACCGCCGTCGTCGAGCAGCTCACGGAGCTCCGCCGCTCGGCGGCCGACTATGTGCAGCGCGACGGGCGCGTAGCGCCCGACGATCTCTTCTTCGCCGAGCAGAACGCCCGGCTCGTCAGGAACGCGGAACGCTACTACCGCGCCATGTTCGGGAGCCGCGTCGCGTCGTGGAACCTGCGAGATCAGCACATGTTCGAGACCCTGGATGCCCTGGTCGGCTTCCATGCGGCTCGCGGGCGGCAGGAGAAGGTCGTCCTCTGGGCGCATAACTCCCACCTGGGTGATGCGCGGGCTACCGAGATGGGGGCCGGTGGGGAGCTCAACGTCGGGCAGCTGGTGCGGCAGCGATACGGCAGGCACGCGCGCCTCGTGGGGTTCCTCACGTACGAGGGAACAGTCACCGCCGCGTCCGACTGGGACGAGCCGGCCGAGCGTAAGGTCGTCCGTCCCGGACTACCGGGCAGCTACGAGGCCCTCCTGCACGAGAGCGGTATTGGCAACCTGCTCCTGGATCTCGTTACGTCGCCGTCGAGAGTCACGTGGCTCGACGCGCCCCGTCTCGAGCGGGCGATCGGCGTCGTCTACCGCCCGGAGACGGAACGCATGAGTCACTATTTTCATGCCGCCCTGCCGCGGCAATTCGATGCTGTCCTGTACTACGACCGCACCCGGGCCGTCGAGCCCCTGGAGCGAACGGGGCTGTGGGAGCGCGGAGAGGTGCCTGAAACGTATCCCAGTGCTCTCTGAGTGAGGAGATCGGTTCATGAGGTGGAACCCCATCATCGTCGGCGTCGACGGGACACCCGAGTCGCTCCGGGCCGCGGAGCTAGCAGCCAAGATCGCGAGTGCAGCGCGAGCTCCGCTCATCCCGGTGCATGCCGTACCGCTGATCCCCGCGTTCACCCCTGTCGTCGGCATTGAGACGATGCCGGTCTACTCGGCCGGGCTACAGGACGAGATCCTGCGCTCGACACGGGCGCAGATCGGCCGGGCGCTGGAGCAGGTAGTGCCGCCGGCAGCCGTGCAGCGTCTCGAGGTCGCGACCGGCCCGGCCCCGTTCATTCTCGCCGAAGTGGCCCGCAAGCGACACGCCGAGTTGGTGGTGCTCGGCGGCAAGCAACACGGAGCGCTCGCCCGGGGACTGGGACGCAGCACCGCGCACTATCTCGTCCGTACGTTGGACGTCCCGCTCCTCGTCGTCGGGCATTCAGCCGCGTCGATCAGCAAAGTGCTCGCCCCCGTGGATCTGTCGACGGCTTCGAAGCCTACCGTTCAGGCGGCGGAGCGGCTCGCCAGTCTGTTTGACGCCCGGTTGCGCCTACTCCACGTGGTGGAGCCCGTCCGCCTCACCTCCTTGGCGCCCGATCAATGGGATGAGCCCGCGTATGAACAGCGCTCGCGCGAGCTCTTCGATCGTTTTGCAGCGACGTTCAGGCAGGTTCCGACGCAAGACCGCGTGGTTCGCAAGGGCTTCCCAGCGGAGACGATCGCGGAGGAGGCCGGAGCTTGGGGTGCCGATGTGATCGTCACGGGATCACATGGCAAGGGATGGGTAGATCGCCTCCTCGTAGGGAGCACGACGGAGCGACTCGTGACCGAGCTTCCCACATCGGTTCTGGTCGTACCCGTCAGGTTCAAGGAGTCTCGACGGCCGGCCAAGCGGGCGGCGAGGAGCCGCGGCAAGGCCCGGCGGCGCCGGTGAGGCCGCGTTGGTTCTCACCGTACCGCTCTACATGATTCAAGAAGTGGCAGGATGGCTTCCCTCGCGCGCCATATCCTATTCGTAGCGGAGGGCCGCAAGGGGGTTCAATCGCGCCGCTTGCCGAGCGGGGCCGACCCCGAACGCTACGCCGACCAGGGCCGAGACCCCGAAAGCGATGGGGATCGCGAATCCTGGCATGACGTAGGGTAGGTGAATCAGTCGGGAGACTCCGTAAGCGCCCGCCAAACCCACGCCGATGCCGATTAATCCCCCGAGCGCTGAGAGTGTCGTCGCTTCCACAAGGAACTGTCTCAGGATGTCCCCCGCCCGGGCCCCGACGGCGAGCCGCACGCCGATCTCCCGGGTCCGTTCGGTCACCGACACCAGCATGATGTTCATGATGCCGATCCCACCCACCACGAGCGAGATCGCGGCGACCCCGGCCAACAGCAGAGTTAGCACACCGGTCACGGTGAACAGGAGACTTTGGATCTCGCGCGGGTCCAGCACATTGAAGTCCGCCACGTCGCCGGGCGCGATGTGGCGGCGGTGGCGTAGGATCGCCGTGATCTCGGCCTTGGCATCGTCGAGCCGGTCACTCGAGGCCGCGGCTGCGAAAATGTAGGCGAGCCGATCGCCGCCCGCGATCCGGCGGGTGAATGTGGAATACGGCATCAGCAGGACATCGTCACGGTCGGCGCCAAAGACGGCTCCCTTCGCCTCCATGACACCGATGACTCGGCAAGGCACGCCGTGGACGCGGACTTCCCTCCCGACCGGATCCTGATTCGGGAAGAGCGCATCATTGACCGTCTGCCCCAACACGCATACCGGCGCGGCCCTGCGGTCGTCGTCCGCCGTGGGCAGCCGACCCCGACTGACGCCCCATTGACGAATCTCGAAGTATCCTGTCGTGACACCGCCCACGTTCGTGGTGCGATTGTTCGCTCCGGCGATGGCCTGGAGCACGCGAACGTTGGCGGCCGCCAGCTGCACGACGTCGTGCGCCTCCCGGCCCAGGGCTGCGAGGTCGCCGGGGGTGAAGAGGGGCACACCCAGCGCCTGGCCGCCGAAGCTGCGCCCCGAGGCCCCTGGGGTCACGAGCAGCATGTCGCTGCCGAGGCCGGAGATGGCCTCGCCGACGTACGCGGCGGCTCCTTTCCCCATGGCCTGCATCATTACCACTGCGGCGACGCCGATCACGATACCCAGCGCGGTCAGGACCGACCGCATCCTGTTTCGCAACAGGGCGGAGAGCGCGAGCGACGCCGTGGAGCGCAGGGTCACGGTCCCGCCCGGCGCCGATCGGCCGCGATTTGACCGTCGTGGAACAGGACCTGGCGGGCCGCGTAGTCGGCCCAGGTCGCGTCGTGCGTGACCATGAGCACGGTGATCGCCCGTTCTCTGTTGAGGCGAGTGATGAGCTGCATGATCTCGGCACCCATCTTGGAGTCCAGATTCCCGGTGGGCTCGTCCGCCAACAGCACTTCGGGTTCGTTCACGATGGCGCGGGCAATGGCCACGCGCTGTTGTTGCCCTCCCGACAGCTGATTAGGGTGGGCGCCGGGGCGGTCGCCGAGGCCCACGGCGGCGAGGGCCGTGAGAGCCCGCCGTTGCCGGTCTCGGGCGCTCACGCCGGCGTAGACGAGCGGCAGGGCGACGTTCTCGAGCGCCGACGTGCGCGGCAGGAGATTGAAGGTCTGAAACACGAATCCGAAGTGCGCATTCCGCAGCGCGGCCAAGATGTCGGCCGACAGGTCTTGGACGGGGGTGTCCTCGATCCGGTATTCGCCGTCACTCGGGAGCTCCAGGCACCCGAGGATCGATAGCGTGGTGGACTTGCCCGAGCCCGAGGGACCGGTGATGGCGACAAATTCGCCACGCCTCACGTCGAGGTCGATGCCGTCGAGGGCGCGCACCGCCGCATCTTGTTCTCCGTACACTTTGGTCACCCCACGGAGGGAGAGCAGCGGGGCCGCGCCGCGCGCGCGGGGCGCCCGGGTCTCAGTGCTCGCTGCCAAAGGCCGCACGCCCCTGAGGCGTAAGCCCAACCACCACTGACGCTCCGCCCGCGAGATCTCCCGCAGCGACTGCGGTGAACTCGCCATCGGAGATGCCGGGGCGAAGGCTCACGCGTCGTAGCGTCTGACCCGCGATCTGCCAGACTCCGGCGGTCGTGACTGCTGCCTGACCGGGCGGGGTGAACAACAGGGCGGCGTTGGGCACGCGGAGCGCGTTCGAGGTCGCCGCAATACGGATGTGGGCCGACGCCGTCATCCCCGGCTTGAGAGCGAGATCGGCATTCTCCACTTCGATCACCGTGCCGTAGGTGACGACGTCCTGGACGATGACCGGGGAGTTGCGCACCTGCGTGACAACGCCGTGGAAGACGCGATCGGCGTACGCGCTCACGGTGAAGGTGGCCGATTGACCCACGATCACTTCGCCGACGTCCGCCTCATCGACCGCGGCGACGACCTGCATCCGACGGAGGTCGGCGGCTACGGTGAAGAGGACCGGCGTTTGCAGGGCTGAGGCCACCGTCTGCCCGGGATCAATGTTCCGGGTAATGACGATTCCATCGATCGGGGCCCGGATGACGGTGTGGTCCAGATTGGTGCGGGCCACGGCGTCGGCTGCTTGCGACGCCGCGAGTTGCGCCTCCGCAGCAGTGACCGCTTGCCGGGCCAGGCGCGCCGTGCTCAGCGCTGCGTCACGATCGGCATCCGTGACTCCCTTGACCTCCCACACTTGGACGGTCCGGCTCGAGTCGATCGCGGCTTTGTCGCGGTTAGTCCTCGCCTGCTCCACCGCCGCCCGCGCGGCGGCGACAGCGCCCTCGGTTTGGGCCAATTCGGCCGAGAGCAGGGTGCGGTCGAACCGCGCCAAGACCTGCCCCGCTCGGACGCGGTCATTGTAGTCCACCGCGACCGTCGCGATCCGGCCCGAGATCTCGGCGCCTACCTGCACCGTCGTCACCGCCTCGACGTTGCCGGTCGCGGTAACCTCCCGCACGACGTCCCCCTGCGTCACTTGCTGCGTGCGGAAGCGGGCCGCGAACGCCACGGGGCGCGGTCGCAGTGCGAACCACGTCGCGACAGCAACCAGCGGAAGGGCGACCGCCAAAGCCCAGCGAACTGCTCGATGGCGCCGCCGTTGGGCGCTCTCTCTCGCGATCAGCTCGACGAGGGTCCGAGCCGCTCGAGCCGGGGGCGCCCCGGTCTCGATCGTGATGCGACCATCAGCGGGACTTGCGCCCGACCGGCTGGTCTCGACCGGCCCCGCACCGACCTCCTGCGTGATGGTAGCTGGCACCAGGCCTCCCGACGGGTTGCTCCCCGAAGAGGCTAGGCGGCATCGACTAAGGAGACTGTGAAAACGAGGTGAGGAGACCAAAGGCTCGGGTCCAACGAAGGGTCCGCGAGCGATCTGGTCACCTGCGTCGAGAGCTCCAGTGTACCAACCGAGTCACCTCCGGCTGGGACGTTGAACCTCAGATCGTGAGCACGGCGTCTCGCCGAAGCGGACCGAGAAGCCCGCGACCTCGTGTGCGTTCGGGGTCACGTTGCTGCCCTGGGCAGCGTCACTCATACCGCAGTGCGTCGATGGTAATCGCGAGTAGCACGGCGCCCGGTGAGATCAGCGTATTCCAGTGAGCGAGCTTCGAGATCGCCAGGGCTCCTATCACGCCGCTCGTGAGGCCAAGGAGCCCGCCAGCCAACGCGAGGACGAGGGCCTCCACCGTCTGGAGGGGGATGAGGATCTGCTCGTCCGGGTTGAAGAATGAACCCTGCGAGCCCTTCTCGGCACAGACGCCGATTGCCTCGAACACGATGCCTCGGATCACGATGCCCTGTCCGACGATCCCGGCCGGGTTTACGTTGAGCATCCCTGGTACCGAGGCCCCCAGGACGGCGAGCCTCCTTCGTGCAGCGTTCTCGCTCGTTCTGAACATGCGCCCGGTGGTGAAGGTGTAACTGTGAACGGGCGCGTATCCCGGAGCCGTCCCGACGACGTTCACGTTGATGTTCTGATCCCCCTTCTGCACCTGCACCGCGCGCGTGAGCTCAGGTACCACCGCGCGGACGTGCCGACCATTGTTCTCGAGCGCGGTATCGTCGTCCAAGGTGACGCTGACGCGGGTGCCGCTCGCGATGCCTCGCATGAAGCTCTGGCCCGGATAGACGGTCAGGAGCGTAGGGCCCAGCCGGCTTCGAGTCGAGCGAACGTGTCTGCGAGGACGCCGAAGCGCACGTGCGGCCCTGCTACGGAGAATGGTTACCGGTTCCGCGGGCTAGAGCGAAAACCGGTACGATACCCCCGCGTTCCAGGCCACGTCGAACTGTGCGCTCGAGTACGCACTCAGCGCCGGGCTCGTGAGTCCGGATAAGGAGTAGAAGAAGCCGTCCGCCTGCAGGAACAACGACAGACCGCCGGATATCGAATGTGCGACTCCGAGACCGAGGTGGCCGAAGCCCTGTGTCTTGTCGCCGGCCGTCGCGCCCTTCTCATGGAGAACCACGAAGCCACCGCCCGCAAGGCCATAAGGGGTTATGCCGCCGGCCAGTGGGTACTCACCTTTCACGTCAACGCCGACGTAGTAGCGGTTCAAGTACGTCGCGGTCTCGGCACCGTTCACGCGAAGGTGAGTCTGCGCGCCCGTCAGAGAGGCGCGGAGCTCCACGTATTTGTGCAGTTGGAGGCCGATGCTGCCGCCGAGCGTGAAGCCGGTCTTAAAGTCGTCCGTCGTGCCGGTTTGAAGGTTGAAGACGTTGTGCACGGTGTTGTAGCCTCCGCCGAGCACGGACAGGTTCACCGACTGAAGCTGGATCTGGCCATACAGCGGCGCGAGGCGAATGCATGTGAAGGCCGCCGCGAGGCCGATCACACGAATGTTGGCGGTCATCTTCCTCCTCCAAGTCTCTGAGGCGTTTGATTGCGAAGTCTCCATCATACTACTCGTGCGACCGTCTGGAAGGGCTGTCCGTCCCCGCGAATCACCCGTAGTTTGTGGCGGGTCCGGTGAATCCACGCAGTCTCGGCTGATGCTCGCTCGGGAAAGGGAGGCGAACGGTGAGGACGCGGATCGTAGCGATCGTACTCGCTCTGGCGACGGGCGCCGTATTGCCGCCGGTCGCACGGGGTCAGGCGAAGGCCAAAGTGAGCGTGAAGATCACGTCGCCCCGCAACGGGGCTACCGTGACCGGACCGGTCACCATCAAGCTCCGGGCGACGGGCGTGCGAATCGTCCCCGCGACCGTGGAACGACCCGGCACCGCACACCACCATTTGTTCGTGGATCACGACCTGACGTGGCTCAACGACACGATTCCGCAGGGCACCCCCGGGATCATTCACCTGGGCCGGGGGCAAACGCAGTTCGTGTTGGACTCCCTCAAGCCTGGTCCGCATCGGGTCATCGCCGTGCTGGCGGACTGGCGGCACATCCCCCTCAATCCGTTGGTCGCCGATACGGTGACGTTCACCGTCAAGTAAGTAGGTCGATCTGACGACCGCGGTCATGGCTCCTTGCGGGCCGCGATGCAGCCTGCCACTTGCGCTGGTGGCCGGTCGCGAGCTCGAACAGCAACCCAAACTCATCCTTCCAATGAACGGTGATGCGGCCCGTGGGATAGATGTTCGCGCCGCTGGGAGATGAGTTGCTCCAAATGTCCCCAGATCTCGGGCCTGATGCTGTCCACCAGCTCCTCGTTCGCCTCGCCGAGCATCGCGGCGATCGCACTCGTGTCGAGGCCAGCGATGCGACACTCCTCGATCACGGTGGTGAAGTGAATCCGGGCCTCCCGGATCATCCGACCGAACAGGGTCACTCCGTCTCCGCGCACTCCCAGCGCCAAGGCGAGCAGATAGAGATCCCGTGCGCCGTCGAGACGGTCCGCGAGGTATTCCCGGGCCCCGTGCGGCTTCTGCTGGGGGGGCGGGTGCACTGCGTCGCCGCGGTACCGCTCGCGCAAGTCCGAGGGGTTCGAGCCCTTCTTGTAGAGCCCCTTTGTGCCTCGATGATCCTTGCTCTTGCCCTTGTCGCGGGCCATTGCCGACCCCCGTTTCGAGAGGGTGTCACCATCAGGCCATCGCCCTTCACCGCGCTGCTAGGCGTAGGTCAACT
>DASQIB010000188.1:0-5009 GCA_035631795.1 Gemmatimonadales bacterium | reverse complement strand
AGCGCTCCGGATGATCGCCACGGCCCGCGCGCACGGCATGCTCGTCATGGTCGGCTGCATGATCGAAACGTCGCTCGGCATCACCGCCGCGGCGCACTTCACGCCGCTCGTGGACGCCGCGGACCTGGATGGTGCCGCACTCACCGTCAACGATCCGTTCACCGGCGCGACGATCGATGGCGGGCAGATTCGTCTTCCTCCCGGACCAGGGCTGGGCGTGCGACGGCGGGCGGAACGTGGCCGAGACGGCTAGCCGCGCGACGGTAGGGGCGCAGCATGCCGCGCCCCTACCGGACGATCGCGCCGAGCCCCGGCTTGTGCCGCGCTACGCCGAGGTCGTCCTTCCGGTCCCCGTCCCCCGCGCCTACACCTACGAAGTTCCCGCCGAGCTGCAACCCCGTGTGGAACCGGGGGCGCGCGTGATCGTGCCCGTCCAACGACGGCGGGTCGTGGGTGTTGTGGGCGCGGTGAACGTCGCCGCGCCGGCCGTCGCCGCGAAGCCCATCCTGGCCGCACCGGACGGGGGCGCGCCCGCGATCTCTCCGCCGCTCCTCGCTCTGGGCCTGTGGATGAGCCGTTACTACGGGACGCCGTATGGACTCGCGCTGCGGGCACTGTTGCCGGGCTCCCTGTGGAGCGTCGAGCGGCCAGCAGGCCCGCCGGCGCAGGCCGAACGGGTCGTGACGCTCACAGCGGCACTGCCGTCGCTCCTCGAGCGGGAACGGGCCTTCAAGCGGGCTCCGAAGCGGCGTGTGGCATACGAAGCGCTCGAGGCGATCGGCGGCTCGTCACCCGTCCATCACCTGGTGACCCGGCTCGGTCTGTCGAGCGCGGCGCTCGACGGCCTGGTGAAGCAGGGGCTCGCGCGCTACACGGAGACGCCGCGCCCGCGAGATCCGTTCGCCGGTCTGTCGTCCCCGCCGCCGACGGAGCTCACGCCTGCCCAGCGTCGTATTGTCGATGGCATCCTCGCGACCGCGGCCGGCACGCCCGTACTCATCCAGGGCGTCACCGGATCCGGGAAGACGCTGGTCTACCTCGAGGTCCTCCGCGCCCTCGTCTCGACGGGCCAGGGCGCCATCCTGCTCGTGCCGGAGATCGCCCTCACGCCGCAGACGGTGGCGCGGGTGCGCGGCGTGTTCGGCGATCAGGTCGCCGTGCTCCACTCGGGACTTTCTGACGGCGAGCGCGCCGACGCGTGGCGCGCCCTGCGGCACGGAGAGCGGCGGGTCGCCGTGGGTCCACGCTCGGCGGTGTTCGCGCCCGTGCAGCACCTCGGCGCCATCGTCATCGACGAAGAACACGAGTCGAGCTACAAGCAAGGGACCGCGCCGCGCTACCACGCGCGGGACGTGGCGTTCGAGCGCGCCCGTCTCGAGCACGCACGCGTGATCCTCGGCAGCGCGACGCCCTCGCTGGAGACGTTACGCCTGGCCGCGACGGGACGCGTCACCCGCTTCGAGCTGCCCGACCGCATCGGCGCGCGGCCGTTGCCGCCCGTGGCGGTCATCGATCTCCGCAGCGCGCCGCGCGTGCCGGAAGCCCGAGCTGTGCCCTGGAGCGAGGCGCTCGACCAGGCCGTCCGGGGGGCGCTCGACCGCAAGGAACAAGTGATCCTGCTCCTGAATCGGCGTGGGTTCGCGACGTTCCTCCAGTGTCCCGCCTGTGGTGACGTGCGCACCTGTCCCCGCTGCGCGATCGCGCTGACCGTCCACCAGACGCCGGCGGCCCTGCGGTGCCACTACTGCGGTCACGAAGAGCCGGTCGCCACCGCGTGCCGCGCCTGCGGCACGACCACCCAGCGGATGCGAGGTCTCGGGACGCAGCAGCTCGAGCACTTCGTGGGCCTGCGATTCCCGGAAGCGCGCATCGCGCGCATGGACCTCGACACGACGAGCACCAAATGGGCTCATCACCGGGTGCTGGCGCGCATGGCCGAGGGCAAGATCGACATTCTGCTCGGCACCCAGATGATCGCCAAGGGGCTCGACTTTCCGAACGTGACCGTCGTCGGGGTCGTGGATGCGGACACGGGGCTCCACCTCCCGGATTTCCGCGCGGCCGAGCGGACCTTTCAGCTGGTGGCACAGGTCGCCGGGCGGGCCGGACGCGGTCCCAAGGGCGGCCAGGTGTACGTCCAGACGCGTGTGCCCGACCACCACGCCTTGCGCGCGGCGGCGCTCCACTCGGTGGAGGCCTTCGCGGCGGCCGAGCTGCCGCTCCGGGCACCCCCGAACCCCGCGTACCCGCCGTACGTCGGGCTCGCGCGGTTCGTCGCCTCCCACCCGAACGCCGACCGCGCCCGCAAGGCGGCCGAACGGGTGGCGTCCTGGCTCGGCCGCATGAATCAGGAGCGGCTCGAAGGCGTGCTCAGCGTGCTCGGGCCTGCGCCGTGCCCGATCGAGCGCATCAAAGGACGGTGGCGGTGGCACGTGCTCGTGAAGGCGTCGGAGCCGCGGGCCATCGGACGCGTGGTGCGGGCGCTCGGGCGGCGAGCACGAGGCGTGGTCGTGGATCGTGATCCGGCGTCGCAGCTGTAACGTTCCCCAATCCGCATTCCGCATTAGCTTTCTCGCTCTGTGACGACTCGGCCCCGGTTCCAATACCGCGCCCCCAACTTCCAGGGCGCGCCGTTCGCGAGCGCGCCAGACGCCCGTTTCGAGCCCGCGCCCGCGGACGGCGTCCTGCCCGACCGCTTCTTCTCGACCACGAATCTTCCGACCTATGTGCGGGCCGGGGGGGGCGGCGCGTGGCGCCGGCCGCGGCTGCCGCGCATGGATTGCGTGATCGTGCTCCATCCCGCCGGCGACCTGGTGGTGACCGAGCCGCGCCGCGTGCGCAAGGGCCAGCTCGTGGCGGTCGGCCTCGCTGAGGATGGCAGCGAGGGCATCTACGTGCACACCGAGGGATTCCTCGGCGGCGCTCACAGCGCCAACGAGTTCGGGTTCATGCAGTCCGAGGTATCGCGCGAGAAGCCGGTCGATTACGGCGTGCTGGCGCAGCTCCTGGGAGAGGAGCGGCAGCGCGGTGGCAAGATTCTCTGGGTGGTCGGTCCCGCGCTGGTCCACGCCCGGGCGCGCGAGGACATGATCTGGTTCATTCAGAACGGCTACGTCCAGGCGTTTTTCGGGGGGAATGCCGTGGCGGTCCACGACCTCGAGGCGGCGATCTTCGGCACCACGCTCGGCATGACCAGCTCGGGCCAGGGCGTCGAGGGCGGGCACGCGCTGCACATGCGGGCCATCAACCAGGTGCGGCGGGCCGGCGGCATCACCGCGGCGGTCCGCTCGAAGCTCGTGACATCGGGGATCATGCACGCGCTGGTGACACAGGGGGTGCCCTTCGTGCTCGCGGGCTCGATCCGCGACGACGGGCCCCTGCCCGAGGTGCTCTCCGATACGCTCGCCGCTCAGGACGCGATGCGGCAATTCACCGCGCAGACGACCTTCGCCGTGTTCGTGGCCACCGCGCTCCATGCCATCGCGGTCGGCAACATGCTGCCCGCCTTCGTGGACGCGCCCTCTCCGGACGACCTCCGGCCGCTCACGACTATCTGCGTCGACCAGACGGAATTCGTGGTGAATAAGCTGCGGGACCGGGGCACCCACCAGGCGTACGGCGTGGTCACCAATGCCCAGGATTTCATGCACGTCCTGCGGTTCTACGTGGAACGATGGGAGCAGGCGCAGGCCCCGGCGACCGCGCTACCCTGACGCCGGGGCGCGGGCCGGGGTGGGCGAAGCTCGCGGAAGCGCTCGCGCAGCGCGTTTCCCCCGCCGAGATCGAGACGATCTACCTGTTCCGGCCGTGGAAGCGCGAGGGGCGGGAATGGGGCACGGCCGTCGTCGCGTGCAAAGGCAGCGGCGCCGGTGACCGGTTGCGCGTCTATACGGCGCGCTACATGCTCATCGTGCGCGGCAAGGAGCGGGGGCAGTCGCGTATCGAGATCACGGAGACGGGCGTCTCACCCGCCGACGTCATTGCCCGGGTGATGCAGGCGGCCGCGGAGCGGAGCGGGGATTCGGAACCCCCCGTCGCGGTGGGGCCAGCGGTATGGTATGAAGGTTGACGGCGCCAAGCTGCTCGAGGAGTTTCGCCGCTACCTGGGGGATCACAACCTGCCGGCGACCCAGCAGCGGCTGGCCGTGGCCGAGGCGGTCTTCTTCGCGGGCGAGCATCTCTCCGCCGACGATGTCGGCCGGCGCGTCGCGAAGCGGGGAGGGGTGGCCGTCGGCACGGCGACGATCTATCGCACGCTCGACCTGCTTGTCCGGGCCGGCCTGGCCAAGGAGCACGAGTTCGGCGAGGGCTTCAAGCGGTACGAGCCGCTCGCGCCGGGCCAGGCGCACGAGCATTGTATCTGTTCTTCGTGCGGCCGGGTGACCGAGTTCTCGAACGACCGCCTCGAGCGGATGATCGCCTTGCTGGCCGAGGAAGTCGAATTCCGGCCCGAGCACCACCGGTTGGAGATCTACGGGGTGTGCCGGAGCTGTCAGCAGCTGAACCCTTTAGCACGCGCGAGGTGACGGGTTGATCGAATCGCGAATGTTCGTGCCCACCAAGGCCTTTCTCACCAAAGGCGTCGGTCGGCACAAAGAAAAACTCACCAGCTTCGAGATGGCCCTGCGAGACGCCCATCTCGCCAACTTCAACCTCGTGCGGGTCAGCTCGATCTTTCCACCTCAGTGCGAGCTCGTCGACCGGGAGGAAGGGCTGTCGCTGATGAAGCCCGGTCAGGTCGTGTTCGCGGTGATCGCCGAATCGTCGACCAACGAGCCGAGTCGTCTCGTGGCGGCATCGATCGGCGTCGCCATGCCCGCGGACGCCTCGCATCACGGGTACATCTCCGAGCATCACAGCTACGGGCAGAACGAGGTCACGTCGGGTGAGTACGCCGAGGATCTGGCCGCATCGATGCTCGCGACCGTCCTGGGGGTGCCATTCGACACCGACAAGGCGTGGGACGAGCGGCGGGAGCAGTGGCTCCTGTCCGGCGAGATCGTGCGCAC